>JAHIWF010000237.1 GCA_018815555.1 Spirochaetota bacterium | reverse complement strand
GAACCGTCCATCTGGGCGGCACCGGTGATCATGTTCTTGATATAGTCAGCATGGCCGGGGCAGTCAATGTGCGCATAATGGCGTTTATCTGACTGATATTCCAAGTGACGGGTGTTAATGGTAATACCACGTGCTTTTTCTTCGGGAGCATTGTCAATCTGATCATAGCTCATAGCCTTGTCGCCGAATTTATGGGCACAGTACATTGTAATAGCGGCGCTCAGCGTGGTCTTACCATGGTCAATGTGGCCGATAGTACCAACATTCATATGGACTTTGTTCCGCTCGAACTTTTCTTTAGCCATTCGTATCCTCCTAGACTAGTTTTCGGAAAACAGAGACCAGCTTTCCGCCAGTCTCATTATTATAGTAAACAGACACAGCTTTTTCAAGTACTGCGTCAGACTCGGGCCCTCAAGGGCATAACAGAAAAGGAATTACCAGCGATAATGAGCGAAAGCCTTATTGGCTTCAGCCATACGATGGGTATCTTCCCGCTTTTTGACCGCAGTACCGGTATTATTGAAGGCATCAGAGAATTCGGCAGCCAGGCGATCAGCCATGGATTTGCCGGAACGTTTGCGGGCAGCAGTAATAAGCCAGCGCATAGCCAGCGCCTCGCGGCGGGCTTCCCTGATTTCAATCGGCACCTGATAAGTGGCGCCACCGACACGGCGTGATTTAACTTCCACCATCGGTTTTACGTTTTCCATAGCCTTGGTGAATGCTTCGAGGGCCGGAGTACCGGATTTCTCCTGTAATTTGGCAAGAGCATCATACATGATGGTTGAGCAAGTGCTTTTCTTGCCCTCCCACATCATGCGGCAGATAAATTTGGTAACAGCCAGGCTGTTATAACGGGCATCGGGTTGATGGCCGCGGTCGATAGTCTTCTTTTTCCTACCCACGTTTAGCCTCCCTTATGCCTTTGGCCGCTTGGCGCCGTACTTAGAGCGTGAGCGCTTGCGTCCGGTTACGCCAAGAGTATCCTTGGCACCGCGAATAATGTGATAACGAACACCGGGAAGGTCCTTTACGCGTCCACCGCGAATAAGGACTACAGAGTGCTCCTGAAGGTTGTGGCCAACGCCGGGAATGTATGCTGTTACTTCCACACCATGGGAAAGGCGCACACGGGCGACCTTGCGAAGAGCAGAGTTCGGCTTCTTCGGCGTAACAGTCATAACACGGGTACACACCCCGCGTTTCTGCGGACACTCATCGAGAGCCGGGCTTTTTGTCTTCCAAATGGTCTGTTTACGACCTATTCGGACTAACTGATTAATCGTAGGCATGAAACCTAAGTCTCCTAACTTGGACCGGAACTCAGCATGATCCGGCGAAATCTTGGTACACGAGCAACTTAACAATGCGTTGGATAGACGCACTGAGCCAATACAATATAGAAAACAGCCTGCCCGTGTCAATGAGGGACCGGGCAGGTACACTGAACCGGGGACGCTTATTCGTCTTCGTCTACCGGACTGAATCCTTCGTCATTCTCGAAGGTGGTATCCTCTTCAAAGCCGATATCATCCTGATAGCCATAGCCGTTCTGGTCGAAACCTTCGGGAATTGCGGCCATCTCGCGTTCTTTTTTGCGCTGTTCGATGATCTCGGTAACATAGAGGTCGATATCGTCATGGTCACCGTCGGAAAGTTTTACGCCCTTATATTGACGCATACCGGTACCGGCAGGAATCAAGTGACCGATGGCCACATTTTCCTTCAGGCCATGCAGAGTATCCACGGCACCGGCAATAGCGGCATCGGTCAGCACCTTGGTCGTTTCCTGGAAAGAAGCGGCCGAGATGAAGGAGTCAATCTTGAGTGCAGCCCGGGTAATACCGATCAGCAAGGGACGGGCGATCGAAGGTTGACCACCTTCGGCCGACACGCGCCGGTTTTCCTCATGGAAGCGGTACTTATCGATATGCTGACCATAGATAAAGCGGGTATCTCCGGGGGCGACGATTTCAACCTTTTTCATCATCTGACGTACTATAACGCCGATGTGCTTGTCGTTGATGGCAACACCCTGGATACGGTACACCTGCTGAACTTCATCCATGATAAAGCGCTGACAGGCATGTTCACCCAAGATGGCCATAATCTCATGGGGGCTCGGATTGCCGTCGCACAGCTTATCGCCGGCCTCGACAGAGTCACCATCGCGTACCAGCAGCCTGCGTCCAACCGGAACAAGATGCTTGTACTCTTTGCCAAAAATATCCATGACAAAGATGACGCGCTTGCCCTTGACGATACCGCGGATTGATATTTTTCCGGAAACCATAGCCAGAACGGTCGGAGTCTTGGGCTTGCGGGCCTCAAAAAGCTCGCCTACCCGCGGCAGACCGCCTACGATGTCCATGGCCCGGGCGCCTTCTTTCAGGGTTTTGGCCAGAATGCGGCCGGCCTTGATCGATTCGCCATCGTCCACATTAAGATAAGCGCCACCCGGCAGCAGATAGGTGATGATTTCGTTTCCGGCTTCATCAGCAATTACTACACGCGGCTGCTTGGTATCTCGGTCACTGGTAAAATCAGTAATCTTCTTCTCGACGTTACCGGTATCCTCGTTGATTTCTTCCTTCAAGGTAGACCCGGGAATAATATCTTCATAACGGACATAGCCGTCATGCTCGGAGATGATAGGATCGGCGAAGGGGTCGAAGGTTGCCAGCGCAACTCCGGCCGGCACCACATCATTGATGGCGGCCAGGATTTCCGAACCGTTTCGAACTTCTGCGCGAGCCTCCTGGGCGATAGAGAGGAAACGGTTGCCGATGATGCGGGCGTAGGAAATGTCCGTAGCAACAACAACTTCACCATTCTTGCGCTTGATCAACTCGTCACCTTTAAGGATACGGCGGCCGTCTTCGATCAGTGTTTTGTCACCTTTCTCGAAGGTCCACTCGCCGAACACTTTGCAGGTCGTCAGGTAACCCTTGCGGGTAAACAGCTGATGGCCGTTCGGCAGCATTACATGCAGGCCTTCGATGGCGGTAACCAGAACCGGATACTTGAGTGCGATGCGGTTTTCTTCGGAGGCCTTGGTTGCCGCACCACCAATATGGAAGGTACGCATGGTAAGCTGGGTACCGGGCTGACCGATGGACTGAGCGGCAATAATACCGACAGCCTCGCCGATCTCCACCGTCCGGCCGCTGGCCAGGTTCCGGCCGTAGCACTTGCGGCAGACGCCGTGCCGGGCTTCGCAGGTTAATACAGTACGGATGGTAACCGACTCTACACCGGCCTGCTCGATTTTGGTGGCCAAATCTTCGGTAATTTCTTCATTTACATCAATGATCAGTTCGTCGGTGATAGGATGCTTGATGCGTTCGAGCGTATAGCGACCGACAATACGTTCTTTAAGCGTCTCGATAATATCTTCACCGTCTTTGATGGCAATCTGCATGATACCGTTGATGGTACCACAGTCGTCTTCATTGACCACCACATCCTGGGCAATATCCACCAGACGACGGGTAAGATAACCGGCGTCGGCAGTTTTAAGCGCGGTATCGGCCAGACCTTTACGAGCACCGTTGGTAGAGATAAAGAACTCGATAACCGAGAGGCCTTCCTTAAAGTTGGAGCGGATCGGCAGTTCGATAATGTCACCACCCGGCTTGGCCATAAGACCGCGCATACCGGCAAGCTGACGGATCTGGTTTTTAGAACCGCGGGCACCGGAGTGCGCCATCATGAAGATGTTGTTGAAGCCGTCTTTATGACGCTCCAGATTCTTCATCATAACCGCAGTTACGTCTTCGTTGGTCTTGGACCAAACTTCAACAACCTGGTTATAGCGCTCTTCCTGGGTAATATGTCCGGCCAGATACTGTTCCTGGATGTTGCTTACCTTGGTGTTGGCAGCGTCAATCATGGTATATTTCTCGGCCGGGATAATAATATCATCCATACCGATGGTAGCACCAAAGAAGGTGGCATATTTAAAGCCCATATCTTTGATGGCATCGAGCATGACAACAGTTATATAGGAACCTTCAGTGCGGTGCACCCACTCGATGAGCTGACGAATATCTTTTTCACCCATCGAGTAATTGATATAGGGCACCTGCGGCGGCATCGCTTCATTGAACAAGAGGCGTGCCGGCGTAGTGACGATAGGAGTGCCTTCATTGGCTCCCTGATCCTCCACCCCGAGACTGCTCCAGACCGGACGTTTGGGTGCCGGAACTTTAATCAACGCTTCCCAGTCGCAGGACCCGTGGTCACAAGCCATATAGCATTCTTCCGGACCGGTATAACGCTTGCCTTCACCTTTGGCTTTAGGCTTGTCGCGCATCAGGTAATAGATACCCAATACCATATCCTGCGAGGGATATACGATGGTCTTGCCGTTGGCAGGGTCCAGCAGGTTCCGGCTGGAAAGCATCAGGGTCCAGCATTCAGCCTGCGCGGCCGAAGTAAGCGGCACATGCACGGCCATCTGGTCACCATCAAAGTCGGCATTAAAGGCCTTACATACCAGCGGGTGCAGCTTGATGGCTTTGCCTTCGACCAGAACCGGCTCAAAAGCCTGAATACCCAGACGGTGCAGAGTCGGCGCGCGGTTGAGCATCACCGGATGTTCGCGGACGACTTCGTCCAGAACGGCGAAAACTTCCGGAGTCTCCTGCTCGACCAACATCTTGGCCTTTTTAATATTATAAACTACGTCCTTCTCCACCAGCTTCTTCATAATGAAGGGCTTGAACAGCTCGAGAGCCATCTTGGTTGGAAGACCGCACTGATGCAATTTGAGTTCAGGACCGACCACGATTACCGAACGACCGGAGTAGTCCACGCGCTTACCCAGCAGGTTCTGGCGGAAACGCCCCTGCTTTCCCTTAAGCATGTCGGACAGTGATTTAAGCGGACGGTTGGAAGCGCCTTTTACAACCCGTTTTTTCTTGCTGTTGTCGAACAGGGCATCTACAGCTTCCTGCAACATACGCTTCTCATTGCGGATGATGATATCGGGAGCGTTCAGACCCTGCAGGCGGCGGAGACGGTTATTGCGGTTGATGACGCGGCGGTACAGATCATTCAGATCGGAGGTTGCAAAGCGACCACCATCCAGCTGGACCATCGGGCGCAGTTCCGGCGGAATAACCGGAATGGCGTCCAGAATCATCCACTCGGGACGGTTGCCGGAGCCGCGGAAGCTCTCGACGATTTCGATACGCTTAAGCAGACGCTTGTCGCTCTTGGCACCCTTCTCGATCATCTTGGCCCGCAGCTCGGCGGCCATTTCGTCAAGGTCGATGCCTTCGAGCAGCTGGCGGATAGATTCGGCACCCATACCGGCGGTGAAGGCACCGCCAAAACGATCCTGGGCTTCGTTGTAATCTTCCTCTGTCAGCAGCTGCATCTTCTTGAGGTCGGTATCACCGGCGTCAATAACAATGAACTTTTCATAATACAGAACAGAACGCAAAGCCGCCACCGGAAGATCCAGCAGCAAACCCATGCGCGAAGGAACGGATCGGTAAAACCAGATATGCGAAACTGGGCTGGCCAGTTCGATGTGGCCCATGCGCTCGCGCCGGACCTTAAAGTGGGTAACCTCGACACCGCAGCGATCGCAGATTACACCTTTATAACGTATCGATTTAAATTTTCCGCAGAAGCATTCCCACTCTTTGGTGGTACCGAAAATGCGCTCGCAGAACAGACCGTCTTTCTCGGGGCGCAAGGTGCGATAATTGATGGTTTCGGGCTTCTTGACTTCGCCATAACTCCAGCTGCGGATCAGATCCGGGCTGGCGAGGCGAATCATTATACTGTCAAAGTCCTGAATATCTCTCATGTAGGCTCCCCTTAAAAGTTGCTGCTCTGTTTGGCAATCAGATCTTCGTCGCGTTCAGTAAGGGCGATCTGTTTGTTTTTGGCGTCAAAGATACGCATATCCAGAGCCAGGCCGCGCAATTCCTGAACCATTACGTTAAAGGCTTCCGGCACACCGGCTGCGGTATGCGGCTCGCCCTTTACGATAGATTCATAGACTTTAGCGCGACCGGTCATATCATCGGACTTTATGGTAAGCAGCTCCTGCAGAACATTGGCCGCACCATAGGCTTCCAGTGCCCAGACTTCCATTTCACCAAGACGCTGACCACCGAACTGGGCTTTACCGCCCAGAGGCTGCTGAGTTACCAGCGAATACGGACCGGTAGAACGGGCATGCATCTTGTCGTCTACAAGGTGCGAAAGTTTCATGAAGTAAACCACGCCGACCGTTACCGGATTCTGGAAGAATTCGCCAGTCTTGCCGTCGCGCACATTGGATTTACAGGCGGCCGGCAACCCGGCATCCTGCAGCTTCTGCTCGATCATGTCCTGATCGGGCGACTGGAATACCGGACAGCTGTACCACTCACCGAGGGTACTGGCTGCCCAGCCGAGCTCGGTTTCCATAATCTGGCCGATATTCATACGGCTGGGTACGCCCAGCGGATTAAGGCAGATGTCCAGCGGAGTACCGTCTTCGAGATACGGCATTTCCTCAATCGGCAGCACGCGGGCAACGATACCCTTGTTTCCGTGGCGACCGGCCATCTTGTCGCCTTCCTTCAGCTTGCGCTTGGCAGCGATCAGAACCTTTACTACTTCTTCCACACCGGGAGAAAGATCATCGTTGGCGGAGCGCTTCAGGCGCTGTACGTCAATGATGGTACCTTCGATACCGTGCGGCACGCGCAGTGAACTGTCGCGCACGTCTTTGGCTTTCTCGCCGAAGATAGAGTTAAGCAGCTTGAACTCCGGAGTGGTTTCGGTCTCGCTCTTTGGCGTTACCTTACCAACCAGAATATCGCCGGCCTTGATTTTAGCGCCCTGGCGGATAATGCCCTCGGCATCCAGGTTATCCAGGCTCTTCTCGGAAGTATTGGGAATATCACGGGTAATGCGTTCCGGACCAAGCTTGGTTTCGCGCACCTCGATCTGATACTCCTTGATATGGATAGACGTGAACATGTCTTCACGTACTACACGCTCGGATATAAGAATGGCGTCCTCATAGTTGTAACCGTTCCAGGGTACAAACCCGGCAACGATATTGCGGCCCAAAGCCAGCTCGCCGTCTTTGGTAGCCGGACCGTCGGCAACAACCTGACCCTTGAGAATCTTCTCGCCAAACTTGACGATAGGACGCTGATTGTAACAGGTGTCCTGGTTGGTACGCTGGTACTTGATAAGCAGATATTCATCACGGGCTTCCGGGGCTTCATCCGGCTGGATGATTACGCGGAAGGCATCGACAAAGCTGACCACACCGGAACGTTTGGCTTTTATAAGCACACCAGAGTCGTAGGCAATTTTGGATTCCATACCGGTACCCACCCGCGGCGGATCGGTAAAGATCAGCGGTACTGCCTGGCGCTGCATGTTCGAGCCCATGAGGGTACGGTTGGCGTCGTCGTGCTCCAGAAAGGGGATGAGCGCGGCTGAGACCGAGATAACCTGCTTGGGTGAAACGTCCATGTACTGCAGGTCGTCCGGCTTGCGCATGGTATAGTCACCCTGGTGGCGGCAGGATACGGTTTCGGTCTGGAACTCGCCTTTGTCGTTGATAACGGCGCTGGCCTGGGCGATATGATACTTGTCCTCATCCATGGCCGACAGGAATTCGATGTCTTCAGTCGCCTTGCCCTCAATAACCTTGCGGTACGGAGTTTCAAGGAAACCGTACTCGTTAACAGTCGTATAACTGGCCAGTGAAACAATCAGACCGATGTTCGGACCTTCAGGAGTCTCGATCGGGCACATGCGGCCGTAATGGGTATAGTGTACGTCACGAACCTCAAAGCCGGCACGGTCGCGGGAAAGACCGCCGGGGCCCAGCGCGTTCAGGCGGCGCTTGTGGGTCAGTTCTGCCAGCGGGTTAACCTGGTCCATAAACTGCGACAGCTGGCTGGAACCGAAGAATTCCTTGATGGCGGCAACAATCGGCTTGATGGAAATCAGATCCTGAGGCCGGATCGTGTCGGTCTCCTTCAGGCTCATGCGCTCTTTGGCGATGCGCTCCATGCGGCTGAAGGCGCTCTTCATAACGTTGGCCAAAAGCTCGCCTACCGACCGGATGCGGCGATTGCCCAGATGATCGATATCATCGAGGTTGTTCTCGCCATAGTACACGGTCATGAGGTAGTTCATGGTAGCGATAATATCTTCACGCACAAGAGTATAATCTTTTACCGGCACATCGTAGTCGAATTTTTTGTTAAGTTTGTAGCGTCCGACCTTACCCAGGTCATAGCGGCGGGTGCTGAAGAACAGGCTGTGCAGATCGCGTTCGGCGTTTTCGATGGTGATAGGCTCACCGGGCATGAGCGTCGCATACACCGCGGAAAGGGCGTCACTGCGGGTAGGCTCGTCCTGGTCCGGATCTTCTTTAATGAGCTTGATGTCCTCGCGCTCGAGGCAGTTCAGGATCATATTCCAGTGCAAACCGTCTTTATGCTGGAAGTCTATAACCTTGAGAGTGGTTATATTCTGGGCAACCAACTCGTCGACATCATGCAGGTGCAACTTGTCACCGGCACGGTACAAGGTACGGGACTCACCATCCTGATCAATTTTGATAGCGCTGGACAGAATCGCTCCAACCGCTGCATCACGGTCTTCGCGTTCTTCGGAAATTTTGATTTCTTTGGTTTTATAAAATGCTGCAATAATATCTTCACGCGTTTCAAGGCCGATGGCACGCAGGAACATGCTGCCGAGAATACGCTTCTTGCGGTCAATTTTGGCGTAAATGAGTTCTTTTTTCTGGTCAATCTCGAATTCCAGCCAGGAACCGCGATACGGAATGATCCGTGCGCTATAGATTCCTTTTTCGTGACAAAATATTACACCGGGCGAACGGTGAATCTGGGAGACAACAACACGCTCCGCGCCATTAATAATAAATGTTCCCCGATCGGTCATCAGGGGAATATCACCCAGATAAATATCTTTCTGTCTGATCTCACCGGTTTTTTGAAAAACCAGGTTGATCCGGGCTTTCAGCGGAATGGCATAGGTAATACCCTTCTGCTTGCACTCAAACTCGGTATACTTGATGGCAGTATCATCCAGCTGGTAATGCTCATACTCGAGCAGCATGTCGCCGTTCGGACTTTCAATCGGGAAGGTGGTCCGGAACACTTCTTCGAGTCCCTGAATGTCGGGCACATTGCCTTTGAGCACCTTGTCGTGCTGGAGGAAGCGCTCAAAACTGGAAAGCTGGATATCTATAAGATTAGGAAGCTCACGAGCCTCTTTATAATCCTTGCCGACATATTTACGGACAATCTTGTGTTCGGTATAAGCCATCATTACCCCCTGGAAAGAATTGGGTCATTTTTTTACATCATGGAGACTACCGGCGAGCCGGAAGCCACCCCTCTCTTGCAGTAAGACACGACCAAACCGCAGAAAACAGCCTGCTGTTTTCTGCGGTTTGAGTTTAGTTTTTTTTGTAAAAGACCTTATTTGATCTCAACAGCGCCACCGGCTTCGGTGATGGCTTTCTTGATCTTCTCGGCTTCATCCTTGGCAATACCTTCTTTAAGAGGTTTGTCACCGGCTTCAACCAGATCCTTGGCTTCCTTGAGGCCCAGACCAGTAATGGTGCGGACTTCCTTGATGATGGCGATCTTTTTGTCGGCCGGAACACCGCTCTTGAGGATCACGGTGAATTCAGTCTGCTCTTCAGCAGCAGCGGCGGGGCCGGCAGCAGGACCGGCAGCCATGGCAACCGGGGCGGCGGCGGTAACGCCGAATTTCTCTTCCATGGCCTTAACAAGCTCGGAAACTTCGAGCACGGTCATGCTGGCAATTGCGTCCAGAATCTGATCAGTAGTAAGTGCTGCCATATTATCTTCTCCTTATGGCTAAAAACGGATACCGTTCCGAAGAACGGCCGGATACATCACCATACAAGATGATGTGCATCCTTCAAAGCGGACAGGAACGGCAGCGTCTCCGAAGCCTGACCGCACTATGAACAATAGGCAGAAGGCTTATTTTCCGGCCTTCTGATCGGCTACAGCTTGCAGGGTGCGCACCAGTTTGGTGGGAACACCATTGATGGCATACACCAGGTTCTGCAGAGGAGCATTCATCGCACTCATCAACATCGAGATGAGCTGATTCTTGCCGGGCAGTCTGGAGAAAGCTTCCATCTGGGCAGTGTTATAGACATTCTTGTCTACAATGCCGCCCTTGAGCTTTACCGGATTTTCTTTGGCAAAATCGACCAAAACCTTGGCTACTTCGTTAGAATCATCGCCGGCAAAGGCAATGGCCGTAGGACCGGTCAGATAATCCGCTACATTCGGGAAGTTAAGCTTCTCGAAGGCTAAACGGGCAAAGTTGTTTTTGATAACATGATATTCAGCGTTCTTTTCACGCAACTGAACGCGCAGAGCAGTAATCTGCTGCACGGTAAGTCCGCGGTAATCGGTAAAGATGAAATCACGGCTGTTCTGAATCTTGCTTGTCACCTCTTCGATGGCGGCGACTTTGCTAGGTTGTAATTTTTTTCCGTAAAGTGCCATAAATTACCTCTCCGCCTTGGCCATGGCGACTTTGACGCCAGGACTCATTGTAGAAGCCAGATACACTGATTGTACGAATTCGCCTTTTGCATCAGCAGGACGCTTGCGCACAACTTCGTCGATCAGGGTTTTTACGTTTTCCGCCAGATTGGCCGGATCCATGGACACTTTGCCAACAGCAAGGTGCACGATACCGGTTTTGTCAGCGCGGAATTCGATGCGGCCCTTCTTAAGCTCGGCAATGGCACCTTTGATGTCAAAAGTTACAGTACCGGTCTTCGGATTGGGCATCAGACCACGACGACCGAGCACCATACCGAGCCGGCCGACATCCTTCATCATATCCGGAGTAGCCACTGCGATATCGAAATCCATCCAGCCACCCTTGATTTTCTCGACCAGTTCATCACTGCCGGCAAAGGTAGCGCCAGCCTCGAGGGCCTCTTTTTCCTTTTCCGGCTTGCAGAACACCAGTACGCGTTTTTCGCCGCGAAACTGAAAAGGAAGAACAACGGTATCACGTACAGTCTGACTCTTCTTCAGATTCAGCCGGACATGAACTTCTACAGTTTCATCAAACTTGGCAGTCTTGATCTCCTGGAGCAGCTTACAGGCTTCATCAATTTCATACATTTTTGCAGTATCGATTTTCTTGACCGCGTCGCGGTATTTTTTGCCGTGCTTCATGCTTACCACTCCACTTCAACGCCCATACTGCGGGCAGTACCGGCGATAATCTTCTCGGCCGCTTCGATATCGTTGGCAGACAGATCTTTTAGCTTCAGCTTGGCAATTTCGGTAATTTTAGCGCGCGGCACCTTGGCTACCTTCTGCTTGTGCGGAATAGGCGAACCTTTATCAATTCCGGCAGCTTTCTTGATAAGCACAGAAGCCGGCGGAGTTTTGAGGATAAAGGTGAAGGTCTTGTCTTTGTAGACCGTAATCAGAGCCGGAATGATAAGTCCGGGCTCCATAGACTTGGTCCTGTCATTAAACTGCTGACAGAACTGGGGGGCACTCACACCATGCGGTCCAAGAGCAGGACCGACAGGCGGAGCCGGCGTAGCCTTACCGGCCGGGCACTGCAACTTGACCATTGCTGTGACCACTTTCTTTGCCATAAATACTCCTTTCGTGGTACTTTCCGCCATTAGTGGCAGAAAGCTCCGGTTCGCCCATTAAGGGTACGAGAGCCGGAGATAGCGCCCCCTGGCCTGGCTTGATGAAAGGCATATACCATTCATCGGCCGGGGGCTCCCATCATGCGGAGAGGCCGGAGCAAAACCTTGGTTTTGCCCGGCACATCCAAACCGTTCTATGAGAAGCGCTTAAAACGCTGCATTAAAAGATCACTGCGGCTGGATATGCAACCGCTATGCCGCTTCAGACTTTTTCCACCTGAAGCATGTCGACTTCTACCGGGGTTGCCCGGCCGAAAATACCGACCATAACGCGAAGCTTGCTTTTTTCATGCATAACTTCTTCGATGGTGCCGGTAAAGGTCTCGAAGGGACCCTCGATGATTTTAACCTGCTCGCCGACCGAAAAATTCTGGCGCGACTTGACAGGTTTCTCGCCCTTGATATCACCAGCCCGCTGAAGGATCTGGCGAGCCTCCTCAGCAGATATGGGTGCCGGTTTATTATGAGCTGTCGCCCCGACGAAACCGGTAACTCCGTTTATCTTTTTTATAACTGAACAGGCGGACTTCCAATTGGCTTCGGGAAGATCCATTTCGACCAGCAGGTACCCTGGAAGCATCTTGCGGCTGCTGGTACGGCGCTTGCCGTCCTTCACATCCACAACTTCTTCACTCGGAATTTTTATGTCGGTGAGTACAGCCGGATCTATTTCACCATTGGCGAGATACACGCGCAGTGTTTTCTCGATCTTGGCTTCATAGCCGGAGTATACGTGCAGGACATACCATGATTTGGCCATATGCTATACCGGCCGAATCAGACTAACAAATCAATCAACCTGACGCAGACGAAGTCGATAACGCCAAGAAATACTGCGACGAGGACAGTTGATATGATTACAACTTTGGTGGAAGCTACAACGTTGTCACGGGTCGGCCAGACAACCTTGCGCAACTCTCCTACACAGTCTTTGAAAAACTGTATAATCTTTTTCATATGAACTCCTTAAAGCCGGCAAAAGCAAGGCCGACGCAGACTCATGCAGCACACAAGTTTCGGGTAAAATCAGGAACGAACAGGCCAGGAAGGACTCGAACCCTCAACATTCGGTTTTGGAGACCGACGCTCTACCATTAGAGCTACTGGCCTAGGTACGGAACAGAACCAACCGCTCCGGTAACCCCGCCGGAACGGGGCTAAGCACAAACTTATTTTACCTTGGTTTCTTTATGCAGGGTATGCTTGCGCTCCCAGCGGCAATACTTCATAAGTTCCAGCTTTTCCTGCTGGGTCTTGCGGTTTTTGGTAGTAGTATAGTTGCGGCGCTTGCACTCACTACAGGCAAGAGCGATAGTCTCGATAGTTTGCTTCTTCTTGGTAGCCATGGGTCTTTCCTTCCATACAAAAACAACTGACAGACTGAGCCAACAGCCGGAGGGTTCATAGCGCACAGCAGGCTGCCACACCATTAAAAAAAAGAGCCTGGAACGCGCCATTCCTGAACGCTCAAACCAGACATCCTGAACCACACCTGGACTCGTACAACTAAGCCTGGGATACAGCCCTCGAGCGGAATCGAACCGCTGACCTCATCCTTACCATGGATGTGCTCTACCTACTGAGCTACAAGGGCGTTACAGCGGTGGTACAATATCAATTAGGGACTATTTTGTCAATAGCAGATGGCGTACCAAGTTCAAAAAAAGCCGGGCAGGCTGTTTAAAAAAACGCACAGTCTAAACAGACCCATTCTACCGGTGACTCTTCCGGCTGAAAACTGCCACAAGGTAGCCTGCCACCCGATCCCTGGTCACCCATAGCAGAAAAATGCCAATGCCGCCATACAGTACGGTAGTAAGCACCAGCGGGGCTCCGGCAAACAGCAGACGCGAACTGAAAGCGGCAAAACGCGGCTGCAACCAACGGCCGGCAAACCAGGTGGGAACGGCAGCCACAGCCGAAATAAGCAAAAGGCGCAGCGCATACAATAAACTGCGGCCAAAGACCGGGCCAAGGCCGCCGATAGGCTTGCGAATCAGCAGCACCAGTAATAGCACCAAATTGACCAGACTGGCCACGGACAAAGCCAGCGCGATGCCGTTACCCTTAAAGCGCAGCGAAAACAACCAGGCAAGCAGTATATTGACGACAAAAGCGGTAATTCCCGCCCAGGCCGGGCCTTTAGTGTCGGCGCAGGCGTAAAAAGCCGGCGTAATAATACGGTTCAGGGCAATAAACAGGAGCCCCAGACTGTGAAACAGGAAAATATCGGCCGTTTCGGCAACAGCGGCGGCATCAAACTCGCCTCCCTGGAAGAGTACGGCCACAATATTTACCCGCTGCATAAGCGAAAACACCACAATAGGCAGGGTGACCAGGATAACCACTTCCAGCGAGCGCTCGAAATGCTGGCGGAAGCGCTGCCAATCCTGCCGTGCGGCCAGACCGGACAACTCGGGCAGCATTACCGTGCCGATCGAGACCACAAAAAGCCCCAGAATCAGCTCCTGCAGGCGCAAGGAAATCTGCAGGGTAACCGCCGCACCGACGCCGTAGGCCAAACCGGTGGACACCACGCTATTCAGCTCGTAGGCAGCCATACCCAGCAGCGTCGGTGCCATCAGCAGCAGTACCTTTTTTACACCGGGATGCGAAAAAGCCCGCGGCAGGCTTACCAGCCCGAAGCGGACTCCCATTTTCAGCACAGAAGGCAACTGGCACAGGGCCTGCAGCACGCCGCCGACCAGCACACCAAGTGCCATGGCCCGAGCCGGATTGGGCACCCAGTACACCAGCAACGGCGGCACCAGCAAAAAACTCAGGTTAAACAGGATTGGGCCGATGCCGGAAGGCACAAAACTGCCGCGCGAATTTAGTATACCCTGCAGAAAAGCCCCGGCTGACACCAGTGCCAGATAGGGGAACATCAAGCGGATTAAAAAGGAGGTTTCGGAGACATTTTGCACAACCGCGCTGTCCGTCTTCATCAACCCATAGGCCAGAGCGATATACAGAGAGCCGGCCATACCCAGTGCAACAACCGCAGCAGTGACGAACATGAGCGCGGTAAAGGCAGCGGATAGAAAAGTACGGGTTTCGGCCTCATCCTCGCCATCGAAGTAGGTCTTCATGGTGGGAATAAGCGCAGTCGACATGACGCCCTCGGCCAGCAGCCGACGGAATAAATTGGGCGTAGCAAAAGCGACCGTGAACGATTCACCCAGGGCTGAAGTACCCAGTAAGGTGGTGCGGGTTATCTCACGCAGCAATCCTAACACCCGCGAAAGCATGGTAAGAGCGGACAACTTGCCGCTTTCGCGCATCATAGACCGGCTGCGTGCCTGATTTTGGGCTTCATCACTCATAGGCAGCCACTCTAGCATACAGCTAGCCGGCGGGGACAGTCCCCGACAGTCCCCGACAGTCCCCGACAGTCCCCGACAGTCCCCGGCAGAGCCCGACAGTCCCCGGCAGAGCCCGACAGTCCCCGGCAGAGCCCGACAGTCCCCGACAGTCCCCGACAGAGCCCGACAGTCCCCGGCAGAGCCCGGCACTGGTTCTGCTGCCTCCACTAACCAGAGGGGCAACTTCTTTTCCCGCACGCCAAGAACTGCTCATCCCGGATAGCTCGATTTTCTCCACAGGTGGGGTCAGACCCCACGGGAAACCGGCGCAGGGTCTGACCCCATAAAGGATAACTCAATTTACTCCATAGACGGGGACTGTCCCCTTGGGGTTCCCTTGGGTTGTTCGGCGGGGTTTCCGATTCCGGCTTTTCAAAGTGGCCGCGATGCTATAAAATCAGGCTATGATAGAAGACAAAGAGCTGACCGTACTGGACCTTCTGGACATGGACCTAAAGGACCACGACATGCTGGAACTATGCTGCATTGCCGGCCGGAAAGGCCTGGTGAGAGCCATAACCGTGCCGGACATTAACCGGCCAGGCCTGGCTCTCTCCGGTTTTTTCGACAATTTTGCCTGGCAGCGGGTACAGCTCATGGGCTTGGGCGAAAACGCCTACATCAAAAAACTTATCGAGGAAGCCTCAATCGACGGGCTGCGCCATCTGTTCAGCTTTGCCATACCCTGCTTCATCTTTACCAACAACGAAAAACCGGATGCTATTTTTCTGGACATGGCCGAGAATGCCAATTGTCCGGTATTGCTGACCGAGCTGAGTTCCACCGAGTTCATGAACCGGCTGATGCGGGTGCTGAGCAGTATTTTTGCACCTAAAACTACCGTACACGGAGTTCTGGTGGAGGTATACGGAATCGGCATACTGCTAACCGGCGATTCCGGCGTAGGCAAAAGCGAAACAGCCCTGGAACTGATTGAACGCGGGCATCGGCTGGTAGCCGACGATGTGGTGGAAATCCGCTGCGTAAGCGGTAACATCCTCATGGGATCAGGTGCCAACAAGGTTATTGGTCACCATATGGAAATACGCGGCCTGGGCATCATCAATGTAACCCATCTGTTCGGCGTCCGCGCCATCCGCGATAAAAAGCAGGTACAACTTATCTGCAATCTGGAAGAATGGGACACCAACAAAGTATACGACCGCATCGGAACGGATGAAAAGACTGATACAATCCTTGATGTAAAGGTGCCGCTGCTGGACATTCCGGTAAAACCCGGCCGTAACATACCAATTATTGTAGAAACTGCTGCCATGAACGAGCGGCTTAAAAAAATGGGCTATCATTCAGCCCAGGAATTCAACAGAAATATACTCAGATGGCTTGAGAGCGAGAGCGCCCGTGCCGTATACTTCGGAAGAGATGAGTCAATATAACGGACTGACAAAGTCGGTCCGGCGGGATTTTTACCGGTTTGGAGCAACGCATGACTGAGAAAACAACCATTATCAAAAACAGAGCCGGTATCCATGCCAGGCCGGCCGCAATGATCGTGCAGACAGCCGGAAAGTTTAAATCCAGAATATTTCTGGAAAAAGATACAACACGCATAAATGCCAAAAGTATTATGGGCATTATTACGCTGGGAGCCGGTTTTGATACCGAAATCCGGATCATTGCCGAAGGTGAAGATGAGGCAGCCGCGGTAGATGCCATCCAGCTGCTCTTCGAAAAGCGTTTCGAAGAAGAATAATGATAGCCGGGGCCAAAGGCCGCCGCCGCATACCGGAAATTGCGGTCGTATCCATCATTTATCTGGTAAGCCTGATCTCCTCCTTTCTTTTTTTGCAGGAAGCGTTCAGGCGCAGCCCCGGACTGCCTGATTTCGGCAGCCGGATTACAGCAATACTGCTGGCGCTGCTGCCCCTGGCCTTTCTGTTCGTTTTCTTTGCCAGTCTGATTCGATCACTCAAACAGGCCAAACACAACGAGTGGGGCTCGCGACTGCGCCTGAAACTGATTGTACTCTTTGTATCTGCCATCATTCTTTCTGCCGGGCCGCCTTCGCTGTTCATGAGCCTGCTGACCCTGCGTACCATGGAACTGCCGGCAACAGCAGCCATCCAGGAAGCTATCGACGGCAGTTTCGATCTTGCGCTTGCCTACTACAGCGAACAGGATACCCGACTGGAAACACTGAGCCGCCTGCTGGTACCGCAGGCGATCAAGCAGCACGGGCCGGATGCTGCAGCACTGCTCCGCGAATTGCAGCAATTCGAACCGGCCATACAGGGAGTAGAAATCCGTAGCGGTGCAACCAGCCTCAGTTTCGCCGGAAACAACGAAACCCGGACACCTGAACCTATTCTGCCCGCGCTCGATGCAGGATTCCTGGCCCGGCTGGCTGCCGGGAACGGCAGCTGGAGCCGTTTTATGCTGCGCACAGCCGTAGCTGACGGCACTGGCCAGAGCGTAGCTGTCATAATCGCCATGCGCTACCCGGACATTCTGGAGGAAAGCGCCCGCACCCTGTCCATCGCCCGCACCAGCATGGGATCAATAGCCGGACAGACGATAGGCTTTGGTCAATATTTGGTATTTTTTATTACAATCTACATTGTACCTTTGTTTACGCTGGCTCTGCTGTTTGCGCTGGCTGCGGGCGACATGCTGTTGCGGCCGATCAATTCGCTGGAGCAGGCATTCCGGCGGGTGCGCAGCGGCCTTGGACAGATAAAACTGCTGGCCAAACACGGAGATGAAGCTGGATTGCTGGTTGAAAGCTTTAACTCGATGCTGGATACCATCGAACGCAGCCGCGACGACGAACTGCGCAACGAGAAAATTGGTGTTTGGCGCGACATCGCCCGGCGACTGGCCCATGAGCTGCGCAATCCTCTGACCCCCATTAAACTGTCGGCTGAGCGGGTACTGCGCCGCTACCGTAATGACCCGACGACGATAGGCGAGATTCTGGAAAAATCGATGATCGCCATTGTGCAGGAAACCTCAAATATGGAGAACCTGCTGGGCGAATTTCAGGATTTTGCTCGCCTGCCTGAGGCTCAGAAAAACTGGCTGAATCTGGCCGCCCTGGTCCAGGAAACAGTGCTGTTGTACTCGGCTTCCTACCCTTCGATGCATTTCGAGATCGGCACTATTGACCCGACCATCACCGTAAAAGCCGATCGTGGCTATCTGAAACAGGCCTTCGGCAATCTGCTGACCAATGCCGCGGACGCTACTGATTACCGCGGTCTGGTCGAAATACGGGCCGACCTTGTCAAAACGGCTGATTCACGTTATTGTAGGATTCAGTTGCGGGACAATGGACATGGCATCCCGGCTGCACTGGCCGAAAAAATCTTTTCGCCATATTTTACTACCAAAAAACATGGAACCGGCTTGGGGCTGGCTGTTGTCGAGCATGTGGTCAACAGTCATGGCGGAACCATCCGGCTGGAATCGTCCGAGGGCTTGGGAACGGTCTTTTATATTGATCTGCCGGCTGAAGATCCACCGGCAGCCGCTTCGCCGGGCCAGCAAGAGTCATAAGTTCTGGAAACAACGTTAAGAATGAGGATCATTTGGCAGGAACAATTCTGATAATCGACGATGAACCAGGCATCCGCAACACTGTTCGCGACATCCTCGAAGACGAAAAATATCAGGTACGCACTGCCGAAGACGGACCAATCGGGCTTGAGATCATACACAACGAAAATATAGATATTGTCATTCTTGATGTCTGGCTGCCACGCATGGGCGGCATTGATGTGCTTAAAGCTATAAAAAAAGACTGGCCTAGCATAGAAATAATCATCATTTCCGGACATGCCAGCATTGATCTGGCGGTTAACGCGGTAAAGCTAGGCGCTTTTGATTTTATAGAGAAGCCGCTGTCTATCGACCGCCTGCTTACTGCAGTACGCAATGCCAAGGCTATTGCCGACCTGCGGCACGAGAATCTTCATCTGCGCCAGACCGGCACGGGCACAAACCAGCTCAATGGTACTTCTCCGGCCATTCAGACCATCCGGGCACAGATTGACCAGGCGGCCACGTCCAATGCCCGGGTGCTGATAACTGGCGAAAACGGCACAGGCAAGGAACTGGCAGCCCGAAGCATCCATGAATTATCTACCCGCGCCAGCCGGCCCTTCATTGCCGTAAACTGCGCAGCCATTCCAGATACACTTATCGAGAGTGAACTGTTCGGCCACGAGAAAGGCGCATTTACCGACGCCTCCAGCCGCCGCAAGGGCAAGTTTGAGGTAGCCCATACCGGAACGATTTTCCTGGACGAGATAGCGGACATGTCGCTGCAGGCACAGGCAAAGGTGCTCCGGGTTATTCAGGATATGCGTTTCGAACGTCTGGGCGGAGAAAGCTCCATCGAGGTGGATGTGCGGGTTATCGCCGCCACCAACAAGGACCTGCAGGCAGAAATACAGGCCGGTACTTTCCGCGAGGATCTTTTTTTCCGCCTGAATGTGCTGCCTATTCGAATGCCAGCTCTGCGCGAGCGGCTGGATGACATCGAAGCGCTGGCAGAATGCTTCCTGGCCGAACTTGTGGGCAAACATGGCCGGCATTTCTCCGAAGAGGCAAGTACAGCTCTTAAAAGCCATCTCTGGCCGGGTAATGTCCGCGAACTGCGTAATTTCATGGAGCGGCTGATTATTCTCAGCGACGAAGCGGAAATCTCGGCGGAAACTGTATGCAGTCTGCTCGGCAAAACTCCGGAAGTACTTGCTGCGCCCGAAGCACAGACCGATCTGCGCCTGGAACCGCTTTTAGGCATCAAACTTGCCGAGGCAAAAGATAACTTTGAACGACTTTACCTTGTTCACAATCTGCGAAAGTCAGGCTATACTATCTCCAAGGCAGCTGAAACCATGGGCATCTATCCGAGCAATCTTCACGCCAAAATAAAGAAATACAGTATCGAGGCAGGGGAATGAGACCATTAACCGAGCGTCAACAGAAAGTACTGGCTTTTATTGAAGGCTATGTCGAAAAAAAACCGTATCCTCCGACCATGCGCGAGATTGCCGAACATTTCGCCATATCGGTCAAAGGTGCGTATGACCACGTTAAGGCCTTGGAACGCAAGGGCTGCATTAAGAGCGGCAATCATCGCTCCAGAACCATGGAACTGGTAGGCAAGGCCCCAAGCGACAACGGCATGATAAAAATACCGCTGCTTGGCGATGTAGCCGCAGGCAAACCGATTTTAGCAGACGAGAATTTTGACGAGTGCGTTTCGGTTCCCTGTACCATGGTCGGCGGCCACAGCTGCTTCGCACTGCGGGTACGCGGTGACAGCATGATAAATGCCGGTATTCTTGATGGCGACACCGCTGTCATCGAAAAGCGCAATACTGCCACCAATGGCGACATCATCGTCGCTATGATGGAAGATTCTGTTACGCTCAAGCGCTTTTTCCGGGAAAAAGACCGCATCCGGCTGGCTGCCGAAAACCCCCACTACAGTCCGATCTTCACTCAAGACCTGCGTATTCTGGGCAAGCTGCGCGGAATAATCCGACAATATTGAGATGCTGCCAGTTCATATTCTAGGCGGCCCGGAAACCGGCCGGCGCAACGACTACTTAAAACAACTACGCTCGCAATGTGCCAAAGAATGGCAAGAAGAAGCTGAAGCCCACACCCTGTATGCGCACGAAAGCCCGGTAGACGCCCTCCTGTCGCTAACAATGAACGGAACACTCTTTTCTTCCGGAAAATTTATCGTGTACATGGGAGCCGAACAGATCAAGGGCAAAGCCGACGTACAGGCGCTGAGCCGTTACATCGCCAATCCGGCAGAACGCACCGTACTCGTTCTGGTATCCGAAACCTATGGCGTGGATAAAGGCATCGAAGATGCTCTTCCCAAAGAAGCCAAGAAAATTTTCTGGGAACTGTCCGCCGGCGAGATGGAACGCTGGGTTAGTGACTTTTTTGCCGGCAAAGGCCTACGCATCGAGCAGGATGCGCTGGAACTGATTCTGGAAATGGTAGAAAACAATACAGATGCCTTGCGTCTGGAATGCTCACGACTCTGTCTCTTCTATGCAGCCGGAACGCATATAAAAGAAGCTGATATTGAACAATACATCGCCCATAATCGCAGTGAAGATGCCTTCAGTCTGTTTGACCGGATGGCTGCCGGCAGTTTTGAGCAGGCTCTGGAAACCTGGATGGCAATTCTGGCTTCACGCGAGAGCAACGGCATTAGCCTGATGGCCGGTCTTTTATGGAGCCTGCGCCGTCTGGCCAATCTGCATCAGGCTATGGCCGGCGGCACCCCCTATGAGCAGGCCGCAAGGCTGCTGCGCATCACCTCGCGCAAAATGCTGGCTATTTATGACAGAGCCAGACGGCGCTGGCCGGCCGAGCTCTGTCGGCACTTAATAGCCTATGGTGTGGAAACTGACATTCAGCTGCGCTCATTAGGCCAGGCCCACGAACGTATCCTGGTGGAATTGTTCATTTATGCCTGCATGCAGGCCCGTCGACCGGTGGAGCTAAGTGATAGTTCCAGTTCGGCTCTGGTTTTCTGATCGTTACTGAATAACCCGTTACGCCTATTCACCCAAAAACCGCCAGTTCCGCATCGCTCTACTAACACGACAAGCATTATTCAGCTATTTTTATATCGATATCATGAAAGCGACTATGAAAAAAAGTATGAAAATTCACAAAAAAGTACTTGCACTCCCAATAATGCCGTTATAGAATGTGTGCAAACGATTGCACAACTGTGCACCACCCCAAATCAGGGGAACCTACCAAGGAGGTTTTTCGATGAAGAAAACCATGATTCTTGTTCTTGCTTGCGCACTGCTTTTCGGTGCCATCTTCCCGGTTATGGCCGCGGCTGAAAAAGAAGCTGCCGCCGCCGTTCCGGTTGCCATCAGTGTACAGGTCGAATCCAGCTGGCTGCCCCACTATCAGGCTGCTATCGAGCGGGTGCAGGCTAAATTCCCGAACGCCACCATCACCCTCATCGAGACCGGTTCTTTTGACCATCTCGATGTTATCGACTCAACAGCCGTCACCAATCCTGATGTAGCTGACGTTTTTGCCCTGCCGGCCGACCGCATCTACGGCTTGGTAAAAAATGAAGCATTGGCCGGAATCGATGCCCGCGCCATGGCTAACAATGTTGGTGGTTTTGCCAGCTACGACGCCGGTCTGGGTGGAAACTTCAAGATCAACGGCGAATACATGGCCTTCCCCTATAACATTGAAACTCTGATCAACTTTGTAAATTCAGCCAATGCCCGCGCCGCCGGCCTGGACATGAGTAAGCCGGTTGAATTCACCGCCCTGAACCATGAAACCATGCTGGTTCCGGCCTTCAATGCCTGGTTTGGTGTTGCCCTTTTAAACAGCGCTGGCGTTGAACTGCTCGGCAAAGACAGTAAAGGTGTTCTGTTCTCTGACCTGACCATGGACTATGCCAGCCTGCCGGCTGACAAAAAAGCCGTTATTCTGGCTCTGTTCAACTACTGGAAGGCCCATAACACCGCTGGCACCCCGATGTGGGACTCCGGCGCTGCCTGGGGTTACATGGACGAGCAGTTTGCTCCCGGTAAAAAAGCCGCTATCCGCCTTGAAGGCCCCTGGTCCACCGGCGCTCTGACCGGCCATGCCGGTGCTGAAAACATCCAGATTCTGCCGATTACCCAGGTTACCCTTAACGGCAAACCGCTGGCCCACTGGAAAGGTGGCTGGGGTCTGGGCGTGAACGCCCGTGTAGAAGACGACGCCGCCAAGATGGCAGTTGCCCAGGCCATAATCGAAGAAATCGTGAACCCGAAATTTGCCGAGAGCCTGTTTAAGGCTGCCGGCAAGATCCTCGAGAATGTTCCGGCTGCCACCTACCAGGCTTCCGGCCTGTCGGCCGCCGACAAGACTGTCATTGCAGCAGTTGTCGCTTCCTACAAGAACGCTCCTGCCCGCCCGCTCTTTACCGAGTGGGGTCAGGTATGGAGTACTTGGGAAAATGGCATGCTCAGCTGGTCTGCGGTTAAGCCGGCTACCGTTGAAGCTGCTTATTCTGAACTTCAGGCTGCATTCAAAGCCATGATGGCTAATTTCTAAATCTTCCCGTAACGAAGCTGTGGCGGGTGAAAAAAACCGCCACCAGTATTCAGCAGCCCCGGGAAGCCTGGCTCTCCGGGGCTTTTTATTACAATTCGCAAGGAATAGCATGACTGCTCATATCAAGCTTCCCAAAAAACAACTCTATGGTATACTTGTTCCTTGTGCCCTTATTGTTTTTGCGGCCTCGTTGGAAGTACTGTTCCGGGTAAAGGATGTGGATCTGTATGAAACCTGGCTGGCCTTTATTTCGGACTATCCTGACGCTGGTCTTAGTCCTGATTTCAGCAGCTATGTAAGTCTGCAATTGATGCTTTATTTTTCCAAACTGATTATTCCGGCAGCCTACGCGCTGTATAGCTATTTCGCCTATATAAAAATCAGGATCAACAATCTGTTCGTGTTTATCTGGACTGTTCTGACGGCAGGCAGTCTTGCCTATTGCATAGCAGGCTCGGGCTTCGGCTCGATCTTTACATATTTTTATATTGCGGCTCACCTGGTCTTGTTTTTCACGACCATTTCGCTGGCACAGGTGATCCGGGAGGCTGCTGAGCAGTCTCAAAGCTAAGCTTTATGAGGTTCGACTGAGCCTGAATCAGCAGGAGGGCAGCGGCAGTGCTGTCCGGAAAGGGTGGTGGCAACTTGGAGATCCAGAATAGTTTGGCGCTCTGCGATGATATTGGCAATCGCTACGCAAGACGCAACGAATACGAAGCGGAAGTTCTGGCACTGCAGGCAGAACTGGCCAAGGCTGATATGGCCGAAAAAGCGGTTCTGAAGAATCGATTGAAGACTCTCAGGCAGAACCGGCACAACCATGCTTATAACCTCAAACTGGCGGCGTTTAGGGTTGCCGAGAAACAGTTTCTGAAAAAGCTTGCCGAAGACCGAAAGCAGCAGGCGGCAGCGCTGGACGGCAGCTTACCGAAGCGTTTGCGGCAACTGCAGCTCCGGCTTTTCTGTAGCGGCAAAAAGGCTGATTTTTATGGTCAATATGCCGACTTAAGCTGGGATACCAAACTGGTTCATGAGCAAAGCCGCCTGGAATACCAGCAGCTGCCGGAAGTAATCGAAACCTATGCCCGGGCACGTGAGGAACTATGGGAAGCCAAAGCCAGAATCGCAGCCTTGAGCGGTCCTGAGCAAACAGCCGCCTTAAAAGTATTCAAAGAACAGAAAAAGGCCGAGCAGGCAAAATACCGGCAGGCAGTGCGCAAGCTGAAAGAGAAGCAGCGCAATCGCTTGATTTCGACCAAAGCCTTGAGCAATGGCATCCAGGAGCTGAATAAAAAGCGTCAGGAAGCCGACCTGAAAAACTCGTTCGCACTGGAGCGCAAGAGTCTGTCGGAAATAATCACCAATAAGCGCTTTATCATAAATACCGGCACCCGACGGCAGTTGAAGGTGCTGAACTCCAATATTTCCGACCTGCGAAGGCGCATACCGGTAGAGCGCCGGCTGCGGGTTCCGCTATTTGCCTTTATCGGATTATTCATGCCTGGGCTTGGCCAAGTACTTAACCGGCAGTATGTAAAAGCCGCCTTGCTGATCATCGGCACACTCTTCATTTATATAATTGCTATTCCCTATGCGCTGGGCTACAGCAATTACCAGGGCCGTGGATTAGCCGGACTGGTCAGCCTGGCGGCTGGGGCACGACGCATCGACAAATCGCTGATCTTCATGATAGAGGGTATTGTGGCCATTTTTATGGTGCTGGGTGCCTCAGCCATTCTGGCCTTTAATTTTCAGGATGTTTTCAAAACACAGCGGGCGGCGATACGCGGTATCAGGCCGAACAACTGGTTTGAAACCAGAGTAAAACTTGAAACTGACGGCTTTCCCATAATGGTCAGTCTGCCGGCTTTTATTGTAACCGCTTTTATTGTGCTGGTACCGATTACCACAGCCCTGTTGCTCAGCTTTACCGGTATGGATCCGCAGAACCAGTCAAAATTCCCTTGGGTGGGAATAGCCAACTATGCCACGATTGCCATGGGTCGCGGCCTGGCCGGTTCGGTGTTCTGGCTTATCCTGGGCTGGACCCTGGTCTGGACGCTGGTGTCCACCAGCATGGCCATACTCACCGGTTTTGGTTTGGCTTTGCTGGCCAATCAAGAGCGTATAAAGGGCAAGGCCTTCTTCCGTACCGTGTATCTGCTGCCCTGGGCGGTTCCGGCGTTCATCACCATCATGTTCTTCAGTATCATGTTTGCGCCTAACGGTGCGCTTACCGAGATTCTGGAAAGCATGTTCAACATGCGCATTCATGTTAAAACCGACCCTACACTATCGAGGACAGCCTTGATTATGTTGCAGACCTGGCTGGGCAGTTCGTATGTGTTCCTGCTGGCAACTGGTGTGCTGCAGGCCATTCCCGGCGATTTATACGAAGCAGCACAGATTGACGGAGCAAGCACCTGGCAGAAACTGTTTAAAATAACCATCCCGATCGTACTGTTTCAGACCGCGCCGCTGTTGGTTGGACAGTATACATTTAACTTCAACAATTTTTCGATTATCTGGCTTTTTAACGGCGGCGGCCCTTTCAGTCCAACCAAATACGGCAACCTTGCCGGCACCACCGATCTACTGATTTCCTATATATACAAATTGACCATGAACAACCAGTATCAGTCTATTGGTGCGGCCATCACCATTGTTATCTCACTGGGCTTGATGGCCTTTGCCTATATCGGCTTCAAGAACTCCAAGGCCTTCAAGGAGGAACGCTTATGAGCGGCTTGTTCAGGAAAAAGAACAGCCTGTACCTATCCGACAACCAGCCACTAACGGTAGTCGGAATGATAGGCCTGGTTGTATCATATGTTATACTTTTATCATGGGTTGTCGCCATCCTCTGGCCGCTCTCGCAGATGATCATGTCGGCCTTTAACGGCAAACAGGCGCAATACTTGATGAGCAACCGGAACTTTGCTTTTTCGTGGAAGCATTTCCAGTTTCTGTTTAGCGAGACACTGTACCTACGCTGGGTGCTCAACACCCTGTTTATTGCCGGCAGTACAGCAATACTGACGCTGCTGATAGTTTCTTTTACCGGCTTTGCCTACTCGCGTTTCCGCTTCAAAGGCCGCAAAGCCAGCCTGATGGCAATCATGCTCATACAGACCATTCCCGCTTTCGCTGGAATTACCGCCTACTTTACCATGCATTCCATAATCCAGAATTACGCTCCCTGGGTTACCCGGCAGCTGATGCTGATCCTGATTTATTCCGGAGGCGGTATAGCCGGCAACACCTTTGTGCTGAAAGGATATATCGATTCCATATCAACCGAACTGGACGATGCCGCTCGCATCGATGGTTGCTCCAACATGCAGGTGTACCGGCTGATCATTATGCCGATAGCCAAACCTATGCTGGCCATCATTGCACTATGGTCATTTATCGGTCCGTTCATGGATTATATGCTGCCGGCCATTCTGCTTAACCGGCCACAGGATTATACCTTGGCGTCCGGCTTGTTTACGTTGATGAACGATTTCCGGACGATGAACCAACCGGCATTTGCTGCAGGCGGATTGCTTACCGCAGTACCTATTGTTGCGCTGTTCATGGTACTGCAAAAGCAGCTGGTTTCCGGACTGGCCAAAGGCGCAGTCAAGGGCTGAAAGGGATTTTGCGAACACAACCAGGGAGCCATTCAGGGCATTGCAGCCGGGCTCCCAATCATCAAGGCGGAGGATTGGAATGAAAGTATCACTTAGAAATATCGGCAAGAAGTATGAAGGGCGCGAAGAATTCACCCTTAAAGACATAAACCTTGATATTGAGGACAAGGATTTTTGCGTTATCCTGGGCCCGTCCGGCTGTGGCAAAACCACCTTGCTGCGCATGATTGCCGGTCTGAATTCCATTACCGAAGGCGATCTTTTATTCGGTGAAAAGCGCATGAACAAGGTTCCATCCAAGGACCGCGATATAGCCATGGTTTTTCAGTCATATGCGCTTTACCCGCACATGACCGTATATGACAATATGGCTTTTTCGCTGGCCATGCGCAAGGAACCCAAAAAGCTTATCCACGACCGGGTTATGGAGGCTGCCGAGGTACTGCAGATACAGGAGTATCTGTATTCCAAACCCTCGGATATCTCCGGCGGGCAACGACAGCGGGTGGCGCTGGGGCGGGCAATGGTACGCAAGCCGGCAGTATTTTTAATGGACGAACCACTATCCAATCTGGATGCAAAATTACGCGAACACATGCGTGTGGAACTGGTACGCTTGCACAAGGCGCTTGGTACCACCTCCATCTATGTTACACATGACCAGGTTGAAGCCATGACCATGGCTACTAAAATTGTCCTCATGAATGAAGGAGTAATCCAACAAGCCGGCATTCCGGACGATTTCTACAACCGGCCGGCTAATATTTTTGTAGCCCGCTTTATTGGATCGCCCACCATGAACATCATTCATGGCAGCATGGATAAAGGCAAGTTTGTAGCCGAACACAAATTGATCAAAATAAAGCCCTCGGAAGCAGATGCCAAAAAACTAAAAGATTTTGAAGGAAAAAAAGTTTCGGTAGGCATCCGCCCTGAGCGTTTTGACAGCCGCGGCGAATACGGCGATACATTCAAGGCTATAGTTGATACCGTAGAAATGCTCGGGAAGGAAAAGATTCTTTACATCAAGCTGGAAAACGGCTCCGAGCTGGTGGTATCCGCTCCAGGCCACTATGAATTCAAGGAAGGCGCGGATCATTCTTTCGGATTTGATCTTGAAGCAATACATTATTTTGACAGCGAAACCGGACTGCGCATTAATTAAGGCAGGCCAAAAGGATATCTACGATGGCGACTACAATTAAAGACGTGGCCAAACTGGCACAAGTCTCACCTTCAACGGTCTCACGCGTTCTGCACGACAACTCCAGAATAAGCAACACCACCAAAGAACGCGTGATGCAGGCCATGCACAGCCTGAATTATCATCCTAATGCCATCGCCCGCAGTCTGGCCAAATCTAATACCAAAACCCTCGGCCTTATACTGCCCAATGATGAACTCGAATTGTTCCAGAACAGCTTTTTCATTCAGGCAATGCGGGGCATAAGCATTTATGCAAAATTGCATGGCTATAAGCTAATGTATAATTTTTCGATAGACGAGCAGGAAGAAATCGAGTATCTGGAAAACTACATCCACGACAATTGGGTAGAAGGGGTAATATTGTTCACATCCCGCCAGGATGATAAATGTATCAACTACCTGCACAAAAGAGCATTCCCCTTTACAGTAATCGGACGGCCATCCAGTCCGGAAACCGGTTTTTGGGTGGACAATGACAATTTCCAGGCGATGTACAGTGTAACTGAATACTTGATCGAAAAAAACTGCAGTTCCATCGCATTCCTGGGCGGGTTGCGTGAACTTGATGTAACGCTAAACCGGTTATCTGGCTACAAACAGGCGATAAAAAGCCATGGCCTTGAGCTGCAGGAAAACCTGATATGCACCACAACCCGTTTTTCGGAAGAAGAGGCGTATGAGCAGATATCAGAGCTATTAAATAATAACACCGTTGATGCCATAGCCGCGACCGACGACATTCTGGCCTTCGGGGCAATACGGGCCATGCAGGATTTTAACCAGACGCTGCTGCCGATAATTGGTTTTAACAACACGGTGCGCGGGCAGTATCAAACACCGGCCCTAAGCTCAGTTGAAATTAATCCGACCGAGCTTGGCTATAAAGCATGCAAACTGCTGATAGACAGCCTGGAAGGCTTGGACAATCCGTACAATCATTTTATAGTAGAAACAAAATTCATAGAGCGCGACACAACACAGCCGCAATTATTCAGCAAGCGCTTGGTGCAGGTTTAGGCGGCTGGCCGACGCATAGAGAGCCTCCCCAGCAGTCGATCAACAGTCGCCGATCAGCCTTACTGATAAACCTCATATGCAAGGCTTAAGCTCATTTAAAAATCGCCCGTAACCACAGCTTAATGAAACTCCTGAACTGAGCACCCATACTCATGCCGAACTGCCGCGAATAATCATCAGCAGCTGACTTGACCGAAAACGAGTTGCCATATTTTTTCTTGAGACTGTCCCAGTGCTTAACTATCCACATGTACAAGTCACCCTTGGTGCGCCCTGGGAAGCGGGTCAGGTAATTTTCTTTGTCGATTATTTCTACAATTGGCAGATATATATTTTCATACCAGCTACGGCAGGCATCAACAAAAGACATTTCCTCTTCCAAATCCATGTTAATAAAATATTTATGACCTTGTATATGACGCAGGATCTCGATATAACGGCCAGGCTCGGTAAATTCTAGAACATCCTGAGGAATTATCTCGCCTATCTCGGTTTCGGCATATACACGTTTTTTCTCATACTCAATTACAGCACGCACCAGATCATCCACACCCATGTCTTCAGTTACAGGTATTTCACTGGTGAGTTCGATTACCTCGGCATCAATATTGCGCACACCCTGCATCTTGGCCACAGAAACCCGATGATTCCCGTCGCGGACAAAAAAGACTTCGCCGATCTGATATAGTTTTATGGGCGGTAGAATTACACTCTTGAGATGAGCCTTGTCGATGCCTTCCCAACGTTTGCGCAAATGTTCGTAGCGGGGAAAAAACTCCTTGGAAAAATCGTTATAGCGGCCTTCACTGCCAATTATCTTTTCCAGCTCTACTACGCGCATACCCTTGTAAGTTTCGTTTGCCGGCTTGAGCAACTGGCGGACATCCTGCAAAGAAAGCAGAGTTTGCTTTCTGGGGGTAAGGGCATTCAGAATTGATGCGATGGTAGCCCGGGTTTTAGCCTTATTAAAGTCGTCCCGGGCTTTCATGGAAAGATATTCGTCACCCATCTATTCCTCCAGCTGCACCACAAAATGGTTATATGCGTTAATAACCGTAGTATCCAGGTATTCAGTACGACGCGGTGCATTGATATCATATAAATGCACGTGCCCATGAATCAAGTATTGCGGCCGGAAAAAACGCATGAAATACAAGAAAAATTTAAAGCCGCGATGACAGGGGTCCGGCAGGTCATGAATACCGGCCGGCGGTGCGTGCGTAAGCAAAATATCTAGATAACGCCCGTGAACCAGGCGATTAAACAATAATCTTGGCAACAACCTCAGACTGAATAAAAACATGCCAAATTCAGTAAATTGATTTAAGCCCTTATTATAGCGCTGACTGCCGCCGAGACCGGCAACGAGCAGGTTTTTTACCCGCTTACACGAACCCCCGATATATTGCAGGCCGTTGCTTCCCTTATTAAGACCGTCATAGTTAAAGGAAACATGAGCCGGTGCGAATTCCTTGCGGTAACGGCTGATAGACTGCAGATTATGATTGCCGAATACGAACAGCAGTGGTTTGTTTAAGCTTGATACTAGAAACTCGTAGTAATCCAGATCAAGATCCCCGGCACCCAAAATCAGGTCGATATCTTTAAAACGGGTACGAACAGTATTTGTATACAGGAGAGGATCCTTGTTGTCGGCAACACAAAGAATTTTCATGGGTTCATTCACTCTAGGGGCAGCCTGCTAAAATGTCAAGCAAAAGAATATCCGCCAAAGCCGAGGCGAGTTCCAGACGGCCACATAGCGGATTTACCGTCCGATACCGGGCTTATCGCAAGGCTGCTGCCGAAGTACCCCAGAGCTGATTTTCCCAACTATCAGCTCTGGAAAGAAAAAGGCAGGTACAGTACACTCAAATAAGTCCGGCTGTTCGCCGGTCCGCCATACCGCTTTTTATCCTAGGGAGCACGTCATGCCCGAAGCATCCGACAGGCCCGAATTGCCTGCAATCTGTATAGTACCGGCTGCCGGCCGCTCGTCCAGAATGGGCGACTGGAAACCGCTGCTGCCCTGGAGCAGCTCGACTATAATCGAAACGGTAATTTCAACAATACAGCAAAGCGCTAACATTCCACTCATAGTATGTGGCTGGCGGGGTGCAGAACTCAGAGAACGACTATCCCGACATACGGATCTGCTATTAGTTGATAATCCGCTTTGGGAACAAGGGATGCTTGGCTCGGTGCGGCTTGGAATACAGGAGGCTGCAAGAATCGTTGATTCGCAACAAGCTGACTACTGCCGGAACGGCTGCCTGGTCGTGCCGGCCGACATGCCCCTACTGTCAGCTGAAATAATCCGCAAGCTATTAACTACTGCCGGGGCAGACAGCATCAGCAGACCAGGACAGGCTGCAAGCAAAGCACCAAGTCCCCGAAGCATTTTTCCCGTGTATCAAAACCAAGCAGGCCATCCAGTATGGATTAGCTACGAGCTGCTGCCGGAAATGGAAAAACTGCAGCCAAGTGAACGCCTGCGGCCCTTCCTGACCGGCAAAGCATACAGTACCATGGAGTGGCCTGACGACTCCATCCTGCAGGATATTGATACGCCGGAAACATACTGCCGGCTGCGGCAGCAAGCTGAGCTTAAGGCGCAGCCGTAAAAACAGGCCGCCAGCTCAGGCACCGAAAACCGCCAGGCAAGCAAGCGGCAAGGCTCAGTTATTATCCAGCCACTGCCTATATATTTCTTGTACTTCCGCCAGCGCTGCAGACACAGGCAAGCCATACTTCTGATAAGGTTTTGTTACGGTTGCGTACCCCACTGTACGTGAGGCTGCAATAAGCGTACATATCGGCAAAACCAGCGAGGAGGTGCTGGTTATAAAAAGGCTCAGCCTTTTGCTGCTGCCAGCGGCCTGGCCCGAAGCAGCCAGAAGGGCAGACTCGGAGAGCAAGGTTTCCTCGACGCTCCATGCGGCCTCCAGCAATGATTCACGCAGCGTTCGCCTGGTTACACCGGATAATACCCGGTCCAGCGGCGTAGTAAAAACCGTATGCGGGAAAGCTTCGTCAAGCCAGAAAAGATTGGTACGGGTACCTTCTGTAAGCATCCCATCGTGTCCTACCAGCAGGGCGTCATAGCAATCCAGTGCCTGGGCTTCACGGAAGGCAATTGTGGACATAAGCAGATTCAGGCTTTTTGCCGCCGGGAAGGTTCGCTCGCCATGATACAGTAGACAGGCGACGCCGTGCTGCGGCGCCCCTGGAGGGGGAACAAGAGGGGGCACCTGAAACGCGTACCAGTCGGCAAGTCGATCCTGATGCGCAATCAATAAAACCCGGATATTGCTGTCCGCAAAACCATTCAACCCAATCAGATGCTGGAGTGCCGGAGCCAAAAAGCCAGGCTGCAGATTATGCCGGAACCCGAGCAACGCGGTCGAATGCAGCAAGCGTTCTTCATGAAACTCCGGGAAATATAAGCGCCCTTTACGCAATTTAAGAACTTCATAACAACCGTAGCCATAGGGAAGATCCGGATCATCCAATCGGATATTTGCCTGAGCCGGACTACCTGTTACCCCATTTACCAAAATATGCTTACCGAGCAGGGCCATCACCGAACTCCTTATTGTCAGCTTCAGCGCTATCTGCCTTAGCTATGTCGACTTCAGCGGAAGGCGGTTTCAAGCAGCCTTTATCCATATGCAGGTCGAGCTGTGGGAAAGGAATCTCGATAGCGTTTTTCCGGAACTCGCGCCAGATCTCCAGATTGGTCCAGGATCGGGCTGGCAAACGATCAAAGACCGAACGGATCCAGGTACGCAACTCTAGCGTTATTCCTGAATCATCAAAACTGGCAACTGTTGCTGAGTGATCAGCTTCGAAAACAGCAAAGGGGTTACGTGCAGGGACAGTCCGTAACAAGCGGATAACCAAATCAAGATCCGAGCCATACGACACCTGCACAGAATTAATGATAACGACTGATGGTGTATCATACGAGTAATTAAGGATTTCCCGGTTAACCAGCAAACTATTCGGTATGATAATAGCTTCATTAGTAAGGGTAGTCAGCACTGTATTCATCAAGCGAATACTGCTGACTGTTCCCTCGTACGAACCACACTGTATACGATCACCTTCTTTTACCGGCCTGGTTACAAGAATCAGCAAGCCGGCAAACATATTGGCAATCTGATTCTGCAAACCAAAACCGATACCTATACCCAGTATTCCAAAAAGCACAGTCAGGCTGCTGAGATCGACTCCTAGAATCGAGAGCCCTACAAGCAGGACCAGAGCGCCACCCAGATATTGCAGCATAGTCGAGATAGATCCTTGGCGGTCCGCATCTACACTGGACAAAAATGTTTCACGAGAATACTTTTTAACAAACCCGCCGATTTTTCCGGCCAGGTACACCAGAGGAATAGACAAAAGCACAGTTACAATTGTTATTTTTGTATCTCCGGCCTCCATAATCGGCCGGGACAATAAGCGGCCGACATCCTGCAGTGTGGTCATTATTTGCGCACCCAGCAGGCGACCTAAAAGCACAAGAATCAGCAAAATCAAAGAAACATGAAATAATTTATTTGCAATTTTGAAAAATTTGACCAGGCCAGGGCTATGGGGCGTACTGCCGCTTTCCCACCGAGCAAAAGCCTTTTTTACCAATCTTGCAAAGAACAGCAAGCCAGCAGCGGGCAGAAAAAATTCGAGCATAAACTGCAGCAGGCTAAAACTGAAAACGATACCGGCTACTTGAACGGGGTGCTTAAAAAATTCCATGCCCTGCTTCAAAAAATCCAACACAGCTACTCCTTGTACAAGCCTTATGTATTACGGCCGGCGATAATCAGAAAACTCCATGCGAATGGCATAGCGCTTGCGGATCAGCAGTATACCACCCTCTGCATCAAAGCGCATCCCGGATATTACCAGCGCGCCTTCGGGCAAACGGAGAAAATGGATTTCACCCCTGAAATGACTTACCAGCGGAGGCAGCGGCTTCATGCTGTATTCAAGGTATTCCGGACTGCCCTGTGCGGAAAAAAACAGGATTCCCTCTGAGCCGGATTTTGGTTTGGTTATTTCGTATGGCACGGATAAAACCCCACCAACCCAGGCAGCCGGCCCGCGCCGCAGAAATTCGGAAACAGTGGCACTGAAAGGAATGAAATCCATCGGATCCATGGGGCCTTCATTCTGGCTTCCGTCACGCTTGGCATAATCCGCCCTGGTCTTTGCCGTTGTATCCCTTCCGTCCTTGGAGGAATTTAAAACTTCGGTAAAAGTTTGTTCACCCACATAGCGCATAGCCAAGTCTGTAATGGTAGTGGAATCAATCTGCCCGCGCTTGTCCAATTCATCTGCGACAATCCGCATCCGGTGTGCCTGGAAGGTCTGCCCAAGGCGCCAATCCTGATTTGCCTTTTGCCACAGACTATCCGCGGTACTGGCTGAGTCCTCGGCAAAGGCTGCAGAAATGGATACCAGACTGAACATACCCAGTAAAACAACTCCCGGAAGGAAGTTGCGCAGTTTTTCTGAAACATTCATTTTCTAAAGATATACACTGCAACCATGATTGTCAAATACCGCATACTGTAGCTAAAAATACGCCAAACTGCTATCATAGCAGCTGACAGAGAGGTAATCATGACCGATCAAACAGTATTGGTGCGTTCAAGCTATATATGGGTTCTATATTTTTTACTCGGTATCTTTTCCTTCATGCTTACCATGATAGGCCCAATGGTTCCATACCTGCAAGCTGAAACCGGAATGAGCTACAGTCTGGCCGGATTCCATCAAACTATAGTTGCCATCGCTATGGTTATAATGGGCTTTTCAGCCGCACCGATCATGAAACGACTCGGCGTACAGCGAAGCCTCTGGGGAAGCCTGGCTGGACTGGTAGCCGGTGTCGCGGTCATGACCCTCGGCCGCGGACTTTTTTTAAGCATGAGCGGTGTTTTTTTGATGGCACTAAGCGGCACCCTGTTGCTGTCCTCGATACAATTGTGCTTTGCCCATGAAGCCCAAGCCGTCCGCGGTAGAATGATTATGGAAGCTAATGTTATGGCCAGCATAATGACCATGCTGGTACCCCTGGTTCTTCTGGCCGGCCGCTATACCCCGTTTGGCTGGCGTATCGTGCTCCCCTTTCTGGCGATTCTCGGCCTGGCCCTGGCTGCTTTCGGCATCCGCCAGACCAGACAAAAACTGAAAGACAAGCATGCAGAACACCACCGCAAGGAAGAAAGACTGCCCGGCCGCTACTGGAGAATGTGGTTAATAATTTTTGCCGGAGTAACGGTGGAATGGGCCATCAGCTTCTGGTGCATGAGCTATCTTTTAGAAATACCAGAAACCGGTATCCAGCTGGCTACAGCCGGAACCGTAGTACTGGGAATCTCAGCGGTATTCGGCAGATTGGTTTCCAGCAGACTGGCAAAACGTTATTCCGACCGGCAATTGCTGCTGATGATGCTGGTACTGCTGGGTGCGGGATTTCCTTTTTACTGGATGCAGGCAGGTATAGCCGCCAGTTTTTTTGGCTTGATGCTCTGCGGCTTTTCCACCTCTACCTTCTACCCTCTCGGGCTTTCCATGTCCCTGAGTGCCGCGCCTGCGGCAGTAGCCAAAGCCAGCGCCATGGCGCCAGTAGCTTCAGGTTCGGCCATTGGTCTTGCTCCTTTTCTGCTGGGCAGGCTTGCTGACACGGCAAACATGAAAACGGCATTACTGTATGTGCCGATAGGCCTGCTGCTGATACTGGTGATAATTGCTGTTGATGTAAGGTATGAAAAGCGAAATAAACTGACAGCGCCGGCTTGATATTACAGGCGCAAGCGAAAAGCGGAGACCCTGCTAAGTTTTCAAATTTCGTACAGTTCGAGTGGCTGGCCGTCCGGATCCTTAAAGAAAGTATAACGAGAGCCGGTACCGGGATCGGCCCGGACCGGTTCTACGGCAACACCGGCAGCTTCAAGCCGGACTTTTTCTGCCTGAATATCAGCTGTCGCAAAAGCCAGATGGCGTAAACCGCGGGCTTCCGGGCTATCTACCCGCGGCGGCGCATCCGGAAAAGAAAACAGCTCAAGCACATAATGACCATCCAACCCCAGATCTAGTTTCCAGGAAGAGCGTTCGGCCCGCCAGTGCTCGGCCAGAATCTCCAGCCCGAGCACTTCGGTATAAAATTTTTTGGATGCGGCATAATCAGTTACGATCAATGCCACATGATGAACCGCCAGCAGCACGGATCAGGTCTTCTTGATGTATTTTTTGGCATCCAGGGCGACAGCCGCCACGATGATGGCCCCTTTGATTATATATTGATAATATTGATCCATTCCGATAAAGGTCATACCGTAACTGATGATGGTAAACATCAGCACACCAGTTATCGCGCCGGACACTTTTCCTATACCGCCGGAGAAAGAAATACCGCCGACTACACAGGCCGCAATCGCATCCAGCTCATACCCGAAACCGGTTCCATTGTTGGCGCTGCCGATACGGGCAGCTTCCAGAAAACCGCCGATGCCGTACAGCACACCGGCCATAATGTACACCAGGATAATGGTCTTGGAAACATTTACACCGGATACTTTGGCGGCTTCCGGGTTTCCGCCGACCGCATACAGATTCTTGCCGAACGTGGTCTTATTCCACAACACCCAGACAATAACACTTACGATGGCGGCATAAATGACCAGATGGGGGATGCCGAAAGTGGAACCGATTACAAATTCAGTATAGCGGGTATCAAAACCGCCAATAGGCTGCGGCCCCGGAGCACCGGAGGCAAAGTAGATTGAAAGAACACCGTACAGAGTAATCATCATACCAAGCGTTGCCAGGAAGGGATGGATCTTAAACTTGGCCACCACCCAGCCGTTAATCGCACTGAAAAAAGCGCTAACCGCACAGGCCAGCAGCAGCGGTACAACCAGTGGCAAAGCTACCAGATCCGGATAAAAGCGCGAGGCATAATCAGCCCGCTGCAGCAGTGAGCCGGCAATAACCGCGGCAAAGCCAACAGAGCGGCCGAGCGATAAATCAGTGCCCTGCGTGATGATGATACCACCGACGCCGAAGGCCAGAATCAGACGCACCGCACTTTGGGTAAGAATATTGCGAAACACAGTGAAAGACAAAAATGCCGGCTCACTGATGATGATAAAGGCAATGATCGCCAGAATAACGATGTAGATCGCGTTCTTGACAAACAGTTCCTTCCATTGTTCTTTGCTCATGGCACGTATCTTGCCGATACTTAACGCGGTCATACTTCAGCCTCCCTTGAATTATTCAGGTACTTCGTGGACAAATGAAAAATCTCGGTCTGTGTAGTCTTGTCAGTATCGACAATACCGGCCATCCGGCCGTTACTCATGACCAGAATGCGGTTGGTTATGCCGATCAGCTCGGGCATTTCCGAAGAGACTACAATAACCGACCTGCCACTCTGGGCAAGTTTTATTATCAGCTGGTAAATCTCGTATTTTGCGCCTACGTCAATACCACGGGTAGGTTCGTCCAGCAGCAGGATATCAGGATTGGTGAGCAGCCACCGGCCGATAATCACCTTCTGCTGATTACCGCCGGAAAGCGAGCGGATAGGCTCGCGTTTCCCGGGAGTCTTGATACGCATAGCCTTAATCTGCTGGTCAGTATCTTTTTCCATCATATCTTTGCGCAATAATCCGAGCTTGTTGCGATAGGCGGCAACATTGGCAATAGTGGTGTTAAAAGTAATGTCAGACAGCGGATAGATACCGGTCTCGCGCCTTTCCTCGGTAAGGTAGGCAAAGCGGTTTTTTATGGCGACATGCGGATTGTTATTTTTTATCAACTTTCCGTCTATCTGCACTTCTCCGGAAAGCAGTGTGCGCGTTCCGAATATTGCCTCCAGCAGTTCGGTTCTGCCAGCTCCTACCAGACCGGCGATACCCAGAATCTCGCCGCGGCGCAAGTCGAAGTTTACATCAGTTACCTGAGGCTCATACTTGGTACTTACATTGCGCACCGACATATGAACCGATCCCGGCTCATTGGTTTTAGGCGGAAAACGATCTTCCAGGTCCCGACCAACCATCATGTTTACCACATGCTCGATAGTGAGGTTCTGGATAGAATCGGTGCCGATGTATTTGCCGTCGCGCAGTACTGTAACGTAATCGGAAATGCGGAAAATCTCGTCCATCTTATGCGATATATAAATAACTCCGACACCCTGGCCTTTCAGCACCTTGATAATGTCGAACAACATATCCACTTCTTTATCGGTCAGTGAAGAGGTCGGTTCGTCGAGCACGATTACTTTGGCATCATAGGAAACAGCCTTGGCAATCTCCACCATCTGCCGCTGCGAAACCGACAAGGTATGCAGCATGGTGTCAGGATCCAGATGTATGTTCAGTTTTGCGAATAGCGCCAGTGTATCGGCGCGCATTTTTTTCTCGTCTACAAAAAAACGTTTTACAGGATAGCGCCCCAGCCAGATATTGTCCGAAATGGTACGCTGGATAACCTGGTTCAGCTCCTGATGTACCATGGACACACCGTTCTCCAAGGCATGCTTGGGATCGGTAAAATTGAAAGCCTGACCATCAAGAAAAAACTCACCGGCATCCTGACGGTAGATTCCAAAAAGACATTTCATCAACGTGGATTTACCGGCTCCGTTTTCTCCCATAAGCGAATGAACCGTGCCGGGCTTGACCTCAAGATGAACGTCTTTCAGCACCTGCACTCCGGAAAATGATTTGCATATTCCCTTCATGCTCAACAGATATTCTTGCATGCAAGCCCCCTCCATACAGAAATGTCGCGGGAAGCAAAGCTTCCCGCGACCCACTTTCAGTTACTTTTAATTATTTACGGAATTCCTGGTAGTTCTTGGGAGTTACCGGGAGATAGGGAACGCGAACAGCCTTGGTACCGTCAGTTGTGATGGTCCATTGGGTACCTTCAACAACATTGGCTTTTCCCATGGCGGCATTGATAGCCAGATCGAGAGTAGCGCGGCTCTGATTAACACCGTCATTAAGTACGGTACCATTCAGCTCGCCATCAGCAATGTGAGTAAGAGCCTGATCAAGAGCGTCTACACTATAGATCGGCAACTTAACCTTAGCAGCCTTAAGGGCATTGATAGCACCAAAAGCCATACCATCGTTGTTACAGATTACCAGCTCGATGCGTGAAGCAAAAGCGGAAGTAAGCCAGGCAGCCATTTTGTCATTACCGTGCTGGGTAGACCAGTTGGGATCGGCTTCGAGAGCCAGCTGCTCAACTTTGATACCGGCATCGGTAAAAGCTTTTACGGATTCAAGAGTGCGGGCTTCGGCGTCCGGATGTCCGGGCTCGCCCTTCAGCATAACATACTGAACAACACCGTCGCCATTTTTATCCCAGGAGGGATTGGCACGCCAATCAGCAACCATCATCTGGCCCTGGATGATACCGGATTCGGCAGAGTTGGTACCTACATACCATACTTTGTCGTAGGAAGCCATGACACCGCGCTCGGTGGGTTCTTTATTGAACAAAATAAGCGGAATGCCGGCAGCTTTAGCCTTGGCAATGATGGCAGAAGCAGAAGCCGGGTCAACCAGGTTGATGGCCAGGACACTTACCTTGCGGGTAATGAACACGTCGACCTGATCATTCAGCTTGGCCTGCTGGCCTTCTGAGTCCACGATTTCAATGCGGGCACCTTTGGAGGCGGCATAGCGCTCGAGCTCGGGCTTCATGACACCGTTCATGAAATTATCGGCAAAACTGTAAATGTTAGCGCCGATGACGATCTCTCCGCCATCTTTCTGGCCGGCAGCAAACAAGCTGGTTGCAAGCAGGGCCAGCAGAGCGAGCAATACGATGCTTCTCTTCATATAAAACTCCTTGACATGGATGGGAACACCCAACGGTGCTCTCGTTGTCATCATCATAGGGGCGCTTTGGGAAGCCAACAATGTAAAAATCGACGGACTATTTATAAAATTTCGCACTCTTGCCGATTCTTTCGATCATTGTTGCGATACAAAAGGCAAATAATCGATCCAAATATAGCGACCATCCATAAGGGTATGTGCCACACTCAGACTGTCTCTGGTACCCATTATCAGCTCGGCAAGCTCGGCTATGGCAATCGCCATGCTGTAGGAATCATTCTTGACCGTGCCATATAAAAAGCCGTCGGCAATTGCCTCCTCGGCTTCGCGCAGACCGTCTATGCCCACAACCGGCAGCCAGCTGCTGTCTGCGCGGTCAACCTGGCCGTTGCCATTGTTATCTTTGAAAAACCCTGCCTGACGCAGGCGGTTGATGGCACCGAGGGCCATGGCGTCGTTGTTGGAAATCACCAGCTCCATCGCATCCTGATGATCGCGAAGCACCCTGCCGATGGTATCGTAGGCCTGGGCCTGGTTCCAGTTGGCCACCTCCAGCGCCAGTACGTCGATAACGAAGCCCTTTTCCTCGAAAGCTTTCAAACCCTCGGCCGTACGTATTTCAGCATCCTGGTGCCCCTGTTCGCCCTTAAGCAGTACCGTCTGGATTCTGCCATCGCCATTACGGTCATACTCATTCAGCTGCTCAGGATTATTACCGAACAGGTTCATTACCAACTCGGCCTGCATCCGCCCCGACTGGGCAGCCTGAGCGCCAACGTACCACACCTCGTCCCATAGGGCCATATCCGCCGGCAGGGGCTCACGGTTAAAAAATATTACCGGAACATCCAGTTGGCGCAAGCGGTTTATGACGGCATACGCCCCAAGCCGGTCTACCGGATTTACGATAACAACCCCGGTATCCGCACGCAGCCAGCTTTCAATCTGTTCGTTTTGAATCGGCTGTGAATTGGCCGCATCAAATTTGTGAACCATAAAAGAAGCCCCGGCAACCTCGATAATCTGCCGGCCAAATTCCAGAATATACGGATCGGCCTCATTATAGAGAAACAGGCCAAGCTCCGGCTTCGCCGGCCTGCACGAAACCAGCGCACACAACAGCAGGCAGGCCATACATATACGCAGCCACTTTTTATGTATCATTTCAGTTATTCTCCTCTCGGACAGGAACGGTAGGAATAATCAGGGTAACTGTAGTACTCTCGTCCGGAACACTGGAAATCAGCATCTGGGCTCTTTCGCCATAATACAGATTCAGGCGCTGGTATACATTACGGATACCCACACTGCTGCGTTCGGAATCTCCGCGCATCATCTGATACATTTCCTGAATTTTGCTATCGCTGATCCCGTAACCGGTATTGGACACCCTGAAAATCAGACTGTCGCCTTCTTTACGCACAACTACATCAATATCGCCGCCTTCGTCACCTACCCCATGGTAAATGGCGTTTTCTACCAATGGCTGCAGGATCAGCTTCATCACCTTGTAATTCTTAAGTTCGTCCGGCATATCAAAACTGCAATTAAATTTATTAACATAACGAATAGTCTGGATATTCAGATAGTTCTGAACATGAGCAAGCTCTTCGGCAACCGTTATAAAAGCTTCGCCCTTGGAGATGGCAATTCTGAAAAAACGGGCCAGCGACACAACGGTATTTATTACATCGCGGTTGCGTTCATGTTCGGCCAGCCAGACTATCGAATCCAGGGTATTGTACAGAAAATGCGGATTAATCTGGTTCTGCAGGGCGCGCAATTCAGTTTTGCGTTTCTCGTGCTGCTCCTCTACCAGATTATCCATCAGTTCCTGTACCTTCTGCACCATACTGTTAAATGAATGCGCCAGCAGTACGATCTCTTTCTGTCCGGACACCTGGATAGGACCAGAAAAATCACCGTCCTCGATTTTTAACATGGCTGATTTCAGCTGGCTGATAGGCAGGGTAAGCCGCAGCGAGATAAGGCCGGAGAAAAATGCGCTCAGCAGAACAATTACCGCTACGACAGCCACCAGCACCAGCACCAGCTGGCGCAAAGCCTCGTTGATTTCGTTAGCGTTACTGACGGTAACAATACGCCAGCGGGTCTGCCCCAAAGTATTCACATTCAGGAACATGTCGATATTGCCGTACATCGCCCGTTGCCCGCCTAAAAACAGCCGGGAGGCAATGGCCATACTCTGGGCAGTAAGCCGATACGGAGCCGGCTCGGAGGAATACAACAAACCGCCGGCTTCATCGAGGATCAATAAATGTCCGAGCTCTCCGAGATTGGTTTTGCGCGCCAGATCGGTAAGCAGCTGGTTGTTCAGTTCGATTAAGAGGATGCCGGTTTCCACCTTGCCGGCATACAAGTATTCGAAAGACTTGGATACCGGAATAACCTGTTCTTCACGATTGTCGGCCAGACTGCTTTGCTGCCAGGCATTAAAGTGGAATATTTCGGAAACAGCCAACGCTGAACGGAACCAGCCGCGCTGGGCAATATTGCGCAGCTGGCTGACATCCAGCTCCGGCCCGATCAGCTTGTTACCCTTAGAATCAAACAGAAAAATAGCCACCACGTCTTTCTTCATGCTGGCGTTAACCTGATACAGATCCGAAAGCACTCCGCCGTCCTGGCTGATATCCATGTTAAACGAAGCCAGATGGATGTAGTTTGCGGTTTCCATTACGCTGTTAATATAACTTTCGAAATTCATGACAATCTGTTTATTGATCTCGCGCGATTGGGTTGCCACCAGATTGTCGAGCGTACCGGAAAAAATCAGTACAAAAACCAGCGTTGTTACCAAAATTGCGATAAACACGATAACAAGAGTAGCTATAAAAATATTAAATCCGATCGAAACGGATGATTTAAGGATGTTCTTCACGATATTTCTTCGGGGACAGCCCGTGGTATTTTTTAAAACTGTGACTAAAATAGTACACATCCCGGTAGCCGCACTGCACGGCCAGTTCAACTATCCGGTCCCCGGTCGTAGCCAGCAGTTCTTTGGCTTTCTCCATGCGCACGGCGGTAAGAAAACGCACAAAACTGCTGTCCTCGTATTTTTTGAACAGCTGCCCGAGATACGACGGACTGATGGCCAGCTGGTCACACAAATCTTCCATTGTAAGATCCGGATCAGCATATCTGGTGCGTATGGCGGTTTTGGCCGCTGCCAGTAGTTTATGCGAGTTGCTGGCCTTTGAAGCCATGCCCTGCGAGCGGATACGCAGCACCAGCGAATATACCCAATCGAAAAGCTGGTCAACCCCGCGCAGTTTCTGCAATAGAGTCAGTAAATTGTCACCCAGCAGGGCATCCAGATCGACATCGCCGGCAGCGGCATAGTTAGCCAGCAGTGAAGCCAGGTTAAGAATGTACAGGTCGAAATTCCCACCGTCCGTAGCGGCGGCGGAGGCATTCTGCCTCAAATCATCCAGCAAGGCTTTCAGTTCAGCATCCGGGCTGAAGCGCAGGGCATGCTCGAAGGTGCGGGCATCTTCTTCTTTAAAGCGCAGTCGCCGTACTTCGCTGCTGGACTGCTGATTGTAATAGGTAATGGGGCTAATCGACGAAAAGCGGCTGGACGAGAGAGCCCGGTCGGCCTCCTCGTAGGCCGCTGCCAGCTGCCGAAAATCGCTGTGCCGATCGCTTACGCCGATGTCTACCGGTACCGCCAGAAAATGCTTGGTAGTCTGCACCATGCGGTTCAGGAGCACGTCCAGCTGCTGGCTGTTGGACTGACTGCGCTGCTTGATGATGAAAACCAGGCTCTCGTGGAAACTGAAATGATAGTGGTCAAGATTTTCCAGCTTTAGCAGAGCATTCAGCCGGTTGCGCACCGCCATTTTCAGCTTCTGATACTCGATTACCCCCCAATGCTCGGGCAGTCGTTCCACATACACGGACACCAGAACATAGGGGCTGTCGTCCAGGGTAACGCCATGCTGGCGCAACTGCTCAACATCGGACTGGCTGGTAGCCACACCGGAAGCCAGCAGCGAAACGAAGTAGTTTTCTATAATAAGCGGCAGGCTCTGCTGATAGCGCTGCTGGATTTGCTCGCGGTTGTAATTTTCCTGTATCTCGGTATCCAGCTCCAACTTCAGCTTGTGCAGGAAACGCGAGATGTCCTCTTGGGTGAGCGGCTTGGTAAGATAACTGCGCACGTTCAGCTCGATGGCCTCGCGGGCGTAATCAAACTCGTCATAACCGGTGATGAAGCCGATGCGCACCGTCGGATGGTCGCGCCGTATTATTGAAGCCAGTTCCAGACCATCGATATAGGGCATCTTTATATCAGTCAGCACCACCTGGGGCGAGTGCTGCTCGATAAGTTCAAGCGCGTCGTAGCCATTGCCGGCTGTGCCGACCACCTGAAAACCGCTTTCGGCCGATATCTTGGACGAAATACGGCCGCGCACCTCGTCCTCGTCATCTACCAGGATTATTTTATACGGTTCGGCCACGGATCCTCCACAGACAGCCGCGCAGGCTGCAGCCACAATTTTAGCACAGGTATACCAAAGAGGTAAGGAAAATCGGTAGCGGGGTCAGACCCCATATTGAAACCGGCGTGGGGTCAGACCCTCTCCGGAGCCGCTGTGGGGTCAGACCCTCTCCGGAGCCGCTGTGGGGTCAGACCCCAACTGAAGCTGCCGTGGGGTCTGACCCCCAGGCGGGTTTATTTTTCGATGCCGGTGCGGGCTTCCACCCCACGGCTGTAGTAATGCTTTACCTCAACCATCTCGGTAACCAGATCGGCCTTCTCAATCAGCTCGGGGGGAGCATAACGGCCGGTAATGACCACTTCTACCTGCGGAGCACGCGCCGCTACCGCCGACCATAATTCGTCAAACGAAAAAAGCTTGTAATACAGGGCAATATTAGCCTCGTCGAGCACCACCACATCAAAATCGCCGGAGGCCAGCAAAACTGCCACCTCAGCCAGACCGTCCCGGGCCGCCTGCACATCCTCCGGGCTAGGTTCG
>JAHIWF010000236.1 GCA_018815555.1 Spirochaetota bacterium | reverse complement strand
TCATTGGCCAGAATTTCGGTGTTGCTGATCTGTTCCGCGTCGTCCGGAGTGTGGATGCCGATACCGAACAGTACCAGCGGACGCAGGTACAAGTGCTTGTTCAGGCTAAAGTCCAGGCCGGCACCCAGCTTTACCCACAAGTTGTTGTCGATGCCGCTAATATCATCACCATCCTCGGTCTTGGCAGACAGCAGAATGTCGTATTCAATTCCAAGTACTGGAAAGGCCACAACACTGCCCAGTTGTACCGGATATTTCAGGTACAACCCCAGATCCAGGAAGGTAATCTTACTGGTGGATGTGTAGTCATTTGTGGTTACATTAGTGCCAATGGTTGAGACAACCGTACTGTCGGCCAGCGGAAAAACCAGTCCCAGATCCACGCTCACGTAATTACCGTCCAGGAAAAGCCCGAGCCCAAATAGCGCCGACTTGGTCTGGGTGCTGGTAGCTGTATCGAAAATTTTAAGTGTACCGGAAAGGGTGCTGTCGGCTACGGTATAGCGCAGGCCAGCACCGCCGCTTAAGGGCAGTGTCTGAGCAAAAACCAGGGTGCCGGCCAGCAGTAAAACAAGAATCAGGGAGAGCTTTTTCATGGTACCTCTATATACATTGTAGAAATTGGCAAAAACAATAGCACGCGAGCCATAAAACCCGCAGCTGCTTGTTTCGGAATAACCGGCTATGCCGTGTGTTTGAATATAAAAATACCTATAGGGATTGTCAAGAAAACCAGCTGTGCAGAAAGATACAATCGGGGGTCAGACCCCACTTCCTTTGAATAGTGGGGTCTGACCCCGGTAAGGCGCTGGAGCTGTGCTTTTCAAGAGCTGCCAAAATCGAACGTAGTTGAGTCGCATCCGAGTCATTTGGTGCTTCACACCATTTGATCTCCACCAGGCGCAGTTTACCTCCATGCTCTACCAGAACATCAACTTCCCGGCCGGCTTGGTCTCGATAGAATCATAAGCGTACCGCTTTGGCCGAGGCTTTTGCACGTTTGCGTATTTCGGCAATTACGAAAGTCTCCCAAATACTTCCATTGTTGTCCACTCTGCTGGGCCCGCCCTGAAGCCTGTCGTGTTTTCTAATTCCTTAATGCTGAGATTCTCCAGTTCCTTCCAGATGCAACGTTCAGCCAGGCTGTCTGCCACTCCTTGCATTAGTGGAAATGACTGGCTCCCGGTAAGAATAAAACGGCCCATTCTATCCCTCTGCTCGTCTATTCTGATTTTCAGATAGCGAAACAGTGCGGGAGCGTATTGTACAATTTTGACCTTCAAAGTTAAAATTGTCAATTTTAATTCTTATAAGTAATTAAATCGATTGCTAGCAGGTGGATTCTGTAAAATTGCATGCTTTTGTCTTATTTTAAGGGAAAATTCGGGTCAACCTGAATCGGGTGCACTGCATATCGTGTAAAACATACTATACTACGCTGCATGGTGCTGCCTGAAAGAGGCAGCAAACAGGTGGCAGTATTCATATTGGAGGGAACAGCATGATCAGTTATAAAACCGAAATATCCGAAATTGATTGGGAAAAGCTGGTTGATCATTATGCAGAAACCGGCATGTGTCTCGGTCTGGGTAGAGACCGGCAAACCGAGAAGATACGCAGGGCTTTCAAGAACAGCTACCGCTTTGTGATAGCCTGGGATGCCGGCAAAGTAGTGGGAGCCGGCAGAATGCTTTCGGACGGTGAATGCTATGGCTGGATTCATGACATGTCGGTACTTGCTTCCTGCCGCAAGCAGGGAATAGGCCGCGCGATAGTGGAAAGACTTCTGGAAGGCAACGAGGAGCTTCTCATCGGCCTTACTTCATCGTTCGAAGCTGTAGAGTTTTATGACAAGCTTGGATTCAACAGGCACAAGACAGCCATGGCTAAATATCCGGGGCCTTCGGATTATCTGCATTATTAATAGTTGGAGGATACTATGGACACGTTGGAACAGGAAATTTGCAACTGTGCCGAGCGGAGCGGCTTCAGTGGCGTTATACGTATTTCAGGTGGCGATAAGCTTGTGTTCAAGGGTGCCTGGGGCTTTCGCAACCGGGCTGAGCAGCTGCCGGTAGGAGCTGCTACCCGTTTTGCCATCGCCAGCGGTACCAAACTGTTTACTGCTTTGGCTATCGGCCGGTTGGTGCAGCAGGGACGCTTGGCTCTGGACAGCGCTGTAGGCGATCTGCACCCGGATTTCCGCGGCTGGATAGATCCCGCTGCCACTATCGAGCAGCTGCTTACCCACAGTTCCGGCTGTTACGATTATCTGGACGAAGAAACAATAGAAGATTATGAAAATTTCCGGGTGGATATACCCTGGTGCTATCTGGAGACTCCTTTGGATTATCTGCCGCTGTTTGTCGGCCAGGCCATGAAAGCGGCAGCCGGCAGCGGCTACTGTTATTCCAACGGCGGCTATGTAGCCCTGGGTATCCTGATCGAAATGCTGAGCGGTCGGCTGTACCGCGATTTTGTACGCGACGAAGTGCTGCTGCCGGCCGGCATGCACGACTCCGGTTTTTTCGCTTTCGACGAACTGCCATCGGATACCGCGCTGGGCTACCTTAATGACGGGCTGCGTACCAATATCTACAAAGTGCCCCTGCGTGGCGGCGGCGATGGCGGCATGTATACGACCGCTCCCGATCTTGAACGCTTCTGGAAGGCGCTGTTGGCGGGCAAGATCCTGGAAAGTCCGCTGCTGGATGCGTGGCTGCGTCCCCGGCTGCAGATAGCGAACCAATACTGGAGCGCTTGCGGCCTAACTCGCCGGACGGACAATGACAGCTACAGCATAGTTGGCGGCGACCATGGGGTTGGCTTCGATTCACGTTACCTGCCGCGCAGCGGTATAACCCTGTCCATTTTCTCCAATCAAAGTGATGGAGAGGAAGAAATGCGCGAGCTGATTCTGGAGCTGTTGGGTTAATTGGCCTTAGCAAGCCTGTTAGCTGGCCCGGGTTTCTTTGTCTTGAACCGGCTCCGTCTATGCTTTAATCCTGTAATTTGCTATAATGCAAGTATATGGAACAAAAATATATCGCAGTCAGGCATGATGAAAGTCTGGCCACACAGAGCCGGCCGGACCAGGTCGGCTACATTACCAAACAGTATAGTGCCGATGGTATCGAGGTGAACAAACTCACCTTTGCCGCTAATGATAATTTCAGCCTGATGCCGCCGCGGGTGAGCGGATCGGTAAAAATATACAGTCTTTTGTCCGGCGAGATTTCCTGCGTGGAAACCCGCCAGACTTACCAAAGCGGCAGCAGCTTCATGCTCTTCGACACGCATCATCCACTTAACATCCACACCAGGGAAGCCGGCGAGCTGGTGGTCTATGTGCTGGGCGAAGCATCGTTTCAGATGAGCGCCGATACCAGCGCTAAGGTGCATGAGACCATGATGGCCATCCAGGCCAAGGACGAATATACCTACAATCATTGCATCAATGTGCATAATCTAGTGCTGCGCCTG
>JAHIWF010000235.1 GCA_018815555.1 Spirochaetota bacterium | reverse complement strand
TCCTCGGCCATCTCCGGCTCAAAATCGCGCTTACGCCGCCAGTTCTGTTCAACATCATCCAGACTGTCCCAGTAGCCCACCCGCAGCCCGGCCAGATAGGCCGCCCCCAGGGCGGTAACCTCGCCAACCTCCGGCAGAATAACCGGTTTGCCCAGAATGTCCGACTGAAACTGCATCAGAAAACTGTTCGCGCTGGCGCCGCCATCTGCCTTTATAAACGGAATCGCCGCGCCAAAATCGCGCTCCATGGCCCGCAGAAGATCACGCGACTGATAGGCGATAGCCTCCAGAGCAGCCCGCACAAAATGCGCCCGCGAAGTACCGCGGGTAATACCCAGCACCGCACCGCGCGCCTCCGGATCCCAGTACGGCGCGCCCATGCCCACAAAAGCCGGCACCAGCACCACGCCGCCGGTATCCGGCACCGACCGGGCCAGCCGCTCGCTTTCCCCCGAATCAGCCAGAATTACCAGCTCGTCACGCAGCCATTGCACTACTGCGCCGGCGATAAAAACCGAACCCTCCAGAGCATAGGTATAGCCCTTGCCCAGATCCCAGGCAATTGTCGTAAGCAGATTATGGCGCGATTCTACCGGCTCCGAGCCGGTATTCATCAAGGCGAAACAGCCCGTGCCGTAGGTATTCTTGCTGGCACCCGGCTTAAAACAGGCATGACCGAAAAGTGCCGCCTGCTGGTCGCCGGCACAGCCGCTCACCGGTATCTCGATGCCGAACAGCTCTTTATGAGTCAGGCCGAAATCAGCCGAACTGGGCAGCACCTCCGGCAGTATGGAAGCCGGAATGTTCATCATGCGCAGAATATCCTGGTCCCAGCAGCCCTCATGAATATTAAATAACAAAGTTCGGCTGGCATTGGTAGCGTCGGTCACATGCCGGCCGGTAAGCTTGTACATCAGCCAGGAATCAACCGTGCCGAACATCAGCTCGCCGCGTTCAGCCCTGGTGCGCAAACCGGGAATGTTGTCGAACATCCACGACAGCTTGGTGCCCGAAAAATACGGATCCAGCACCAGCCCGGTACGTTTGCGTATCTCGGCCTCGTATCCCATCGCCTTCAGGTCCGCACAGATGGCCGCCGACCGCCGGCACTGCCACACAATAGCATTATGCACCGCCTGCCCTGTAGCCCGGTTCCATACTATCGTCGTTTCGCGCTGATTGGTAATGCCGATGCCGGCAATCTGCTCTGGCCTGATTTGGGCGGCCGCGATAGCCCCTTTAGCCGCCTCAAATTGCGTATGCCAGATTTCCAGCGGATCATGCTCCACCCAACCCGGCTGCGGATAAATCTGGTTAAAAGGCAGCTGATGCTTGCCGATCACCACCCCGCCCTCGTTAAAAATAATGGCGCGCGACGAGGTAGTGCCCTGGTCCAGAGCCATGATGTATTTTTCGGAATTAGGCATGCGTACTCCTGCTGCTGGTTTAAGCCCGCCGACACCGGCAAGCTACCGCAAAAGTATAGAACGCTTCCGCCGATTGGTAAAGGACAAAGCTTTCAGTAAGAAAATTCAAACTATAAAAAGGAGCAGGCAAGTGCGAGCAGCTCCGGCCTGGACTCCTGAAGTGCTGCGGACAGCAGCCCTAACGGCTCCCCCTCGGCCAGGCTTCCCGCGTCACCGGGCGGAAAACCCATTGCAGTCTTGCCCGGCAAGCCTGCAATCAAAGCTAAAAACCAAGTGCCGCAGGCGATCCCGGCCTGCCCCCATAGGTGGGGTCAGTCCCCCGATCAGATTCTCCCGGGGTCTGACCCCACTGGGAACCGTCTCGGGGTCTGACCCCAGAGAAGTCAAATCGGGGGTCAGACCCCACTGGAAACCATACCGGGGTCTGACCCTCCGGCGATATTTACTTGTTGCCATCCTTCTCCAGTAAATCCGCAATCCGTTTCAGTTGCGCCACCAGCGGTTTCAGACCCAGACGCAGAGCTGGCACCAAAACTGCCAGTACAATAATGATGCTGAGTGGCAGGGCTATCAGCGGCCAGATACTAAAAACCGTGCCGGATTCGGCTATTGTCTCGATGGAATTCATGAATACTCCTTAAAAGTGTGGCAACTCTAGCAAAAAAAACCCGCTCTGAGCTAGAGCGGGCTTCCGATTAGGATCTCAGCTAAATCAATATTTTGTCAATTTAACCCGGCTATAAGTATCATCAGCCGGAGTGGCCGAAGCGCGGCCGCCAACTTGCTTATGTACATACAGGCTACTGCCGCTGTTCATGCGCGACCGGATAAGGCTGTCGGAGCTGCGGCTGGTCACTCCGCCAGAAGCTTCGATTGCCGAGCTTACCGCCGGAGCATAGGTCCAGAAATAATACAAACGGGCATAACAGTGCCGGTCGCCAGTATCATTCATGGCATTATTGCCAATAAAATCCGGATATACATAGGTTACACAGGTCATCTTGCGCAGATCATAATTCGAGTCACCTATGCTGAGCCAGCTGTCACCGCACATATTATTCTGATGCTTTTCCTGCTCGATAGCCATAGCCGGATGTCGGCTCTTAAGAGTGCTCACGATACTGCGGATGGCTGCACCATTGTACATTGATGATGTCCAGCCTAACACGCCGCGGAAATACGACTTGCTGCCGTTCGACCAGAACCCTTCCAGCAAGGCCAGACGGGAAGGCGTATAAGAAGCGGAGATGCTACCGTTGCTTACCGAATCTGATACTTTTTTTACCAGGTAGGCAGCCAGCTGAGCCCCGGTAGAATGTCCGATGATACGTTTATTGGCGGTATTGCCAGCCATTGCCGACACATACACTTGGTAGAATTCTTCTCCCAAAGGACGCAGCGGCTGGTTGGCCGTACGATATTCGCCATTACCAGGACTGGTCTGCACCCGATAGCGCATTCCTTTAACGCCGTTATTTACATTCCAGATCTTGGCTTCGGCGTTCTTTACTTCATCCGGCTCGTCAGCAAACTGGTCCCAATAGAACACCCCGAAATTCCAGCCGTCATCTATCATATACTGCAAAGTATCATGACCTAGCGGTATGTCACCGCTGCCTTTGGTAATAAAATACAGCATGTTCTCGCGGCGATAATCATTGATGCTGGCGTTCTTTTCGTAGCCATGGGTATACGTAATAGTCTTTGCCGAAGGATCAAAATACAGATTGTCGCGACCCGGAATGTATTTTTCGGTATACACAAAGCCGTCAGGCTGTTGCTTGGACATAAAGTACAAGCCCCAGCTAACATCAATGGTATTGAAAGCCCAGCTGGTACCTTCACCACCGAGTATTCGGCCGGACTGGTCACGTATGGCCTGTAAAGTAACTGTGTAGGCGGTCGCCGGTTTCAGGCCCTGCCAAGAGGTCTTGCTGCCTTCTGCGCCGGAAAGCGGTTCCAGCCAATGGCGCTCCACCGGCCGTACTACTAGTTCTGTGCCATTGTTGCGCAGCATGAATCGGGCGAGTACAGTCTGTCCGTCACGGTTTCGGGTAATCTTCAGCGGATAGTCATCCACATCATCAATCGAAGCCGGCAGGTTTGAGGCCGCCAAAGGAGAAGAAAAGCTAACAACAAGCCAGGCTCCGGTATCAATATTGGAATCAGCCGTAGTATCGGTAAAAGCCGTGTCATACGTGGAGTAGGCTCGGTTAAACGCGCCATCCTGGTAATAGTGACCAGATACCGAGAAGCCGCTACTGATAGCCCTGTTCTGAACTTCACTTGCAGAAAGTTCGACAGGGACTTCAGCAGTTGCAATTTCTACAACGATCGGGTTCAAAGGACTGGCACAGGCTGCCAGTAGAAAAACTGCGAAACTGAGAAGGGCCGGAAGAAGATACTTTCTCATTACAAACTCCTGAGAGAATCGTGTTGGTGTATGCCGCCGTGGTTTGGCGGTGTATCCGGCCGGATTTCTCTCATTGTCAGTGCATTTATCCAATTTGTCAAATATTTACTTAGTAAAAGAAAGTAAAGTTTTACCAAAACTACTACTCATACATGTAGTTATATACGGAATCAAAACACAGAATGTGGACCATGCGGATATAAGCGCTTATATTCTGACAGCCATCCCTTTACCGGGAACACCGATCTTATAAGGAAACATGGCCGGAACAGTCTGATCCTGTTCCCTGCCAGCGGATATTCCGGCCGCGAGCGTGGGAGCCGATACCCGGGGTAGAGCAAGCCGGGGCATCGCGGCAAAACGCGGCGGATCAAATATGAAATAATAGTAATATAAAAGTAGAATAAGGCGATCTAGCGTCCGCTAGGCAGCAATGAATACAGCGAAAGCAGCGATCCAGCCAATAAAACGCCGGCTCCTATTTTTTTTATAGTCGTATACGTATCATAGCTATCCTGCGCAAGGGCTACCGCAATCGGGTTCAGGCATAGAGCAATACCGCCCGCGCTAAGGGCTAAACCGGTCGCCGTAATTCCTCTCTCGAGAAGCCGCATGTTACCGCGAGCGATTGCCGGATCTTTTTGGAATTCAAGATTAAGGGTCCCTGAAAAACCGTTTTCAATCACCAGTAATTCTACAATAGGCAGTCGCAGCGGGCTAGTCGCCGTAACGCGGTACAATCCAGCGGGCAGGACGAGAGTATTCTGGATATCCACGGCTTGGCCATTTACGAGCACTACCGACTCGGCGAGATTGGAGCTGATTACCAGCGAACCCTCGCCTTCGGCGGCAGTGCGTGCTTCCGGTTCCGGGAATGCATAATCGGCCGTTAAAGCCGCGCTTTTGGGCGCCCAGATAGTTGTTTCGCTAATTCCGGCAATAAACTTAAGATTCTGGCGCACCGAACCCGAAGGAAAGCGTATCTCGATAATGCGGCTGCTAAAGCCAATATCGGAAACCAAGACCGGAGTATCGCCTTTATATATGTCGTCGATAAACACTTCGGCACTTTCGACGCTATCGACAAAAAGCAGTCGGCCGGTCATCAGAGCCTCCGGCGTCTGCGCGCTGATGCACCAGCCGGCCGCTACCGCCACAATGGCTAATACCAGATTTCTTGAATATTTCATAATTACCGCCCGATATCGAGATTACCGGACGGCCTTTTTCAGCGGTTCGGTGAAACGGAAAATTACCCGAAGATATGGCTTGCTATAAGCAAAAAGGTAACGTATCATCGGTTAATTACCCGGATAGGCGTCATACTAAAGCGATATTTAAAATATTGCAATCTTTTTTGGGGTAGATCAGGTACAGTCCATCAAAAATGGACCCGCCTGCATATTAAATTGCGGAAAGGTATCAAAATCAATCATGTTTCATTCGCATACCACTCGTTTCGGCCCTTGGGCCCGGGCCGTCTTTTTACCTTTTTCCAAAGGCGCACTGATAGTCGCGGCCATCGCGCTCTTACTGGCAGGATGCGCAACCGCTCCTGAAGCTGTCGATAATTCGGCCGAAATACGCGATGGTTGGGAAAAGCTAGGCGAAAACCGCTATTCCGAAGCCATCGGCCTATTCACTGAAGCCGCCCAAACTACCGAAAGCGCTGAAATCAGCCGCGGACTGGGGCTTGCATACTACGCGCTGGGTAGGCTGCCCGAAGCAGCCGAAGCATTTGCCGAAGCGCTAAGACTTGATCCAGGAGCGCCGGCAAGCGCGATAGTTCGTAGCTTTATCAATGAGGAAATTCCTATAAGCGCCGGGTATCTGAAAGAACTTGAAGAAATCGACCGCATACTGATATCAGACAGGTATCCTGAATGGACCCGCCAATCCGGCCTGCGCAGCCAGTTGCTGCTTGCCCGTACTGCCTTTGTTGACGAAATCAAGATGCGGCAAGCTGATAATAGCCTCGGCATCATTACAGAATGGAATCTCCTGGGGCCATTCCAGGACCCGTCAGGCGGTGGAATCGATCAGCCGTTTATCGATGAAATCGCCCACCGGCACGGCATGGCAGTCGGTACAGGCGCGGTTCGCAAGGACGGAAAAGTGCTGAACTGGCTAGCTAAGCCTGAATTCTCGCTCGATGGATGGGTCCAACCCTCTAATTTCTTAGGCTGGGATTTTTTCGCCGATTTCTATGCATCGGCGAATCTGGAGATAAGCGAATCCGGCGATTATTGGATTATGCTAGACCTGGCTGACGCGGCAGTACGTTGCTGGATAGACGGAGTCGAACTGGCAAGGACCGGCGCAAGAGCAAGCGGCCGCAATGTGCTATGGGTCCGTACAAGTCTAGAAAAAGGCGCGCACAGCGTGCTGGTAAAACTTGGATCCGGCGACGAAGCGGCGGCATTCCGTTTCATGGTAGCAGTAGCGGCCACCAGCCAGACCCATGACAAGGCAGCACAGGCTTTTATCGAATCCATTCCGGGGTATAGAGGCATGAACGGCAGCCCCCTTCTTGGCCAGCTTACAGCCGACTTTACCGCAAGGCCTGGCCTGGATAACGCATTCTGGCTTTCTTACGCCCTTGCGGATTCGGGGCAATCAGAAGCTGCGCATGCCGTGGCGGCCGGTGATTTTCAAGCCTATGGTGCCGAACGTTCCAACCTTGCCTGGTGGGCCCGCTTCAACGCCAGGCGTTCCGGCGGAGACATTGTCAGAGCGACCCAGACGATCGAACATATCTTATTCGGCGCAGGATTCGCGCCGCGCGATGATTTTTCGGTGCTCTCAGCGATTCTTAACGAAGACTGGGATAGAGCCAAAGCATTGGCCGATAAGACCATGGAAGTAAATCCAAACAGGTTTTATAGTCAACTATTCAAGATTGTCTCCGGCCTGGGAGCTGGTTCCATGACAGTCCGGGATTATGAGGGTTTTGCCGTCCAATATCCCGGATATCCCCATTTGGCGGGTCTTATTGCCCGTCTAGGTGGGTTTAGCCTGCCCCTGTCTAAAATCCTAGCCGATATGAAGCAAGGCGATTATGTCCTCGCGGCCCTTGCGACAGAGCACAGCATCAGGATAATCAACGACGATTACGAAGGCGCGCTGGCCTCAGGCCTTTTATTGCAAAAAATCAATCCAGAAGACCTGGAAATAACCCTCGACAACCTAAAAGGCCAATTATTTAAAAAGTCGATAGACTACCAGAAATACATTGACAGCCTCGCTGCATTAACTTCAACGCGCCCAAACGACGGTCAGCTTTGGAAAGTGTACGGAGACGCCATTGAAGCCTGGCTGATGGCGCTTCGCCAGGCGGAAGCGCCGCCGGCCGAGTTGATTGATGACCTTGAAAAACGCTTCATTGAGTGTCTCGAAGCGAGGCAAGAACTAGCTCCCCAGCGCTTTGACCTTCGGTGGCGGCTCTCAGAACTGCAAAAAAAGGCGACCACCGATGACCTTTACTTGAAGATTGACCCGGAGCGGATCATCGAAGCGTTCGAGGACTCCGACACTGCCGTTGAGGTCGACCTTACCGTAGTACACCGCGAACAGAACTGGGTTTTCTTCGCTGACAGAGGCACGCGCCGATACTACGCCGAAATCCTGAAAATAGGGTCCCGCCAAGGATTGGCCATGGCCAGCACGCGATACATGACCTACGAAATGAATGGAGAAAACCTGGTCCTTCAACGGGCGATTACCAGAAAAGCCGACGGTAGGAGAATCGAAGCCTGGGTAAACGGCAACGCAATCAGTTATCATGGACTGGAAATCGGCGATTACCTGCTACTGGAATATACTGCCGATGGCGCGCGTACCGGAGCCCTTGCCGGTGAATTTTGGCTTGACGCCTGGATGGCCTCATATACCGATTATATTTACGACAGCACTTTCAGCATCCTGTATCCCGAATCGGAAAATCCCGCCTACCTAGTACACAATCTGGCTGAAGACAAGTATGCCGTTTCAGAAAATAAACCCCTGCCCGGATACAGCGAACTTGTCTTTTCTATAAAGAACCTGCCTCCGGTAATGCCAACCTTACCGGTCGCCGATCAACGCGACCAACTACCCTGGCTGGACCTTAGCTCGCTGCGCAGTTGGGAACCGGTCGCTGAATGGTACCGGGACCTTACAGCCGGCGCATACACCGTCACGCCGGTCATACATGATAAGGCGCGGGAGCTTCTGGAAGGGATACATACCCGCAAAGAAGCTGTGTCGCGTATTTTTGACTACGTCGCGAGCGATATCCTGTATGAGGATATTGATTTCCAGTACAGCGCATTCGTGCCACAAAATGCCGAGTCGATTATAGAAAACGGTTTCGGCGATTGCAAAGACAAAACAACCCTGATGATCGCGTTATTGAACGCGGCAGGATTCGAGGCTTCGTACGCATTGAGCGATCCGGAATATGCCGGCGAAATCGCTTTTTTACCCTCTACTCGCTTTTCGCACGTGATTACTTTATTGCAGATTGACGGAGAGACAGTGCCATTGGACACGACGGCCAGCGACTACGGCTATCCAGATCTACCTGAATTACTCGCAAATACCCGGATATTGCGTATTCCGCTTGGAAATGATACCGCGCCAGTCGAGTTGGAGCGCTTGATATCTAACCAAACCGGTCCATCAGTGTGGCTAACCTTGCTGACAGCCGGAAATGATATCAATCGAGCCAGAACGGTGGCCGTATTCCGAGGTGGCGACGCTGCGGAGATCCGCTCAAACGCGGCTACTCGGACAGGCCGTCTTCGGGAAGCCGTACTAGAAGCGACGGTTAATGACACCCTTCCCGGTTTTATCGCGGACAGTCTCGAGTATTCAGCGGGGAACGGCTCATATAGCTCGCCGCGCCTGGAAGCCACCGGAACCGTACCGCGTTTCCTGAAGCCCGGTTTGGGTAACCAGGCCTTAAAATTGACATGGCTGCGCGAAGTACCTGATATCCTGGTGTACGCAGTTCGGGCCGATAAGAGGGATACGCCTTTCGAGCTGTCCGCCGGAGCCGCATCAGTACCACTGCGCCAGACTTTCGTCATAAATCTGCCGGAAACGGCCCGTGTCGCCTCGTTACCGCAAAGCCGGTCCTTACGCTTCCGCCAGGCATACGCCGGTTTCCGCTACACCCAAACCGCCGCCGGCTTGATCGTAGAACGGGAACTGTATCTGCCGGCGATGGTGGTGCAACCGGCCGAATGGACCCTATTTAAGCAGTTTGTCGAGCAAGCTTGGCTGGCCCAAAGTGACAGCATTATCCTGAACTATTGAAACCGGAGAAAAAAATGGCACTTCATAAAAGATCAAACTGTCGCCAATTGCTGCACACACTAGTAATTGCCTCTGTCGCACTGTGCATTTGCGCCTGCAGTCTCTTCAGTCTCTATACTCCGGCTCAGTTCGCTTCGGCGGCTTACGGTCCGCCAGCCTTGTTTTTTGAAGACTTTGAAGACAACGACGGGAAAAAAGGCGAAATTCTAGACTTTAAGGCCGAAGACGCTCCCAATAATGGAGGCTTTTTTTCCTGCCAGATCAGCGAGGAGCGTATGGGTTCCGCAAACTTGACTATCTCCAATGGAACTATCGAATTTAGGGTCAAGCCGACCGAGGCAAGCCGGCTTTTTTTTGACGTCTATTACCAGACCAGCTATTATTCCGACGCTTTCACGGTTCGCGTGGATAACAGCGTTGTTAGTCCGGAAAGCACAAAAATTATTAACAGTAACGGAGTCCGGCAACAAATCTACGCGATACCAGCAGGAGACCATACTATCACGATAGACGGAGGTAACCTTTCCGTATTTCTCGACAATATCGGCCTGGCGGGCGATAGCATATTGTCCGGATTGACTCCCTGTGAAGGATCATACTACCGCGGCGGCAACCTGTCGCTACGCTGGCCGGAAATACCCAGCGCAACTGGGTACAGATTGCAGATAGCCGCCGATTACGCGTTTTCCGACATTCTGGTCGACGAAGATATGGCGGATAATACGCAATACGACTACAGCCTTCCGGAGGAATACACGTGTATGTACTGGCGGCTTGCCGTCGACATAGACACCCCCTTGGCGCATACCGTTTGGCTACCAACAGTCGAGCTGCCGGTATACACCAGCGTAATCGGCACTGATCCAGAAATTGAAATCAACAATTGGCTGAGCGAAAACGGCGCCCTCTCCCTGTCTTCCTATCAAAATGATTTTTCGACATCCTCCTATAACGAGGAAACGGGAGTATTCCGAAGGTACCTGTATGCCGAAGAAGCAATGGTTTTTTCGGTATTCACGAATACAAACTATAATTCTGCAAAGATCATGCTTGATGGCCAGGACGAGCAGAGCCTATATTACAACGGTTATAAAAACTTCCTGCTTTCACCTGGCTATCATGTTGTCGAGATTCAGAGCGTGTATAGTGTTTATTTTGATATACCTATCCTGTGCAAGCCCTTGCCAACCGCGGATGGCGGATTCGAAACAGCTAATTGGGAAGATTACTGGACAGTATCGCATCCGGAGGCCTGGCAGCGCAGCCTGGACGCTGCAGCCATTCATAGCGGCAGCGCAGGATTGCGCCTCGACTACTCAACCAGCTTGACCTATGATGATACCTATGCTTATTTTTTTGTAAACCTGTCAACGCCCCAAAACTTCAGATTCTGGCATAAAGTAGGATCGCAGTTCGAAACTATTAATTTATACATTAATGAAAATTCCTATTCAGTGAATAGTTCGGAAACCTGGACTCAAAGCCCTGCTTATTATTTAAACAGCGGATTAAGCCAGATCAGAATTCGGTATTATGATTATTTAATAGAGCAGCTGTATTTTGATGACATAACATTCGAATAAATTTTCCAGGCAAGCGAGATCAGCTGTGCCGGATTCAGGCGATGAAGCCTGAATCCGGCACAGCTGTTACGAAGTACATGCCAGCATCATCGCCTCATCTCTGCTTTTTGGTATAATCTGGTAATTGATATCAGCAATGCTTTAAAAGATAAACTATGGAAAGCATTAGAAACGCCGTTCTGGAGGATGCCGAGGCCATTACTCGAAATTACAATCCATGTGTACTAAGTATACCTTTGCACGATGCACTCCTTCAGGTTTCCGGATTCAGAATCGTCTATCAATGCGTGCAATTAATAACGACTTGAGCTGTACGATGGTATAGCTAATTTTTATTTGCATACATAAAGCCAGCCAAGTGCATAAAATACGCCTGGCGTCCTTCGAAGTTATCCGGCGGCCCATTTGACCGAATCAGTTCAGTATAACCCTTACTCGTAGGCCATCCGGGCAATTATCTCGTTCTGGTGGGCTTCGTCCACCACATTAAATTGCGCATGATGACCACCCTGTTTAGAGTAGCCGCGGATAAGGCTGGCCAGCTTGCGCGGACCTTCGTCGCCGTTCAGGGCGCCGGGCTGGTACCGTCCGCGAGCGGCGTCCTTGCCTGGCGGCCGG
>JAHIWF010000234.1 GCA_018815555.1 Spirochaetota bacterium | reverse complement strand
TCTTCCCAATAAGCGATATTTCGCCAGTTACCTTCTACATCGGAATATTCGCCAGAAAGCAAGGGCTGAAATATAACCATAAGTATGGCCAGTAATAATATACCTGCGCCAACCAGACCGGCTTTCTGCTTGCCGAATTCAGTAAAGAACTCGCCCATTCCTGTCTTGAAATCCTTAAAGGTCATGCCTTGCCCCCTGTTTTGATACGCGGATCGAGGAAGCCGTAGATCAGGTCAAGTATCACCAAGCCGGCCTGGTAAAGGCCAACAGTAATGGCAAGATTACCCATCAGCACAGGAATATCATTCGTCTGCACAGCTACCCAATAGAGATTACCCAAACCGGGCCAACTGAAAATACCCTCAAAAATAAGACCACCGGAGATACTGCCTAAAATACTGAGCAGTACCATAGTAACCAGCGGTGGAGCGGCAGTGCGCATGGTATGGCCGAAAAGAACCTTATTCTCCGGAACACCGCGGGCACGGGCTGCCATAATGTAGTCTTCCTGCAGAATACTCAGAACAATATTGCGTATAACAAATGAACCACCCCAAAAACCTAGAGCAATCAGGGTAAATAACGGAAGCATCAGGTGCCAAAGAGCATCCAATACAAACTTAAAGCCAGTCGGAGTCGGTACGGATAAAACGCCGCCAGCCGGGAACCATTTAAGCTGGTACGCGAAAAACATGATAAACATCATGCCCAGCCACCAGCCTGGTATACCGCTTACAATCAAGGTAATAAAGCTGGTACTGCGATCCAGACGACCACCTGGTTTCTGCGCTTTTTTAAGCCCCAAGGAAATTGAGATAACAATCGAAAAGACACTGGCGGTAGTGAACAAAAATAAAGTGCGCGGAATAGCTTCGAAAAGAATGGTGCGCACATCATCGCTACCGGTAGAAGATTTGATGAGGGTTGATTTCCCAAACTGGAAAGTTATAGCCCGGAAAGACTGATGCAGGATGCGCTCAGCTAATGGTCTGTCTAGTTTAAACTGACGAATCAATTGCTGCTCGCGATCCATACGGAACGCATTCAGTTGCTCCGGTGTCACGTTCTTCAGCCGCATGGCTTCTGCTTTAACCTGCTCGTTGATGACCGATCGCTGCAGTTTCTCGTTAATCGAGTTGAACATTATCGTCGTAACCACCATGAGCAAGCAGAATATTACCACTCCGCGGACTAAACGGTTGAGCACGTACCACTTGTACATATATCCACCTAAATACGAATGTGTATTTTGTTCCGGCATGCTGTTATTGCCCGGGTGCACCTGCCCCACAAGCGGTCACTGAGTCCAAGCTGCACGAATATTTTGGAAAGGCCGGAACAAAAAGAGCGGAACCTTATAGAAGGAACCGGAGAAAAAGCACGGACGGCCTTAGAGCCATCCGTGCTATATCAATTACTGAAGAACCAGTGTAGCGGGAACAACGGAGGGAGCTTCGCCCTTACCGAAGGTAGAAATAACCACAATGGTATAAGCACCGGGGCTCAGAGTACCCAGATCCTTGGCGGGAATAGTGGCTTCGAATTCGCCGGCAGCTTTGTAAGCAGCGGTGTAAACGACTTCACTTCCGTCAGGCTTCTGCAGAGCAACAGTAACCTTGCCGTCTTTGGACAGCGGAACCATGGTTGCAGAGGGATACACGTAGCTGGATGCATTAACGGTGATCTTGACATCAGCTTTGGTTGTAGCGGTGGCCGGAACCACAACTTCGTCAACCTGAGTCAGGTTGCTGGCGAACTGGTTAACCCAGTAGTCAGACTGATACAGGTAATCGCGAACAGCGGTCAACTCTACAGAGTTGGTGCGGTTGTCGATCTTGCTGATCATGAACGGACCATTAGAGATGTACAGGTGACCATAGGTCTCAAGGAACTTGAGGGAAGCATCGTAGCGGGCAACAGCCTGCTGCGGGGTAACCCACTGCTTGATGCTGACCGGAACATACTGGCGGGCTTTCATGTCTTCCAGTTTGGCCTTGAGGTCAGCAACAGATTCGGTAGCAATTACGTCAACGGCGGTGGTTCCGTCGGTGGGGGTAAAGCTGTAGATCTTGCCACTGGCGGCGCCTTCGGCAACCAACAGAGCACAAGCTTCATATATATCCCAGGAAACCACAGTCTGACGACCGGGGTTACCGGCTTTGGGAGAAACAGAACCGGAAGCGGCTACTGTGTTCTTGTCCATCGGCCAGTTGAAGTCGTAGAAGTTGGTTACTGAACCATCAGCATTGAAAACATAACCCTTGGCTGTTGCCAGACCGGGGGTTACGTTTGCATCGAAAGAAGAATCATAGAACTTGTCATCAGTACCATCGCGGGTAGCCCACTCAAAACCGAAGGCGATTGCATAAGCAATGTCGGCGAATTCAATCGGAGCACCGGAATGCCACTTGCCATATTTGTATGTGGTAGCGATAGACGAGAATGAGGTCTTGCCAGCGCCAACTTCAGTCCAGGACTTGGTGGCACTGTCGTACAGAACAGCTTTGGGGTCAACTGCTACGCGACCAACCAGAGCGCCATCGGTACCAAGCACAACGTCATTCTTGAGGGTGTTAACATCATAGGATGTGCGCAGTGCGGTATCCAGAGCGGAGTTCGGCGCACCGAAGGTAGAAGGATCAGAAACCGGATCGATGATAGCGGAAGCATATACATCAGAGAAACCGTTGGTTCCAACCGGATCCCAAGCGCTCATAAACAGGGTTCCGCGAGCGGAATACTGCAGAACACGCAGGGTCTTGGTGCCATCGGCAGCCGGTTTAACATCGGCGGTGCGTACGGACCAGCCGTTCAGACCATCACCCAGACCGTAAGCCATACGGGTGTTGAAGCGGTCCTTGTTGGCGACGAAAGAATCCAGCTGAGAAGCAATGTAGATACGGACTGATTCGTTCAGGGCGATCTCAAGAGCCTTCAGGTTGTCTGACCAGTATTCTTCTTCGGTCAGGAACTGGCCATTCAGGCCCTTCTGGCCGAGGCGATCGAGTTCTTCATTGGTGTAGTTCCAGTTGTTCTCGTCGGCTCCACCGGGCATATAGCCGTAGTAGGGAGAGTACATCTGGCTGATGATGATGTCCCACCAGGCGCGGGTAGCACCAGCTCCCCAACCTTCAGTGTACATATGGAACTCAAGGTCGGCGGGGTTGGAATAATAAGCGATCGAAATGGCGGAGCGGTCGCGCTCGAGGCGTTCAACCTTGATACCGGCTTTTTCGATCTGGTCAGAGTAATAGCGACCGGCGGGCAGACGTCCGTTGGGATCGTCAACACGGATCAGGAACTTGATGGTTACGTCTTGGCCATCGAACTGCCAGAACTGGGCTCCGGCGGGCTTAACCAGGCGGCCACTGTTTTCAGGCAGCTTGGAAGCGGCAACCATGGCGGCTTCGATGTCGGCGATAGCGCGGCGCTCGTCACCATTGGGGGTCATACCAAACTTGGCGGGGATCAGGTTGTAGCGATAGGTACCGGGCTGACCGGGGGTCATACCAGTAAACATCGGATCACCTTCACCGGCCAGAATTTCGTCGATCAGCTTCTGGCGGTCGAACAGCCAGTTAAGAGCGAAACGAACTTCGCGGATGGCCATCGGATTAAAGGTGGTCTCTCCGTCTTTGGTCCAGGTGTAGGGGGCCTTGTTCGGAATGTTGTTGATGAGCAGTGACCATGATCCGGAAGGTACAGCGTACATTTCCAGTTTGTCGCGGTCAGCGTCAGTCAACGAGCGGAGGATAGCCGGGGGAACTGCCTGGAAGAAAACATCGGCATTCCCTTCGATTATGTCTTTGGTAGCAATGGTCTGATCCATGCGGACCTCGTAGATAACCTTATCTACAATCGGACCGAACGGAGCATCGGACTTGCCAGCGGCAGTGGTCCCATCACCTTGCTGACAACCGGTCAGTAAAACTGCCAGTATCAGAAGTGCAAACAAAATGCGTGACTTCATTTCCCATTTCTCCTTTACCGTAATGAAAGTGGTATCGGCATTGTAAAAGCAATATTAAAAAAAAGCAACAAAAAAAGCATTATTTTAAAAACGGGGCCTGAAAGCCGCTAAAATACCGCTTTCAGACCCCTTACTAAGTATCAAAATGTCAATTATCTCCACTCGCTGCTTTATTCAAGCTCCTTCAACGTAATATCATACACAATAAAAGCGCCGGGCGGCACGACACCATCGGCACCGGAATTGCCATAGGCCAGCTCCGGAGGCACCGCTACGATCCGGCGCTCGCCCACCCGCATACCCTCAACAGCACGATCCAGTCCCAGGGTAATTTCACCGATACCCAACTCCAGCTTCGGTAATTCGTTATGAACCGCTGTATTTTCGAAAATCAGACCATTATGCAGCATTGCCAGGTATTCCAGGGTGACCAGATCCCCCCGGCGGGCCGGATTGCCGCTGCCCTCTTCCTTTACCGCCATCAGCAGGCCGAAATTAGCCGGCTGCAGCTCAGGCCAGCGCTTCTGAATTTCAGCGATTACGCTGGCACGGTCGTCCTGCCTATCCGACCGAACAGCCGAATAAGCGGCTGCAGACAGAGCATCCCAGGCAGCCTGCCCGGTGGCAAAATTGGCTGCCTTATCCCCTACCCGCACTATGCGTACAGATTTGATCTTGTCATTCACTTCAATCTTGTTCACAACCTCGATACCGCGAATTACTTTGCCGAATACGGAATATTTGCCATCCAGTGACGGAGTAGCCTTATGCGTTATGTAAAACTGCGAGCCATTGGTATTGGAACCGTAATTAGCCATGGCAAGTACACCGGGCGCGTTATGCTTGAGGCTAGCGACAATTTCATCCGGGAATTCATAGCCGGGGCCGCCGGTTCCATCCCCGAGAGGATCTCCACCCTGAATGACGAAATCCGGGACGACTCGATGGAACAAAAGCCCATCGTAAAAAGGTTTGCCTTCGAGCCCGGCAATTGTACCTTCGGCCAAACCGACAAAATTACAGACAGTGAGCGGTGCTTTCTCATACTCAAGTCGAGCCACGATAGTACCTTTGGATGTGACTATATTTGCATACAGACCTTCCGACAACTTCAGCCGCGGCGTGCAGGCAGAAAACAATACAATACCTGAAACAAGCAGGGAATAGAGAAAAAACCTGAGACGGGAATACATAGATCCTCCAAAAATAACTGAAAATAGCAGACAGACATTAAACAGAACAAATCCGGTAAGGGCTGGGTCTTTCAGACCTGAGCTTTAAAGCCCGGCCTAAAAACCCGCAGGTTCCGGATTATAGCCTAAAAGGCAGAGGCGGCCAAGTAAAAGCTGTGTAAGATCAGGTATGAAACTGGTCGGTTTCCTCAGCCAAATGTTTTACGCTTCTGGACGCACTGTTGCCCAGTTCATTGGTATCGTTGGCGGCGCGACGGATCTCGTCCGCTCCGGAAGCCATCTCGTTCATGCCGTTCTCCAGTTCGCTGGCCAGCTGCAACAGGTGCCGCATCTCGGTTAAAACGGTTACCGAACCGTCCTTCATTTCCTGGGCAGCCACCCGTACATCGTAGGTAACATCATTGATACTGGAAAGCGAGTCCAGAATCTGGGCACTGCCGGAACTCTGCTCCTGCATGGCATATTTAACTTCTTCTTCCAAGCGACTTAGGATGCGGATCTGCTCAACAATCTCTTCAAAGTTTTTCTCGGCGGTACTGGAACTGTTTACCACCGCAGCCACCACCGATTTGGTAGCCTTGATATTCTGGGTAATGGTTTTGGACTGCCGGGCGGCATTTTCAGCCAGTTTTCTAATCTCGTCGGCCACAACAGCAAAGCCGCTGCCCGCCTCTCCGGCATGGGCGGCTTCGATGGCGGCATTCATGGCCAGAAGATTGGTCTGGGCGGCTATGCCGGCAATCAGGCTATTGGCTTCCTGCAGCAGCTCGGACTGCTGGTCAATCTCTTTTACCTGACTTACTACGGTGGCAATAGCATTCCGACCAGAATCGGATTTACCCAGCAATGCTTCGTAATAAGAGCCCATACGTTCGATATTTGTGGTTACCGACTGGATGTTTGCCACCATTTCTTCTATAGAAGATGATGATGTAGACACACCTTCGGCCTGGCGCTCGATAAGCTTATACAAACGTTCGATATTACGGGCAATCTGCTCGATGGTAGCGCTGGATTCGGTAACACTGGCACTCTGGTTTATGGTCTGCAGCTTAAGCGAATCGATGTTGGCGGTAATCTGGGCAACCGCACTGGCTGTTTCATTGGTATTTGCCGACAGATCCAGCACATTTTTCTCCAGGGCATGCACCTCATCCTTGATGTTCTGAATAAGCTCGCGCAAGCGTCCGGTAAAACTGTTAAAGTGCCCCCCAAGTTGACCAAGCTCATCCTTGGAGTGGACATTCAGACTGCGCGTCAGGTCGGCGTCACCCCCGGAAATCTCCTTCATACCGGCAGCGATAAGCCGGATACTACGCGAAATATTGCTCATAATAGCTACCGAGAGTATGGTAAACAGGATGACCAAAGATCCGACAATAATGCCGGCAATCAAAATCTCGTTGAACAGCTGCATGGCCCTGGTATCGATTATTTCACTGGTCTGCTGACTGGCAAGGGCAATGATTTCGCGGATGCCGTCGACCACGCCGGTGGCGGTGGTAAAAAAGCCCGAACTATTCCAGCCATAAGCGCCCTCGGTCGATTTGGCCAGAATGTTCAGCAATGCTTCATTCAGAGTCCTCCAGGAACTGGATTTTTTCAGTGTTTCCAGTTGTGCCGCCAGCTCGGGAGTCAACTCGAGCCCCTTGCTGTCCAGGTTAAGGCCAATGGACACTGCTGCATTAACCAGGTTAAGAACGGCGGTCTCCTGCATCGGCAGATCCAGGGCAAAAATAGCCCCCATCTGGCCGCGCGCTCGACCGGCGCCTTCTTTGGCCTCTTCGAAAAGCAGTATATTGAACAGATAGTCCATTACTTCGGGTGAATCAGTGCGCGAAGCCTGCTGGATAAGCCCCTGCAGATTCTGCACCAAACTGGTGTAGGTAGAGAAGGAGGTACTTTCCAGCATTTCCCGCTCGTCGACTTTTTTACGCAGCGAAATGATGGTGCCGGAAAGATCCTGCAGAGTTTTTCTGGCCTGATCGGAAAAAACCAGAACATTCAGGCGGTCAATATTTTTACTGTAGGCGGCGTCAAAGGTAGACCGCTGGGCAGTAAGCAGCACGCTGGAAGCCCCGCCATTAAGAAACAGCGAGCTTAAGCCGCGCTCGGTCTGTACCTCATTAAGAATTTCGCTAAGCAAGTTCATCGCTTCCAGCCGCCTGGCGGCATCACGAATTTTGGACAAATCACTATAAGACTGGTATATGAACATCGCACCTAAGGCTGTTGCAAACAATAAAGGTATCGCGGTAAGAATGAAAAGTTTTCTGCGTATAGTCAACATACAGCCTCCGGATAGAAGTATCTGCTTTCAAGCGTCATTTTCATTCACAAAAACAACATGATACAGTATAATGGATATAAGATAGCATGAAAACAGCCAACACGGAAGCAGTTCTACAGAGTGTTCTCAGTATTCTGGAAACGACCAGAGCCGTACTGCTGGCATTGGACAGCGAAGAACGCTTAGTCGGCGTGCTGCCGGCCGGTGGCAATCTGGGAACCCAGCTGGAACTAAGCCTTGGACAGCCACTCAAAAACAGTGTCCAGGCCAACTTTATCCGGGTGTATTCCGACGACAACGAATGGGATGAACTGGCCTATTTTTCCCGCCCCGGACAATCGAGCACCCGCGGCAAGCCTTGGCAGATCCACCGCTATTCCGGTACCGGACATGCTTTTAGCTCCCTGTTCGCAGATGCCGCAAGCTGCATCCTGGCTACACCACTACCAGCCTATGCTTCGCTGGAAAGTCTGCATGAACACAGTATGGCCGACCACAACCGCGAACTGCAGGCGATGAACCGCAAACTGCGCCGCCGCTCACATAAACTGAAAGAGGCCATGTTCATACTTGAACAGCGCAACCGGCAAATCATCAACGAGATGAATCTGGCAGTAGAACTGCAAAAAAGCCTGCTGCCCAAGAGTTATCCGGCCACTGATCTGATCAGCTTTACCCACCGTTACATTCCGATGGCGATGGTGGGCGGTGATTTCTTCGACATTAAGAAACTGGCCGACAATATGGTAGCCATCCTGATCAGCGATGTATCAGGCCATGGGGTGGCTCCGGCCTTTATTACCGCCATGATCCGCAGCTCTTTCGACTATCTGGTTTCCAAGGACCGGCCACCAGCCACCGTCATAAGCCTGCTGAACGACGAGTTCTCTAAAATCATTGACACAGACCATTATGTTACCGCCTTCTACGCGGTGCTGGACTTTACGACCATGACCTGCCGCTACTGTAATGCCGGCCACCCGCACCAGCTGCTTATCCACGCCGACGGCAGCCACAGCGAAATGACCGCCAACAACCCGATTATCGGCATGCTGGATCATTACGAGTACAAGGACATTGAAATACCCTTCAGCCAGGGAGATCTGCTCTGCTTTTTTACCGATGGCATTATGGAAGCCCGCGACGAAAACGGCGAGATGTTCGGCACTGCCGGCATCGTAGAATCGATCAAGCTGTCTTCCACTTCTGGTGATCTGGATACCGTAGCCGACCACCTGCTTACCGATCTGATCCAGTTTATGAAAGACCCCTACTTTGATGATGACATAACCATCCTGCTGGCCGAGATTCTGGAGACCCTGTAGTACGGGTAGCCAGCGCCGGCTGGCAGCTGGGCAGGTATTATGCAAATACCGGCCCGGCCTGCCCCGAACTTATTCGATGGTAATTGCTACCCCTTCGGCATAGTGGTCAACCCATATTCCGATCCCGACCGTAAGAGGCATCAAAACCGACCAGGGGGACGGCTTTGAATAGAACGTTACATTTGTAAGTCCGTCGACCCCCACCAAATTCTCGGCATCCTTAATCAGTGCTTTGTACAGCTCTTCGCGAACCTTGCTGGCGTCATACAGCACAAAAAAGGGAGTCCAAACTGTTTTATGAACCTGCAGGATACCTTCTGTACGTACACCTTCCACATAATCACCGGAAGAAATGAACATGTCATTCGGAAAACGCACGGAAAGTGTCGTACACGAACCCAATACAAGAATCAGCAAAACTGAAGCCAATACCGCCTTTACCAATGATAATTTCATGCAGCCTCCTCACATCAATATAGCAATCAAGTTACTTTATACTGTAGGCAAGGCAGGGCAGGTTTACAAGTATATTTTCTGTTAAAAAAAGGCGGGCCATCCGTAATGGAGACCCGCCTGACATACCTGAACAATATACAGTTATTTGATTTCTGAAAGGCGCAGCGGCTTGGGAGAGCTGTCGTCGCCTTCTACCTTCTGCAGTTCTTCCAGCAGTTCCTTGCCTTTGCGCGACAACTTCAGTGGAACCTGCACCATAAGCTTGATGTACATGTCGCCACGGCGGGCTCCGCCATTCAGCCCCGGTACACCTTCTTCGCGCAGACGCAGCATCTTGCCGTGCTGGGTACCGGCCGGGACGCTGATCTTTACTTTTTTGCCATCAATAGTCGGAACCGTTATATCGCCGCCCAGACTGGCCCGGCTGATGGAAATAGGCACAGCACAATACAAATCATAGCCGTCGCGCTCAAAAAACTCATGCGGACGCACATGGATAAACACGTACAGATCACCGGCCTTGCCGCCATTCGTGCCGGCATCGCCCTGCCCGGGAACAGCCAGACGTTTGCCATCATCCATCCCCGGTGGAATGGTGATTTTCAGCTTCTGCTTTTTCTTGCCAAGACCGGACCCGCCGCAATTCCGGCAGGGCTTGTCTATGACATAGCCGTCCCCGCCACAACCCGGACAGGGACTGGCAATGGAGAAGAAGCCGGAACTGCGTCGGACCTGCCCCGAACCTTGGCAGGTAGGACATACTTTACGTCCACCACCGGATTCAGAGCCGGAACCTTTACAGACCGTACAACTCTCAGCATGTGTATAGCTAATCTCGGTCGAAGTACCGAATACGGCATCCTCGAAAGACAGTTCCAGATCGTAGCGGAGATTGGCACCGCGCGGGGCTTCGCCCCGACGGCGCTGACCACTACCGCCGCCGCCAAACAGATTTTCAAAGATACTGCCGAAGCCCCCAAGCCCGCCAAAAATGTCTTCAAAATCATGGAAGGCGTGCGAGTAGTTTTGGGCACCGCCCATACTGTCCACTCCGGCAAAGCCGAACTGGTCGTACGAAGCCCGCTTCTGGTCATCCGCCAGAATTTCGTAGGCTTCGGTCGCTTCCTTGAAGCGCTCCTCGGCGGCCTTGTCGCCCGGGTTCTTGTCGGGATGGTTCTGGACGGCAAGCCGGCGATAAGCCTTTTTAACGTCGTCTTTGGTCGCATTCTTGGCTACGCCCAGAACCTCATAATAATCACGTTTGGCCACAATCAGTCCTTATTTATTTTTTGTCTTCGTCATCTACGACACGGTAATCGGCATCTTCGGCATCGTTATTGCCGCTTCCGCCACTCTGGGACTGTTCACCACCGTCTCCGGCCGCTCCGGCCGCTCCGGCATCAGCAGCGGCCTGTTCACCTTGGGGCGCGGCGTTCTTGTAGATCTCTTCGGTAACTTTGTAGGAAACCTGCTTGAGTGCTTCCAGTTTTTCCTTAATGCTGTCCAGATCGTTCGACTCGATGGCGGTCTTCAGCTCGGCCATGCCTGCCTCGATGGCGGTCTTGTCTTCCGGCTTTACCTTGTCGCCGAAGTCTTTCAACGACTTCTCGGTAGTATACAGGAAGGTATCAGCCTCGTTACGCACCTCAGCCCGCTCGCGTTCTTTCTTGTCTTCTTCGGCATGGGCTTCGGCTTCTTTTACCATGCGGTCGATGTCGGAGTCGTTCAGGCCGCCGGCAGCTTCGATACGGATTTTCTGTTCCTTGCCGGTACCCAGATCCTTGGCAGATACGTGCACAATACCGTTAGCATCGATATCGAAGGTAACCTCGATCTGCGGCACACCGCGCGGTGCCGGCGGAATGCCTTCCAGGTCGAAGCGGCCCAAGGTACGGTTCTGGGTAGCCATTTCGCGCTCACCCTGCAGCACATGGATGGACACAGTGTTCTGGTTATCGCCGGCCGTAGAGAAAATCTGGCTCTTGCGGCAGGGGATAGTGGTATTGCGGGTAATCAGCCGGGTAAACACGCCGCCCAGAGTTTCGATACCCAATGACAGTGGAGTTACATCGAGCAACAGTACGTCTTTGACGTCGCCGCCCAGAATACCGCCCTGAATGGCAGCACCTACAGCAACAGCCTCGTCAGGATTTACACCCTTGGAGGGTTCCTTGCCGAACAGTTCTTTTACGATCTGCTGCACTTTGGGGATACGGGTAGAGCCGCCCACCAGAATAACTTCGTCAATCTGGGCGGCAGTAACACCGGCATCGGACATAGCCTTGCGGCAGGGGTCTTTGGATTTTTCCAGATAATCCTCGATCAGGCGCTCAAAAGCTGCCCGGGTAAGGGTCTTCTGCAAATGTTTCGGGCCGGAGGCATCCGCGGTAATAAAGGGCAGGTTAATATCGGCCTGCTGAACGTTGGAAAGCTCGATTTTGGCCTTTTCGGCGGCTTCTTTAAGGCGCTGCAGGGCCATGTTGTCCTTGGACAAATCTATGCCGCTGTCCTTTTTAAACTCAGAAACCAGCCACTCCATAACGCGGCGGTCGAAGTCGTCACCACCAAGATGGGTGTCGCCATTGGTGCTCTTTACTTCGAACACACCCTCACCGAGTTCCAGAATCGAAATATCGAAGGTACCACCGCCAAGATCGTACACGGCGATGGTTTTTTCCTTTTTCTGGTCCTTGTTAAAACCATAGGCCAGCGCGGCTGCGGTAGGCTCGTTGATGATGCGCTTTACTTCGAGTCCGGCGATTTTACCGGCATCTTTGGTAGCCTGGCGCTGGGCGTCATTAAAATAGGCCGGAACGGTAATAACGGCTTCAGTAACTGCTTCGCCCAAGTAGTCTTCGGCAGTCTTTTTCATCTTTTGCAGGATAAACGCACTAATTTCCTGGGGGCTGTACTGCTTGTCGGCAGCATCTACCCGCACATCATTCTGATGGGCCACAACCTTGTAGGGCACCAGGCTGGTCTCATTCTTTACTTCATCAAAACGGCGTCCCATAAAACGCTTCATTGAATACACGGTGTTGCCGGGGTTGGTGATCATCTGGTTTTTGGCAGGTTGACCAACGACGCGCTCTCCTTTACCGGTAAAGCCGACGATGGAGGGAGTCGTACGCTGCCCTTCCGAATTGGCTATTACCAAAGGCTCGCCACCTTCCATTACTGCTACACAGCTGTTGGTTGTTCCAAGATCAATACCGATTATTCTACCCATTCTTGTCTCCTTATCGTACAGTGCAAACAGCCTTCAGGCCGTTAATCATTGCGGGTTCAGTCCTGCGTTTATTCTGCGCCGGATGTGTTTTCTTCTGTCGTCTGGTTTTCAGCGCTGGCAGCGGGCGCACCACCCGGCATACAAACCTTAACCTTGGCTGTACGCAAAATCCGGTCGCGCAGCTTGTAGCCTTTGCTGAATTCTTCAATTACCATCGGCTCGGCGCAATCGCCGCTGGTACTCATCATGGCCTCGTGAATATTGGGGTCAAACACCGTATTAAGCGACTCAAAACGCTGCAGGCCATAACGGTTTTCAAGCATGCTGATCATGCCCTTGCGGATCATGTCGATACCATCGTGCAGCGACTGAAAATCGCGCGAAGTTTCGGAGCTGTGCACGGCTCGGTCAAAATCATCCACTATATTGACCAGATCGCCCAGCAGCTGGCTGTTGGCAAATTGCACGGCATCCTCTTTTTCACGGAACATGCGCTTGCGGAAATTCTCGTAGTCAGCCAGCTTGCGCAAATACTGATCCTTAAGGGAAGAAACTTCCTCTTCAAGAGCCTTTATGCGGGCATCTTTTTCAGCCAGGGCGACCATATAGGCAGCTTCAGCATCGGCCCCGGCAGCACTCGACCCGGCCTCACCAGAAGCAGCCCCAGTGGTTTCCGGCCCGTTTTCCGCGAACTGATCTTCCATATCTGGCTTTCCGAAGCTGCCAGAAGCGGCTGAATCAGCCTGAGCGGCATCAGCCACCGGTGTTTTTTCGTCTTTCGGACTGTTTTTTTCGTGTTTAGCCATAACCTCACTCTTGTATATTTGTTTGTTTTAAGTTGAATTGTAATTACCTCATGACACCGCATAAAATAACAAGATGGCTTTTACATCGTCAAGGCAATTCTGTTTTAATCGTAAAAACTACCTCTATACCTTGACATCTGCGCCAATTAATCTAGGATTAGAGGTATAGGATCCTTGTTTCCTGTAGGATACTGTACTTTACAAGCCAAGCGCGAACCTATACGGTGTGTAGCTGGCATACAGAAAAAAGGCCGTGGCCCGGTACTCAGGTAATAATGCAACTGCAAGCGTCATCATGGTACTGATGACAACATACGACGCAACGAATGGAGATACATTGATGCAATCGCAGAGAGCATCACTAATACAGACACAGCAGCAGAAGCTGAGCCCTCAAATGATTCAGTCCATCAAACTGATGGCAATGCCGATTCACGAACTGAAAGAAGAAATCCAGCAGCAGATTGAGCAAAATCCGGCACTGGAGATCGTAGAAGACCGCTCAGTTCTATCTTTGGACAGCCTGAATGACGAACATCCGGCCGAGGGCTATGCCGAAGGTTACTCCAGCGGCTACGACGAAGCCCCGGACACCGGCTACAACCGGGCCTCGGGTGACAGCGAAGACAGCAAGCGCATGTTCCTGGAAGGGACCATCAGTACGCCGGAAACCCTGCAGGATCACCTGTTATGGCAATTACGCCTGCAGCCGGTGGCTACGGAAGTTCGTGAGGCCGGCGAGCTGCTCATCCAAAATCTGGACGAAAACGGCTTTCATAAGGAAGATCCTTATATTGTCTGCCAAAGTCAAGGTAAAGACAGCACCGACGAAGCCATCACCGTAGTACAGCAGCTGGATCCGCCAGGCACCTGCACCAGGAACTACCAGGAAGCCCTGCTAGTGCAGATCCGCATGGCCGAAACCCCGCCGAAGGGGGCTGCGGAAATAGTGGAGCAGTACCTGGAAATACTGGAGCAGGGTCGCTCTGCCGAACTGCACAAGAAGACCAAACTGCCCAAAGAGCAGATCGAACAGGCTATCGCGTTCATAAAATCACTAAACCCCTTTCCCGGCAGGCAATATTCAGCATCGGAAACCCGCTATGTGATACCGGATGTGCATGTACACCTGAAGGATGACGAGTTTGTAATAACCATCAACGACGAACAGATACCGGTACTGGGCATAAACCGCTTTTTTGACGATCTGGCCGATGAAAAACACGACAAGGCCACCGACAGTTTTGTAAAAGACAATATACGCCATGCCAAATGGTTCATTCAGAGTATTCACCAGCGCAACCGCACCTTGCTAAAGACGGTGCAGGCCCTGGTGGAGTTCCAGCGAGCCTTTTTCCTGCGCGGCCCCAAGCACCTGTCACCGCTTACCCTTAAGGACATTGCCAGCGAAGTCGGCGTTCATGAAACCACTATCTCGCGCATTGCGTCCAAAAAATATATTCAGACAGATTTTGGCCTGTACGAACTGCGCTATTTCTTTACCAACAGCATTTCCGGCTCCGGCAGCTCCGGCTCGCGCTTCTCTAAAGAAGGGGTAAAGGAGATCATCCGCGAGATTATATCGGCCGAGACCGCTTCGCTATCCGATAACGACATTATGGAATTGCTTGCCAAAAAAGGAATTAAATTGGCCCGGCGTACTGTAGCAAAATACCGTGGCGAACTGAACATGGACTCGTCGTTCCGGCGTCGCCATCCCTAAGTATGGTATTTGATCTTTTTCGCCTCCGGCACCCACAAGGCCGCGGCGATTGAGTATATTTACAGCAGGCAACTGCTGTACGACACCGCAGCTGGAGCTCACCACCAGGCTGCACCCAGTGCGGTGGCGGGACAACCAATCAGGCGCTTGTAACGGCATTCGTGCCGCAGCAAACCTTGCCAAGGAGGCTTTCATGAATGTAGACATCCGGGCTGTGCACTTCGACCTGGGAGAACCGACCAAAGAGTATCTGAACAAGAAACTGGAACGCATTGATTATGCGAAAGACCTGATTATCGATCTTCTGTTCGCATTTACCAAAGAAAAGCAGTTTCAGTGCGAATGTACGATCAACTTCCGCTGGGGTTCCAGCGCGCACGTACAAGAAACAGATTTTGACCTGGCCGCCGGAATCGACAAGCTTATGGATGTGCTGGAACATAAAATAACCAAAGAAAAGAACAAACAACAGGAAAAAAAGTGAAAACAAACAGCAGGCCCATAGCCGGCCGGCCTATTAATTGAATATGCAAAAAACCGGAACACAGAATATTTCGTGTTCCGGTTTTTTTATCAGGTCACAGCCAAAGCCGCACTACCATCAGCGGGTAATGCGCCGGGCCTCGATATAAAAACGTTTCTCGGGCGCCTCGCCCATGCTGAAGGTCTTGCGCGGCATGACGCCATCATTAATAACCGTGGCGAAAAAACTTCCTTTGTCGATCGGCGGCAGGTATAAGCCGCAGTTACCGGGCTTTTTGGACAGCGTTTCCAGACTTTCGGTACCATGAATATAGTCGATGATAGTCTGTGGATGCGCCTTCAGGTGGGCATCAAGCAGTTCCTGAATGGTACCCGCGGCAAGCTTGGCTGCAGGGTTTTTAAAGGTGACCAGACCTGCCCGGCCACCATCAACGTAGGCAAAGCGGTGCTCGCCGGGGGCATCAGCATCAGTCAGACGCAGTGCATCGGTAAAGCTCATTTCTTTATACTCGGCTCCGGCAGCTTTCAGCTCGGCCAGCAGCGCTTCGGCGTTGGCCTTGAACAGAACCCGGTGTATTGGATGGAAAGGCAGGCCTTCGTCATATATATTGACCAGTTCTACCAGCGCAAACCTGGCCGGATGCTGCATCAGCTGCGGATCACTGCTGTTGGCTTTCTTGATTTCTTCCCAGACAGCCTTGGCGGTGGCCAGCGAATGATTGCCGTCGCCTACCGCGAACAACAGCACATCGGGTGAATTATAGCGAGACTGGTAACTCTTTAGGTCTGCCAGTTTCTCCAGAGCAGCAGCCAGTTGTTCCAGCAATGCCGGATCATTCACCTGGGCACCTTTAATGTGGCCGGCCCCCTTCATCAACTCAAACTCATAGGCTTTTGGCAGGGCAGCCATTTTTTCATACAGCGGCTCGATTACCGTCCGGTCCGGATCGTCGACCAGCAGCATAATGTGCGGCAATTCCAGTGGAGCACCCCGGCGGATTTCCATACGTGGCGGCAGCCGCTCCACAATGGTTCCCTCGGTAGGCCTGATTCGTGATGTCACACCTTTTCCGTACTGATAGGCTTCCAGATCCACTGCCATAATAAGGCCTTTGCGCGGCTCTTTTTCGAAGGGTGTATGGCGCTCCACCAGCAAAAAACCCGGTTTTTGGGCTACAACAGTCTTTTCGTCCAGATATTTGTGCATTGCGGCCTGAATACGCTCGACCCGCTCTTTTTTATCTTCATCTTCGAGATAACATTCAGGAAAAACCAGGTTCAGAGTACTTGGAGCGGAACCAACCTGAACCGCTACTTCTTCCCAATACTCGCGCTCGCTGGAATACTGGTCACAGGCGACTACCGCCCATTTCGAATAATCTACCCCGTCAGCCGGCAGACAGAGCTCCGGCACGGCTACACCAAGAGCAGCAAAACGTTCCTGCAGTGATATCATACAACCTCCTTTAGTACACACACAAAACAAACAGGCTGGTGCGGGTCGAGTTGTGCATATGCTGCAAGTATGCCGCCTTTTGCAGGCTTGGTCAAACCATCTGAATGTTTCAAAAATCAAATATATGCTGACACAAAGGCGGCAGGCATGAAAATTTTGATCAGGAGCGGATAAACTTGCCGCCTGCGGATTATCATGCTATATTTTGCGCAAGCACTACACACAGATGAGCATGCAACACGGTTGCCTGGACAGGGACCACTGGGCCGGGATAGCAGTATCCGCCGGCATGCCGCAAAGGAGCAACTATGACTAAAAAAACCAAGGTTTTCTGGGCCAAGCTGATCAGCGCCGTCAGTGCGCTGGTTGTACTTTTTCTGGTTATCTACCTGTCGTCAGGCTTTACCCAAAGCCGTTTCATATTTAAACGGCACGATTCCGCCATGATTTTCTTCGATAAATATGTTGATCGATCCTTGCGCAACACTATTCTGGACGGCAAGACTGAGCATACCAAAAACTTCATGAACAATGCCGGACTGCTGCCGATCGAAAAGGCTGATGAGCCATACGCCTACTTTATTGCCGACCGCACCTATGGGGTACTGAGCGCAAACGACCCGCTTACCAAGCGCTACATGAAGGACGCTGAGTCTCCGGACTTTGTTATGCTGCGCAGTATTGGCTCCAACTTTTTTGCCAACGAACTGGTCAGCACCTCCCTGGCCAGCAGTGACGGCCGCTATGTATTCCTGACCACCAGTGCCAACTGGCAGGAAAGTCTTTTGCATGCCTGGGTACACGCCCAGGCCGCCCGCAAGCTGCCAGAAGATCTGGCAAAACGCATGCGTCCGGATGGCAACTGGGACTACAGTACCGCCGCGAGCTGGCGTTTCGTCGATGAAACCATAGCCCTCTTCGCCAGTGACCTGTACAATGCCGCCAGCCGCAGCTCGCTGGATATGGCCTGGAGCAAGCTGGCTGAGTTCTCCCAGGAACGTTATGGATCACCCGAATCAGAACTGCGGCAGCGTGAAGAAATTTTACTAAGCATCACCTTCGATTATCCGCAGCGATCAGCCGCCTATTACGAGGCCGCCAATGATTTCGGCCTGTTTCTGGCCGACAGCCTGGGGCGGGAAGCCTTTTCCAGGCTAAGCGAACGTTTCCTGTGCGGCGAATATAACAGCCTGGATGATTTGTTTGCCCAGCTGGGAGGCTTTGCGGCCGCACTTACTGCCTGGCAGGGCAACCCCAGCCTTCCGGAGTAAGTGCCCGGGATAACGGCCGGAACACGTTTGCCGTCCGGCCGGAAAATTCCCGGCCGGCGCTGAATCTGCAATCTGCTTGCGGTCTTAGAAGGGTTCAAAGCGCTGCAGGTCAAACCAGTAGCGCTCGGATTCCTCCTGTATCTTGATGAGATCGCGGTAATGCTTGTCTTCCCAGTCGGCAAGTGCGATAAAAAAATCACGCAACTCGTTGTGCACAGTCTCCTCCGCCGCCTTCCGGTAATGCCGCTGGGCGGTAGCTTCCATAAGCACTGCGGTGGCAATTGCGGTGGTCAAATACTGGTCACCGGCAATGCGCCGCAGGAAGTCGTCGGTAATCAAGAAACTGTCCGGTTTGCCGGAATCGCTGCCGATCAGATTGCGGAACTCCGAAGGGGGCAGATTCTGCTCCATGCGGCGGTAATAATCCAGCAACCAGTTAAAATGCTTTTTTTCCTCTTCGGCACGTTCCTGAAAGAAGGCCTGTACATCGCCGCTGGCTCTTGCGGCAGCTTCAGAATATACGGTTACACTGTCTTTTTCCGCCTTCATGGCAGTCTTTACGGCATTAAGCAAGTTCTCGTGGGGCATAGTTAACTCCTTCTCGCGGCGGGCCTTTGGCTACCGCACTAAATAGAACAAGCTATACAATACGCTTGAATTACTTCCAATGCAAGAAGGAATTGTTCTGGCCTCCAGGCTGGTGCGCATCTTTACCTGCAGGCCCCTGTCAGTATACAGTCTGGATATGAAAAGCAAGCGCCGAACGGCCATAATTCTGGCTGTTATTACCGCCCTGATATGGGGGCTATCTTTCCTAAGTATCAAAACGGCCGTGGCTGTTGTGCCCCCCATGAGTCTCGGCTTTGCCCGCTTCGTGATTGCCAGCCTTATCCTGTTTATAGTACTACTTTTCCGCCGAAAACTGCCCAAATTGGCCATAAAAGACTTTCCACTGATGGCAGCCACCGGCTTCGTCGGGGTAACTGTATATTTTCTGGGTGAGAATAACGGCGTAATGCTGCTGACAGCCTCCGAGTCGTCGATCATAATCGGAACCATACCGGTACTAACGGTACTGGCTGACCGCATCTTCGCGGGCACGCGCCTGGGCAAGAAACAATATCTGGGGGCAATACTCTCGGCTATAGGTGTTACCGTGATAGTCCTCGAATCGCTGAAACTGAGTGCCCAACCTAAGGGGTATCTGTTCATGGCCATTGCCGCTTTTTCCTGGGTTGCCTACGCCTTTATGACCAAACCGCTGGCTTCTAAATATAGCCGCGTGGAAGTAAGCTTCTGGCACAGTTTTTTTGGCGCCTTGGGATTTATTCCCTTTGTGCTTTTCGAAACCGTACCCTGGAACATGATCAATTTGAATATTACAATACAGGTGCTGTATCTGGGCATATTCTGCTCGGCCCTGGGCTATCTGTTCTACATTACCTGTCTGGGTACACTTGGCGCCAGTGTGGCCAGTGTATTTATTAACCTGATACCGGTGGTATCGGTAGTCGCTTCTTTCCTGATACTGGGAGAACGCCTTAGCGCCTGGCAGCTGACCGGTGGTGCTATCGCGATTATTGGTGTATACATCGCCAACCTGACCAGCAAAGCCGCAGCCGCCGGTACTGCCCCGGCGGGTCAGTAGCCGTCAGACATGGCCTTGTTCAGGTCGCGCTGATACAGTTCCTGATAGGCAAAGCTGCGGTCACGCAGCCTGTCTTTGACATCCTGCTGAAAGGGTATGAGGCGCCAGAACATTGCCCGGACATTTTTATCCAGCTTCTGGATACCGTCGCTTTCTTTGGTCACCCAGGTAATATAATCTTCGATAAAATAACTCTTAACATCACCCTTCAGCTTTTGGCCGAGGAACCATTGATAATACTGCCCGGTGAGCCCCTCCTGCATCCAGTAATGAGAGGCTTTTTCCTTGGCTGCCTGCCAGCGCATGTCAGCGACTGCCGACACCAGGGCAATGCGCAATTTACGCGGATACATGGGGATAGCCAGACGTGAGCGGCTGGTGTGCCGGTTAAAGCGGTCAAACGGCTCCCAGCAGATGCCGGTATCACCATAGCAAGGCAGCAGCACCACAAAAGGCTCTATGCGGTTCAGGGTATTTTTATACGGCCGACAGTACACCTGCTGGTCGATACTCTCCAGCCAGGCCAACTCTTCGATTATATTTTCGCGGGTGGCAATTTCACGCAAATTAAGATGAAAATATTCCTTGGCCAACAAAGGGAAATGATTACCCTGCCGGCCTATGCACATCTTGGTCATCTGGCGCACGGTATCCAGTTCCTGGGCCATCACCTGCAGATTGGCTGCAGCATTTTCCTCGCCGAGGGCTCCCATCTTGTCACGCAGCGAATCAACTTCACGGGCAGCCAGATCAAAGGCGTCAGCAGCACTGATCAGCTCCTTGTCCAGCGAGCTGAGCTTGCGGAATATCTCGGTCATCTCTCCCATGATCTTTTTCTGGGAATCGGTATACGGAGCCGGGACATGCAAGAAGCCGGGCATACTGGTATGCTGACAAAGCAGGTCCAGACGGTCGCGCAAACTCTGCTCCAAGGTAGAACGCTCATCTGCCCTGGCCTTAAGCAAAGCTTCGGCGGTATCGCGCTTGCCGCTGGCTTTATTTAACAAAGCAGCAAAACGGGTGCGGTCGTCATTCTGGGCCGCGCGCACCTCATCGGTACTGCTAGGCGGAATGTTACCGATAGCGATATTACGCAGCCATTCGTCAATATAATACACCGGGTCTTTGCGTTTTTTCTCATAGATAATCCGGCCGACTATTTCACGTTTCTCGGCCGGCAACATGGTCGGCAGCGCCAGACCATAACGAACCAGTAATTGCTTCGGTACAATAGGACGGGAAGCGATAACCTTCGGCATCATGCGGCCGATCAGATTCCAGAAGGTAACAACCACCTGCTGGCGATACACACCGCGATCTTTCGGATCAGTTGCCTGCAAAAACTTTTTAAGGGTTTCATGAAAACGGCTAGCTTCCTCCCCTTCGTTGGAAAGAGCTTTCTGGTAGTACTGCGGATCTTCAAAAAATTTGTTGGGCGGATCTTGTTCAAAATCGAGCACCCGTTCAAAAGCAGACTTGCTCAGATCGATACTGAACTCGCCCTGCTGCTTGACGCCTCCATCCACTGACATGCCGCCAAATAGCGCTTCGAAGGAAGGCTCCGCGGAACTCATCAGCGAAGAAGATTTTTTGGGCGCGCTTTTGGGAGAATATTCCTCGATACCGCCAATCAGTGCGGCAATTTCAGGATCAATTTCATCGGCCATGCGCTACTCCAATTTTATATGACTACTTCAAAAGCCGGCAACTCTTGAACCCGGCACAAGCTACTAAGATTTTAGCGCATACGGTGAGGCAATGCAAGCACGCAGGCCGGGCAGCAGGAGCAGCAGGAACCGCAGGGGCAGCAGGAGCTGCGACAATGGTCACCCTGGCCTGCATTATCTTATTATTTGGAAAAAACTACCGATTCATGCTATGCTGGTGACATGAGTAAAGGTAATGCCGAGTTTGCACAAAAATGGAAGGTGCTGCTGGCAAAGTATACAAAAGCCCTGTATCTGCTTAAACAAAGCCGGCTTAAAATAAACCGGCTGGTGCGGAATTACACAAAGCTGAAATTTCTGTACCTGAACTCGAAAAAGAGCGCACATTTGCGCAGCTCCCTGTTGCTGGAACAATCGCTCTCCGAAAAATACCAACTGATTATCGACCATCAACGGCATATACGTCATGTTGACCCGCAATTATTGGCCGCCATGGAAATGGATCGCCAACAGCTGACAGCGTCCTTCTACATCGATGTGCTTTTTCAGCACTTTCTCCCCGACGACTTTACCATTACCGGCGAAGTAGCCATCCCCCAGTTTCATTTCCCGGTAATGGTCGAACACAGCACAGTCGGCGGCGATCTGGCCATGCATCCCTTCATCCACCTGGAAATGTCGGGCAAGCGCGAATACCAACGGAAAAACCGCATGTTCATGTACTATCTATCGGTAAAGGACATCAGCCCGGAAATAGAACTGGAGTATTTCCACAAGACCGATAAGCTTATCAAAACCTTGTCAACAGCCAACAACCAGCTGCAGAGCGCCAAGAAAAGCATTGAAATGCACAAGATCATGCTCATTTCGCTGGTCTGCTCGCTGATCGAAGAGCACAACAAGGAAACCGCCGAGCATCTGCAGAAAATACGCATCCTTACCGAGCACCTTACGCGCGAATGCCGCCGTCTGAACCTGATCCGTCCGGGCACCTATCCCCTAAGTGAATACATGAGTGATATCAGCTATACCTCGGTTTTGCATGACATCGGCAAGGCGGCCATACCTCGCGAGCTGATACAAAAAGAAGGCAGCCTTACTCCTGATGAATTTGCGGTAATCAAACAACACCCGGTATATGGGGCGGGCTACATAAAAAAGATCCTGGACATGTTCAATGTGGATCCGGCATACGCCGGCTATACCGGCTTTCTGAATATTCCGTATCAGATCTGCATGTATCATCATGAGCGCTGGGACGGCCGCGGCTACCCCAGGCAGCTGGCCGGCCAAAGCATACCCTTCCCGGCCAGAGTGGTGGCAGTGGTGGATGCGTACGATGCCATGCGTGCCCAACGCTCGTATAACAGTAAAAAATCACATGAGGAATGCCTGGAGGTACTAAAGGAGGAACGGGGGCACCAGTTTGATCCGGCAATTGTTCAGGCTTTCTTAAACATCGAGCGGATAATCGAGGATCTGTCATACTGAAAAAAATGCGTGCAGAATAAAAAAGACTGTCCGTCTGGACAGTCTTCTTCGGTGTATGGAGATGATCGGAATTGAACCGACGACCTCTTGAATGCCATTCAAGCGCTCTAGCCAACTGAGCTACATCCCCGCGAACGAGGGTCATAGTATCTAAAGCCATAAAAAATGTCAATAGCCGGGATTATGGCCGAACTGGATTAATGCGGCTGCCGGATGCTGGAATGCCGAAGCAGTACAGGAACGATACAGCGGCGAAGATTATTGTTTAATTAAATTGTCACTGGATTTCGGCTCGGGCATTGAGTATACTCAGGGTGTGTTCGTACATCTCAGACCAGGAGGAAGTTATGGGCGAAAAAAGCAAGCAACCCAAAGAACCCAAGAAAAAGGCTACTAAAACGCTGATCGAAAAACGCAAGGAAAAACAGGCTAAAAAAGCCTCCAAGACCAGCGAATGACCTGCATCAGGCCAGCATAATACGGGCTGCTGAGGAAGATTAGATTCCTTCCGGCAGCCCGTATTTTTTTGTTTTAGGTGCTGGCTGCTCTGAACGGCAGGGCAGAAATCCTATCCCTGATTAGTTCAGACAACTGTTCAGCCATCCGGGTGGCTGCTGCCGGCGTCGGCTGCAGCGGTAGTGTCCAAACAGGATCCGTTTGCGCTGTACGGGCAGCCAGAACAAGTGCTGCAGGCAGAACCGCCCGGCTTTGCTCCGCGACTAAGATCAGCTGACTGCGCAGCGGCGCATGAACAGGCGGCCGCTTTGCCCCGGACGCGCCGGAGCACCAGGCGGACAACATAGGCTGCGGCGGCACTTACAGCCAGACCAACCAAAACCAGATCAAATACCATCAGATCCCCCAGCCGGCCAGACGGCCTAGCGAATACACCGCAAAGGTAAGCAGCCAACCTACTGTGAGCATATAGCCGACCGATACCCCCAGCCATTTCCAGCCGAGTTCAGCTTTTAAGGTAGCAAGGGCGGCAAAACAAGGTGGTATTATCAATATAAACAACATCAGACTGAAAGCCACCAATGGCGAGAACAGGGGATCGGCCTGCATGGCCGCAGTAAGGGCTATACTGTCCTCGGCCGAGCCGGCCGCATACATTACACCCAGAGTGGATACCACGACTTCCTTGGCCGCAAAGCCGGTAATGACGGCAATGCCGATGCGCCAGTCAAAGCCAAGCGGCCTTACCAGCGGCTCGATAACCCGGCCCAGGCTGCCGGCGATACTGTGCTCCAGGGCCAGCCGGGAAACTTCGGCTTCTGGCAGGCCGGCCGGTACCGACGCTTCCGGCAGTACCGGAAAGGTGGTCAGCGCCCAGATAAGCACTGAGGCCGCCAGAATAACCGTACCGGCTTTTTTTACATAAGTAAGGGTTTTTTCGCCCACATGCCAGAACAGACCGCTCCAGGTAGGTGCGCGGTACGGCGGCAATTCCATAACAAAGGGGGTCGGTTCGCCACGCAGCAGGGTACTTTTAAACAGCAAGGCCGACAGAAAGGCCAAAGCAACTCCCACGCCATAAATCGTCATCACCGCCAGCGACGGATTCTGCGGAAAAAAAGCACCGGCTAAAAGCACATACACCGGGAGTTTGGCACCGCAGCTCATGAAGGGAATGATCATCGAGGTAACAATCCGGTCGCGGGTACTGCGCAGGGTGCGGGTGGCCATAATAGCCGGCACGGAGCAGCCGAACCCCAGTATCATCGGCAGGAACGACTGACCATGCAGACCGAACAGATGCAGGAACTTATCGGTAATAAAGGCCACCCGGGCCATGTAGCCGGTGTCTTCAAGTATGGAGAGAAGGAAGAACAGGATGATGATCAGCGGCACAAAACTGAACACACCGCCGATACCGCCGATGATGCCGTCCACTACCAGGGCCTGAAAAAAGCCTTCCGGAATAACGCGGCCGGCAACGCCGCCCAACCAGCCGAACAGACTTTCCAGCCAGCCGACCGGTGCTTCGCCCAGGGCAAAGGTTAGCCTGAATACCAGCCACATAACACCAATAAAAATCGGCAGTCCCAGGAAACGATTCATCAATACTTTGTCGATATTCTCGGTAACAGTCTGCACCAGTAGAGGCTTTTTTGACACAGTTTCGCGTACAGCTCCGTGAACGAAGGCATAACGCTGCTCGGACACCACAATCTCGGCATCTCGCCCGAAGTGCTTTTCCAGCCATTGCGCGGCAGCTATGGCCTTCGGCACAATCAGGGCTTCGTCCTTGTGACCCTTCAGGCGCTTGTAGGCATCCTGATCCTTCTCCAGTAGCTTTATAGCCAACCAGCGGACCGGAAAAGCTGCGACAAAGGCACTATCCTGCTGCAGCAAGGTACAGAGTTCATGCAGCTTATCTTCAAGCTCCGGTCCATAATGCATACGGTGGCTTAGAGCGGCAGCGGCACTGGCCTCCGGGCCGTCACGTTGCAGCTTTTCCAGCAGATCGACGGTTGCATCCAGCAGATTTTCCACACCGCGGCCTTTACTGCCTACGGTGCGCACAAAGGGCATGCCCATAAGGTTCGACAGCTGGGCGGCGTCTATTAGCACCCCGGCGGCTTCCGCTTCGTCAGCCATGTTCAAAGCGCCGATAACCGGCACCCCCAGCTCGCGGAACTGCATGCACAGATACAGATGGCGTTCGATATTGCTCGAATCCATCACGTCGATCACCGCATCCGGCTTTTCGGTAAGCAAAAAATCTCGGGCGGCCATTTCGTCGGGGGAGTAGGCGGTAAGGCTGTAGGTTCCGGGCAGATCAACGATACGCAGGTCATAGCCTTTGTAGCGCCGCTGCCCTTCGCGCTTCTCCACTGTTACCCCCGGATAATTTCCGACTTTGTGGTGGGCCCCGGTTATAGCATTGAAAATGGTAGTCTTTCCGCAGTTTGGATTGCCGGCCAGGGCAATCAAATATGAGTTTTTCATGGCAATTTTCCTTTACTCAATTTCAGGTAGCCGAAGGTTCTGTGCGGATGGCATCGCTGTCCTGACAGGCCGCAGCCGCATCGGTTTCGCAGCCGTGGCAAAGCCCCGGCTTTCCGGATAAGGCCCCATGGCCAAAACCACGCCTCAAACCGCGTCTGCCACCTCGGCCCAGTCCGTGCCCGTGCGGGGCAAATTCAAGCACTTCGACTTCTACAGCCGCGGCCTCACTGTGGCGGAGCAAAAGATGGTACCCGCCCACGCATACATGCATCGGACCACGCAAAAAACCGCAGCGCATCACCCGGCCCTCCGAGTCCTTGGTAAAACCCATATCAGCCAGTCGCCGCCCGGTTTCGCGCCCCGTATGTATAGCCAGAACCTTAAAGCGGTCATACGCTCTCAATTCGGCAAGCATCATGATAACCTCCAGACAGAATGATATTGGCTCTCATTCTGATATTCAAAGTATATTGATAATCATTATCAATATCAATATCAAGTGGCTTAATGCCCATTTTAGCAGATTTTTTAAAAGTCAACTGCAATGCTTAGGTTTGCGGCGAGTTATGCCTGGCAGCACAGTCCGGACAGAGCCCGAAAAGTTCCATACGATGTCCGCTTGGCACATAGCCATACTTTTTATAGACAGCCTGTTGGGCCGTTTCGATAGCGCCATCAACAAATTCGATCACTGCTCCGCACTGGATGCAGCTTAAGTGGTCATGATGGGCGTGTCGCCAGGCATGTTCATATTGACGCGGACCATCATCGCGGCAGGCTTCTCTAGCCAGCCCGGCATCAGTAAAAAGCCGGATATTGCGAAAAACGGTGGCTTGGCCAATGCCGTCATCCAGCTTGTGCACCGCTTCATACAGACGTTCAGCGGTAACATGCGATTCCATGCCCAGAAAAGCCTCGAGAATCAGCAGGCGGGCCTTGGTCATCTTCAAGCCGCGTTCTTTGAGATAATGTTCGAGTACCTGACGCTCGTCCATGCGCCTCACGCTCCTTATACTAAGCTATTCCCGTATCGTGCCCGTCTCGATTATACTCAGATAATGGCCTCAAGTATACTGTGGTACGATCTGGAAACCTTCGGCATCGATCCCCGCCACGACCGCATAGCTCAGTTTGCCTGTATCCGCACCAATATGGAACTAAAGCCGCTATCTGCCGGACTGGTTCTCTATAACCGCATCAGTGATGACTACTTGCCCTCGCCTGCCGCCTGCATGGTGCATGGCATCAGTCCGGCCCAAACCCGGCGCGAGGGTATTTCCGAATATGAATTGACCAAGGCCATCCGCAGCGAACTGATGATGAGCGGCACCTGCACGGCAGGCTTTAATTCTATACGCTTTGACGATGAATTCATCCGCAATCTGTTCTACCGCAACCTGTTCGACCCCTACGAACGCGAGTGGATGAACGGCAACTCACGCTGGGACGTCATCGATCTGTTCCGCGCGGCCCGTGACCTGCGCCCTGAAGGCATGGAGTGGCCGGTCGACGAGCAGGGCAAGCCGGTCTTTAAGCTGGGACGGCTGGCGGAAGCCAACGGCATCCCGCTGCTGAACGCCCACGATGCCCTGCACGACATCAATGCAACCATCCTGCTGACCGGAAAACTGCGCGCCGCTCAGCCAAGACTATATGAGTATTACTGGAAACACCGGAGCAAGGATGCGCTGCGGCCCTTGATCAACCTGAACCGTCCGGAAATTCTTCTGCACACCAGCGCTTATTATACCAGTACCAAGGGCTGTACCGCGCCGGTACTGCCGGTAAGCAGCATCCCCGGAAAGCGCAATTCAATCATTGCCGTAGATTTGCGTTATGATCCGGAGCCGCTGTTTTCCATGAGCGTGGAGGAACTGCGCAAACGGCTGTTTACCGGTCAGGACCTGAGCCCGGATATGGGGCCGCTTTTTGCCAGTGTAGCCGGCATAAAAATACCGCTGATGGAACTTACTCTGAACCGTTGCCCGTTTCTGGCCCCCCTAGCTGCCCTGGATGCCGCCGCCGAAGCCCGCCTGCACATCAATCTGCCGCAATGCCGCGAACGGGCAGCCAGGATCCAGGCCGAGCCCGACCTGATACAGAAACTGGCCGGCGTGTTTGATTCTTCCAGCCTGGCAGCCCCGCCCGTGGTAGATGCCGATTATGCCATATATTCCGGTGGATTTTTCGCCGACACCGATCGCGGCAACATGGAAACCCTGCATGAAGCTATCGCCAGCCTGGGCCCCCAATTGGCTTATGCCAGCATCCGCAGCCTGCAATGCGCCGACAAACGCCTGCCGGTACTGATGCGCCGCCTCTTTGCCCGCAACTGGCCCGATCTGCTCTCGGCCAAAGAGCGCAAACTATGGCGCAGCTTCTGCGCCAGCCGCATCCTGCACCCACCCCGAGAAACAGCTTGCGACTACGCCCTGTTCAGCAAACAAGTGGCGACCTTGCAGTCAAGCGTCGACACCAGTCCGGAGGAACGCCTGCTATTGCAGGAACTGCAGGACTGGAAGCACTATATCGACACCAATGTTCTGAGTTATACTCCGCCGGGCCTGGCTGCAAAGCCGACAGCTCTCGCAACGGAGCAGCCGCAGGCAAGGAAAAACCCATGCAAGTAACAATGCACCTAAACAGTAAAAGTTTCTATCGCGATCTGGTACGTATCGCCCTGCCAATCGCTCTGACCAATCTGGTCATTTCCTCTGTTAATATTGTAGACACCATTATGGTCGGGCGGCTCGGTGCAACCGAACTGGCGGCAGTCGGCCTGGGCAACCAGGTGTTTTTCCTGCTAATCCTGGTGCTGTTCGGAATTTCCAGCGGTGCCGGCATCTTCGTCGCCCAATTCTGGGGCAAAAAAGATATCTCCGGGGTACGCAAAACCACCGGCCTGTCGCTCTTGCTGGGACTGACAGTAGCCGGAATCTTCATGCTGCTGGGCGCACTTTTCCCGGAACTTATCCTGCGTTTTTACAGCAAAGACCCGGCAGTTATCGCCAGCGGCACGGCCTATCTGCGTATCGTGGCCTTCAGCTATCCCTTTGCCGCCATCAGCTTCTGCTTCTCGCTGGCCCTGCGTGGTGTCGAACGGGTACGGCTGCCTCTGGTAGCCACCATCATCTCACTCAGCGTCAATGTGGTGCTCAATTACATTCTGATCTTCGGTCATTTCGGCGCGCCGGCACTCGGAGTCCGTGGCGCAGCCATTGCCACCATCGTATCCCGCATCATCGAAACGGCCATAACAGTTATCGGAGCCTATGCCCTCAAAACCGCACCGGCCGGAACCCTGCGCGAATTCTTTGCCTGGAGGGGAGCCTTTGCCGCCCGCTTTGCCAGAATCTGCACTCCGGTAGTTATCAACGAGTTTGCCTGGGCTTTCGGCATAACCGTTTATAACATGGTGTTCGCCCGCATCAGCACCAACTCCATCGCCGCCTTTAACGTAACTACCACCATCAGCCAGCTGGCCAGCGTATTCTTCCTGGGCACCGCCAACGCCGCCGCAGTGATGATAGGCAAGTGTATCGGCGAGGGCGACCGGCTGCGCGCGCTTAACTGGGCAAAGCGCTTTTCCCTCATGGCACCGCTGCTTGGCCTGGTAGTGACCGCCCTGCTGATACCGGCCCGCCTACTGATTCCGCACCTGTTCAGCATCAATGCCGAAGCCCTGCACCAGGCCGGAATGATGATATTGGTACTGGCCTGCGTGTTTCCGTTCAAAGTTTTTAACCTGCATTTTATCGTGGGCATCTGCCGGGCCGGCGGCGATACCAAGTTCGGTGCCTTTTTTGATATTTTCGGCGTGTGGGGCCTGGGTGTACCGTTGGCGTTTCTCGGCGCCTTTGTGTTCAAACTGCAACCCTGGCTGGTATTTGTGCTGGTGAACAGCGAAGAGGTTGCCAAGATGTTTTTGGCTATTCAGCGGCTACGCAGCGCCAAGTGGCTGAATGATGTAACCGAATGAACTCTATGAAATAATTTGCCATATTGACCAGGTTGACCAGCCGCGCCCGGCCGCCCTGTAATGTGGCTCGGGCACACTGTGTTCCCGGCCGGCGGCAGAACCAGGCCCAAGCGACACTTGGCGCAGCTCGGGCG
>JAHIWF010000233.1 GCA_018815555.1 Spirochaetota bacterium | reverse complement strand
GCTGAAAAACGGTCGTCCCGGAGTGTCAGTAAGTGCAGCTGCGGCCGGCCGGCCCAGAGTGCCAGCCCGGCTATACTGTCGGTGATATGCTGGCTGAAGGCAAGCTCCTGCAGGCTGCCTGGAATAAAGACGAACATGCGCCGGGCGGCTTTGAAGGCGGCCGGGTTGCGCACCTGTACAAGCTGCTGTCCAGCGTGTTCCAGCAGCTTTTCGCGGATTACTTGCGTTCCCTGGCCGTCAACCTGGCGGGACCAGCCAATAACGATTACATCCGCCCGGGTCTCGGCTGCCGAGCGCAGTAAACCCTGGGCCGGACTGTCTGATACCGTAAATGAAGGAATCAGGCGCAACCCTTCCTGTGCGGCCGCCGCGACGCTGCGCACCAGCAGGTCTTCGGCACTGCGGGCGGAGTGAACCGAGCTGCTGCTGCGCTCTTCCACACAGACCGCATGTAATACTGTATCGTTGGCGCTGCCGGCATCGCGCTGGCTGCCGCGCTGGTGCAGGCTGAAGCAGGCTGAAAAGCTGATTAGGGTGGCTGCCAGATCAGTGTCGGCTACTCCGGTAAGCACCCGCTGATGTTTCTGGGCTTGACCGGCATCAGAGCCTGGTTTTTGTAGTAAGCGCTCCAGAATTCCATGCAGAAGAGCCAGTACCGCTATTGCCGGACCGAGTGCTGATATTCCGGTACTGCTTTGTACCATATATGCCGCAATGACCCAGGCACTCATCTGCACCGGTAGTGCGGCGGCTGCATAGCCTAGCCAGCTTTGGTGTGCCCGGCGGGATGAACGACTTGCCGCAAAGGCGGTCAGGCCGGCCAGCAGAAGGATAACGACCGTGGTCAAACTGAACTCTGCAAGACCGAAACCCTGCAGGGCTGAGATAAAGCCAAAAAGGAACAGCAAAGCGTCATTGCCGAGTTCGAACAGGAGTCGGTAGCGTTTGCGCAGCAGCTGCAGCTGTTTATTCTTTCCTGCCAGACTGATCCCGGCCAAGAAGGCCATCAGCGGCAGGGGAAGCTTTGTGGCAGTCGCAAAGCTTAGGCCGCCAAGCGCTAAAAGCATGTACAAATCCGGCAAAATTGCTTCCCTACTGGCTAAAGCGCTGCGTTCCGGCAGCCGGGTAAGCAGGGTTGTCAGACCCAGGCACCCAAGGCCGCTAGCCAGCAAAGCCGGATTGATACCGGCCGGCCGGGGCAGGGTAAACAGGCTGAGTAGGCCAAGCAGAATCAGCAGCAGTAAAACCGCCGGCCGGTCCAGTTTGCTGCCGCTGGCGGCCAGCAGCAGGGACAACAGCAGGGCTGCCCGCAGGGCCGATAGCGGTTCAGTTCCGGCTGCCAGCAGAACCAGTACTATCATCCCGGGAATAAGAGTAAACACCAGTACATGCAGCCAGAATTGCCGGCCTGAACGGGTTTGCAGTACCGGGCCGGCTGGCAAGCCCGGCTGAAGGTTGCCGGGCTGCAGCCACTCCATACCCAGTTCCATGAAGCCCAAGGCCATGAGTGGCATCAGGAAAGGGCCTAGTACGGAGAGCAAACCAGGGAACAGGCCGGAGGCGATACCCGATTCCAGCATGGTCCCGAATAATCGCGGTGCCGGCAGCAAGCCTTGCAGCACAGCAAGGACACCGGCTGCAGCTTCCTCCTGTGCCCATAAGCGCAGCAGAGCGAGCGCGCAGACGAAGCCGCTGAAGAACAAAACACTGCGCCAGGCCGACCCCAAGCGACCTCCCAGCCAACGTGCCGGCAGCCTGAGTATCAGAAAGGCGAGCAAAATAAAGATGAAAACACTAGCATCCATACCACGTAGTATAATTCAAAAATGCCGATCTTACAAAACCAGAATCTTTAATCGGCCAGGTCAATATCCCCCATCAGCTGAACTTCAATTTCCAAGTCAAAGCCGAAGCACTCACGGGCAGCCCGGCGGGCTTCCTGCACCAGCTGCAGCATGTCGGCCGCAGTGGCCTGGCCGGCATTTACGAAGATATTGGCATGTTTAGGCGAAACCATGGCATCTCCGACCCGGCGACCGCGGAAACCGAGTTCATCCAGAATGGCACCGCTGGGCCGGCCGAAGTCCCGGTTGTTTTTGAACATTGACCCGGCCGAAGGGAAATCAAAATGTCCCTTGGCCACCCGGTCGGCGCGCAGCTCCTGCATCCGCCGCCGAATCTCTGCAGGATCCGCCTTACTCATCTGAAAACGCGCGCCGAGAACCACCGCTCCGGCCAGCCGCCCGCCCGGCATGAAGGGCGTCCGTTTATAGGCCCATTCGGCGGGAGCTACCTGCAGGTTGTCGCAACAGTGCTTGCTTACATCCAGATAATCAATAGTGACTGCTGCATCGGCGATTTCGCGTTCGTAGCAGCGGGCGTTCATGAATACCGCG
>JAHIWF010000232.1 GCA_018815555.1 Spirochaetota bacterium | reverse complement strand
GACGCCGCACCGAGTGCGTGCAGAGCCTGCGTTTCCTGCTGTGAGCGTTCGGCCCTTTTCAGATTAAGTTCTGCCTTCTGCACATTGATGACAGCTTCCTGAACCTGTATCTGGGCCAGCGTCAGCTTGCGCTGGTTTTCTGTGGCATCCAGAGTGGCAATAATATCACCGGCCGCGACAACAGTACCGGCTTCGCTGATCGACAGCAGACGGCCGGCAGTCTGGGTACGCACCTGTACAGTGCTGGCTGCTTCGGCTACGGCCGGAACAGTTATGCTTACCAGTACCGTAGCTTTTTCCGAAAGGGCCGTAAGAACTCCGGTACTGGCTGCAGCTGCTTCATCGGGTTTTGCCGAGGCCATGCCGGTAAGAAAAAAAGCAGCCAAACTTCCGGCCACTGCCAGGCCGGCAATAGTTATAATAATTTTTCGTTTGCTCATCATAAACTCCTCATGGATACAACCGGCAGCAAGCCGGCGCTATGATATACCGCAGCCAGTGCCTGGCTGACAGCGATTTTGGCCTTAAGTACCAGAAAGGCAGCGCGTTCCAGTATTACGGTAATATGGGCCTGTTCGGTGTCGGCTACCAGGCCAAGTTTTGCCCTGGCCTGTGTACTTGCCTGCAATTCCTGCGTCCGCATCAGCGCGGCTTCGGCATTGGACAAGCTGCGCAGAGCTCTTTCATACTCGTCAACACTGTTCAATATGGCGGCCGAAACGCTGCTCTTAAGCATATCCAGTCGCTGCAGCTCCTGAGCTGTCAGCAGTTCCGCCTGTGTTTTTTCCAACGACCGGTCGGCCGAAGAATCCAGACTGATGCTGCCGCCCAAATTTATTGACCAGCTGGTGTTTCCGGTATTGTTGCCGCCCGTATCAGCGGCAGGAAAAGACAGAGCCGGCATATCGTAACTAAAGCCAAGCACGCCGGAACTGAAGTTGAAGCTGGAACCCAGGGTATGTCCACTGATAATGGCACCAGCCCGCAGACTGGCCGTAAGTGCAGCCCCATCCACTGCAAGCAAGCGCTGCTCAGCCGCCAGTACCCGATTCTGCTGCAGCAGAATAGCCGGCAAGGTGTGCATAGCCGTGTCCAGCAGACTATCGAAGGCCGGCAGCTGCGGGAAAGCCGGAATCCAGATTTCGCTCAAAGCGCTTTCTATCGTGGCTGAGCCCTGCCCGGCGGGCAAAAGAGCCAGGAGCTCGGCTTCGGCCCTGGCTGCAACCAACTGGCTGTCGGAGAGCAATTGCCGGCTTTCGGTAGCCGAAAGTTCGGTTTTGCCATATTCAGCCGCGGACAACTCCCCACGCAGATAGCGGGCTTGGTCAACCATCAGCTTTTGCTCGGCCAGCTTTGCTTCGGTTTCGGCCAACACGGCTTGTTGCCGGGCAATCAAAGTATTTCCGTACAGCTTAAGTAGCTTGTACAGCAGCTCCGCCTTGGCCGACTCCAAAGTCAGGGTCGCGCTTTGCTGGTCAATATTGGCAATACTGGCCGAAAGCAGAGCACTGTCCGAAGGAACTATATTTATAGCTGCGGACAATCCGGCATTTAAAGTAAATATTGCATCGCTGTACTTGACTGCCGGACTGAAGCCGATTGAGGGATCGAGCCTAAAGGCGGCAGTTTCTGCCTCCAGGGCTGCACGTTCGAGAGAATAGGCGGCCAGGCGGATTTCGGCCGACTCATCCAGAGCCTGTGTAAAAAACTCCAGATAGCCGCTTGCGGCCGGCTGAGCGATCATGAGACCGCTAGCCAGTACAAGCTGCAGCCAAAGTATTTTTTGTCGGATTTTATCCATATGCATCACATACTCCTTGCGATGAGTATAGAGAAGCTCTGTAGGATTATGCGGAAGCTATTGTGAAGATCAGGTGATTCTTCTTAATACAGGTCGTCCGGTTTTTATTGTTTTCTTCATGAAAGTATTATACAATTCCGGAAGATACCGTAATAAAGGAAATAGATATGAGTATAAGCGACAGCAATCCAGAATCTCTGCCGGGGTATAAAAAAATACTGTTTGCCGCAGGCAATTTTGGCTGGTCGCTCGGAACCTACGGCGTGGCCAATCTGGTCACCTACTTCTACTTGCCGAATATAGTAAACGGAACGTCCATGTTTCCGGCCTTCATTTTCCGTGGTGCGGTTTTTCTGGGCTTGACCATCCTTGGCTTGATCATCGCCTCTGGGCGTTTGTTTGACGCGATTACCGATCCACTGGTAGCCGGCTGGTCCGATCGCAGCAAAGCCAGACTGGGCAAACGGCGTTTTTTTATGGCTATCGGCGGCCTGCCGCTGGCCTTATTGTCAGTACTGGTATTTACACCGCCGTTTCAGAACGCCGGCACCGGTAATGCCATCTATATTGCGGTAATGCTTTTTCTGTACTATCTGGCCTTTACCGTGTATGTGGCTCCCTACTCCGCCCTGATCAGCGAACTGGGGCATTCACCAAACGAGCGACTGGATCTAAGCACGTATAATTCGGTGGCCTGGGCACTGGGTTTTGCCCTTGGCAATACGGTATACCCGCTGCAAGGCATTTTTGAACAAAACGGATTTTCCAGCCAACAGGCCTTTCAGCTGGTAATGGCGCTGTTTGCCCTGCTTTCATTGATCGCACTGTACCTGCCGGTGATCTTCATTGACGAGCGCCGCTACAGCAAGAGTCACAGCAGCAGCGAGGGATCCCTGCGTGCCATGCTGTCTTCACTGCAGAATGTTGACTTCAGGACCTTCCTCTTTTCCGAGTTGTCCTACTGGTTCGCTCTTACCTTTATCCAGACCGGCATCAGTTATTATGTTATCAGCCTTCTGGGACTGGACAAAAGTTTTGCAACTGTAATCATGACGGTATTATTTCTGGTAAGTTTTCTTTTTTACCTTCCCATCAATCTGTTTGCAAAACGCTTCGGGAAAAAAGCCACAGAAATGGTCGGCTTTGCCGCCTTTGCCCTAGTGTACATCATGGTACTTTTTTTAGGCAAACTGCCTTTACCACCCATGCTGCAGGGTTACATTATTGCCATCATGGGAGCCTTGCCGATGGCCATATTCGGCATTATACCGGTTGCCATCATAGCCGATGTAGCAGAAGCCGATGGCCGCAAAACCGGCAATTATAAAGCCGGCATATTTTATGCCATGCGCGGACTGTTCATGAAAATCGGCGCGTCAACAGCCGGGTTGCTGTTTCCGTCCATTATCATACTCGGCAGCGGTCAGGTTAATGCATTCGGCATTCGCCTGACCGGAGCAGTTGCTCTGGCTTTCTGTGCCCTGGGTTTTCTGCTGATAGTAAGGTACAACGAGAAAAGGGTGCTGGCTGACTTGCAGGACGAAACGGCAGCGGCTGCCGGCCGCCGCTAGAACCTGTCTCCGGCATGACATAAAAAAACCCGGGCAATTCCAGCCCGGGTCCGTATACTAATATATTATTACTTTTAGAGCACTTCGCGAAGATGCGCTTTATCCAGCAGTTTC
>JAHIWF010000231.1 GCA_018815555.1 Spirochaetota bacterium | reverse complement strand
TATGAATCGCTTGAAGGCTGTTCTATCCATTCCAACTGCTGGGTAAAGCCAGGCCAGGCCGAACTGGTGGTCGGATTCAGTGAAGGCCGGGATCGTCTTAACGCTACCAAATCTATTCATTTCCCGACTGTCGAGCTGCTTCCCAATGGCTGGCTGGAACATACAACCCGCAGGAGCTTTGTTTTTCTGCCACTTTCTTTTAAAGATGAGCATTTCGGATATGTTATTTTTGATTTTAACCCTCTTACGATTGTTAATCTCTATGAGAATCTCAGGGTTATTCTCGGCAGTGCGCTCCGGAGTTGTTTTCTGGTAAAACGCTTGGAACGGTCGGTGCAGGAGAAAACCAATTTTCTTATAAATATTGCCCACGAAATTAAGACTCCTGTAACAATAATCTCAAGCTATCTGGAAAAGTATTTAGGAAACCCATCGAATATCGACGATTTGAAGATAGCCAGACAAAATGTAAATAAATTGAGACAAGATATGTTGAACATACTTGATAGCGAAAAATTGAATCGCGGGCTGGTATTTTACGACCATTCCACTAGTATCGACCTGTCTCTTGTTCTGGCTGCCAAAGTCAAGGATTTTAGCCGGCTAGCAGAAAACCAGGGTATAGCGATTGATCTTCACTGCACCCAGGAGTTGTTTATTGCAATGGATGTTGCTGCGCTTGACCGTGTTATGAACAATCTTCTTGACAACGCGCTCCGTTACAATCGCCAAGGTGGCAAGATTATTATTTGCGCTAGGCGAGAAGCGGCAAGGGTAAGCATTACTGTCGCCAATACCGGAAATATTATTGATAATAGTAATAAACATAAAATATTTGATCCTTTTCAGCAAATATCCAACGAAAAACGCAGTATTCAGGGGATAGGTATGGGTCTGAATATTGTACGCAGAACCCTTGAGGATGCGAACGGAACGATACAAGTGCTGCCGGGTGCGGAGCTGACGACTTTCAGTATCGAACTGCCGTATACACCTCCAGCCGAGGGCCAGCTCCCAGTATGTTTTTATGGTAACAGCCCCGATGAGATCGTGCCGCTGGATATCGTCGTCAGAGCTTACCAAGGCGGAAGGAATACCCTGCTTTTGGTGGACGACAACAGGCAGATGATTGCCTTCCTTAATGACACTCTTGGCAGCGAGTATAATATTTTTTACGCATTTACAGCCAAGGAGGCTCTAGCCATACTAAGCAGAGAGCCGGAGATTAATTTAATTATCTCGGATATCATGATGGACGGTACTGATGGTTACAGTTTCTTGAAGGAAGTTAAGGTAATGCCAAAAACAAGTGGGGTTCCCTTCCTTTTTCTTACTGCTAAAGAAGCAGAAGTTGACCGCTCAAAAGGATTGTCTTTAGGTGCGGTTGAATATATTTGCAAGCCTTTTAGTCTCGCTGAATTGAAAGCCAGAGTATATGCCTTGTTGCGCTTTAAAGATGAAGTGGGAAAAAGAATGAAAGACCAGCTCGCGGCTGATCTTCTGCACTACCTACAAAGCCCGGATCCGGCAAGAGGGATGGTTTCTGAACAAGTTGAGCATATGGATTTTGATCTGACCGAGCGTGAACTGGAAATAGTCGCTTGTCTTAAACGCGGCAGGCTATATAAAGAAATTGCCGAACAGCTTGGAATAACAGTAAACACAGTTAAAGTACATGTTTCGCATATCTACAAAAAATGCGGGGTCGGCAACAAGGTGGAACTGCTAAATTTGCGTTGAACTTGAACCGTATCGAAAAAAACGGGGACACAGCTTTGAGTCCCCGTTTTTTACAATTCAATGTTACAGTCTTTTCCAGAGCGCCCACATTGCCGGGTTGCTTGGTTCGTAGCCTGGTCCGGATTGATGGTAGTAAGTACATTCGTAATCAGATCCGTTGTAGCTAACCCTGTTGCCCACGCTATAGTACTGGTATGAAACCCATGCGGGATAGCCCAAATCAGGAATATCCGGATAGAACCCCTCATCTTCACGACTAAAATAATATGTCCATTTGGTTTTATCATTTTGGGGATTATTGTATGAAGTGTGGCCAGCTAAGGCTTGGTATGTCGTTCCCTGATAGTAGACATAGTCACCAGTCTGATAGGTTGAATATTTCTGCCATTTGCTGCCGATCTCTCCATAGGTACTTTCTCGCCAATATGGGGAATATCCTGGTCGTGTGTTTGCCGCCGGCGTACCATACGAATAGACGCATTCGTAGGTAACTCCATTGTAGCGAACATAGCTGCCGTCATTGTAACTCCGACTCTGATTCCATTGTGCAATATAAAGGTAGCGATTAATAGTAATAGGCGGATCCTGAAGTCTAATATTATCCAGGATAAAAATGTCTCCCGCCTTCGCATCTTTAATAGTTATCAAAAGCGGCTTTTCTCCGGCTCCCGGGCTGCTGAACCCGATGTCGCCTTTAAAGCGCATCACATTATTCTGCACTACAAAGCCTGATTCATAACTAAAGACACCTTGAATATCACCAAGCTTGAACTCTAGGGCATTAGCTCCTGAGCTTAGATTGAATTCCTTTATGTTCCAATTGCGCATCGTCCAGGTTAGTGGCTTCGTTGTTGCCTTGGTCATTGTAAAGGACAGGCCAAATCCGACATTTTTTTCGAGTTCTTTTGTGGTCGTCCTTAGTATGATGTCACCAGCGGCATTGCAAGATATTACAAGTTCTTGGTCGCCATCATTATCGATATCGGTAGCTTCCAAGGTGGCCTTTGTTGCCGTCCAGCTATTTGTGTTTGTCTCAAAATAGCCGTTAACAATTTTTTCCTCATAGAACTCATGAGGTGGGAAGCAGTTTAGGCTGATAGCACCACATATAAGGGTAATGGCATCACCGAAATAGTTACTCTTTGATGGTACATTTGCATTATATTCATTTTTTTCATACGGCGCATAATCACCACCTTCAGTACCACTACCAAGCGCATAGTGCTTATCCAGAAGATGTTTTTTCCACAGCAGGTCAAGCTTCTCGGCATTAAACCTGTCAGCTAGATCTGTACCCGTCAGTGTCTGAGCCGCAAGTAAGGCTGGTATAGTAAATGCCGGGTTTCTATATGTGTCGGGGATCTTAGTCGCGTCTGCTGAATAGTACCCATAATAAAGCCCATCACCTTCTAAGTCGCTCTTAAGCGTATTTACAATCTTATAGCAAACCTGTCTGGATCGGTCATCCTGGTAATAGAATACATTCTGGGCATTCCGCCAAGGCACGCGTGCACTGTTCCAAGAGTAATTCCGGTCACCAATCTCGTTTTCTATGGTTTCAGCTTCAGAAATTTGCTGCACTGTATCTTCCGTGAATTTTGCAAAATCGGGTAGCAGGTAAGTGCCGATATTTTTAAGAATGTCTATATTGGCGTAAATTTTGTTGTTTGCTGCAGCCATGCCGGCCGGCATGCCAATGCGTGACATTTCGTTTAAATTGGCTAGCATCCAATCACAGGGGCGTGAAAGTTGTGCGAAACAATGGTTATTAGCAGTTGTGCCGTTATACTCGGGCTTTGTCGCTTGTATGCCAAAACAATTGCCGGTATTTAAAAACTTCATGGTTTGGCCATTAACAGTAGCCGTTCCTACAAGGTACTGTTCAATGGCACGCATGCGCTTATATGCAGCCTCCTTGTATTTTTCATCACCCCATTTGTCGTAAGCTAGTATCAGGGCATACGCAATATCCATCTCGCCATCGGTGGCTGCCCAAAAATTATTGGTTAAGTTGGATTCAGCGCCAACAATGGGCGCATCAACTGACGTCCCAACTGTCAAGGGCCAGTGTTCTGTAACCTCTTCACCTTTTTCATTTGTATACGTGACCGAATTATTGGGGTCTGGTTCACAGGGTACACACCAGGACATGAGGTCTGGTAACAGCTTGCCCTGCGCTCCTTCCGGATGCCAAGCGCCATAGGCCTGTACTACCTTCCACAATCCAGTAAAAACATCCAGGTCATTGGCAAGCACTGCCAGTATCATGCCGTAGCCCATGGCCTCGCTGGTGGAGGCGGACATACTCATCTCCGAAGCCTTTCCATTTGGGCTCATCTGGATTATACAGCCATCAGCAAAGCTGCGGTTGTAATCAGTTTCGTAAACCTGCATCTCATATAGCGAATAGCCATATTCAGACCCGCGCTTTGTACAGAGCAGTCGGAGCTTGTCTGTTGTTGTTGCTGTAAAATCAATGGCATCTATATTGCCATCGCCACCGGTGATGCTGGCCAGTGTTAGCCAGGTACCGCCATTGTTTGCCTGTATTTGGTATTCTGCTCCGAAGGCGGTTTCCCAATGCAGTACCACCCGGTTAACTGTTTTCATCCCGTTAAGGTTTACTTGCAGCCATTGATCGCTGTTTATATACTCTTCTGATCCCCAGCGTGTAGTAAAATCGCCGTCGAAGGCTTTCCAGGCGTGGAGGTTGGGAATCTCCAGTTCAATAGAACTGGCTGTATACGTGCCGTCAGCAGCCACAGAGTCAACATCAGCGTAAACCTCAAACTCAAACAGCGAATAGCCATAGGGTGTGGCGCGTTCTTCACATATCAGCCGTATATAGCGAGCAATATAATTTTGGCCATCAATGTCGTCCACTAGGCCATCGCCGTTGCTAGTAAAATATAGGGTACCCCAGGTAGTACCATCTGTTGATATTTCAATCGTGTACTTGCTCGCATAAGCGGCTTCCCATTTAAGTACAATTTTCGCGATATTGTATTCTTCTCCTAGATCCACACTCAGTGTTTCAGGACCGTTTACGGCCGGATCGTGTGACGCCCAGCGAGTGTCCATGTCTCCGTCGAAGGCATATTCTGGTTTATACTGGAATCCTTCAATGGTGGAGCTTTCATAAAATACGGCGGCTGTACCACCTCTGGCCATAGCAGCATTGGCAATATTTAGGCCCTTGATATCCTTGGATGCTAGATACCGTCCATCCCCCTTGCTAGGTATATCAAAATGTCTAACATATCCACCATATAAGGTGTTTGTAGCTGTCCAGGTTCGCCATGCTGTATACAGGCTGTTTAGCTTATCTACATTCCAATTTGTTCCCGGCAGCGTTGTTACTCCGCCAATTCCGGTCGGTGAAGCTGTAAAGCCGATGTTGCGGGTTTGTTGAGCCCATGCAATCAGCGGCACGCATAAAAGAAGCAGCACCATAATAGTTGATACTCGCTTATTCTTCATAAAGGCACTCCTTTGTGTAGTGGTTGAGCAACGATAATGAGGGATTTTGATACTGTAAAGTTATACAATTTCGTTATTCGTATAATACTTTCGGGTTAAGTGGGCCTGCCGGTTTACGGCTCCGCCTGGTCACTACATACTCAGATTCCCAATCCCCAACCACGACCATTGCGTTAGCTCCGGGCAGGCATTACACTGGAATCATGAATCAAAACACGGTTTGCTACGAAGGCGGAGCGCAGATTTTCCGCGAAGGTGAAAAGGGCGCGCTGATGTACATCCTGGTTAAGGGCTGCGTGGAGCTGCGCAAAAAGGTCGAAGGCGGCGAAGCAACACTTAAAGTGATACGCACCCCCAACGAGTATTTCGGCGAGATGGCACTGATAGACGGCCGCCCGCGTTCGGCCACAGCGGTATGCACCGAGCGAAGTACCCTGATGGCGGTGGACGAAACGGTGTTCGAGTCGATGATACTCGGCAATCCGAAATTTGCGCTTACCATCATCAAAACCCTGTCAGCCAGAATCCGTTCGTCCAATGTACAGATTTCCGAGCTGATAGAGACCATCCCGCGCGAACGGGTGGCCCACGGGCTGGTGGACTTTGCGCTGCGCGAAGGCGAGAAAATTTTCGACGGCGGTTATAAGGTAGAAGTCGCGGCGGTACGGACCTGGATCAATTCGCATCTTGGTATCGGGCTTGACGATTTTGACGCCATTCTGGCCCGCTACCTGAAAAACGAAACACTGCGCTACGCGGCAACCAGCGTAACAACGCATGAGCACATCGTGCTGCCGCCGCCCTTCATCAGCGATTATAACCGTCGGGTGCGCTAGGGCCGGATCTACCGAGCGGTAATCCTCGAAAGCGGACACTTGGACAGGCACAGGCCGCAATCGGTGCCGACCTTCTGCCATTGCGCGAAGCAGGCATCGTCGTTTACCGGTGCAAAACGGCCGGCGGCGGCAGGCTCTTGGCTGATGGCTCCGGCCGGGCAGGCAGCGGCGCAGCGCTGGCAGCTCTCGCACACTTTTGCCGCTTTGCAGGGCTGGCGGAGCGTGCGTTCCAGCGGTAAATCGCTTACTACTGCGCCGAGGCGCACGCAGGGGCCGAAATCGTCAGTGAGCAGCAGTCCGGACCGGCCGATCGAGCCCAGGCCGGCATAGCGGGCGGCCACCGGCAGCACCACATCGGCGCGGCCATCCATGGTGCAGGCCGCCGACCAACCCCACTCCCGAATAGTTCTGGCCAGCACCAGCCCGATGAGGGCCACCCGGCTGTAGCCGTTCACCACTTCGGCCGCCGCGCGCGGCGTCGGAGCCTGGCTTATCTCCTCTGGATTCATGCGCACGGCAAACACTATTCCGTAGCGTCCTTCAGTCTCAGCTGTCTGGCCGTACTCCGCTCCGCGGCCGCGAACCGCATAAAAACAGGCATCACCCAACAGTGCGGTCCCGGTCAGTACTGCCCCATACGATTCTGCCTGCCTGCACAGAAAATCGGCCGCTTCCTGAGGGCTTATTTCCAGCCGTACTGCTGCCGTTGTGCCTCTGGCCAGGGGGCGCATAGCTTCCAGCAATCCGAAGCTGGCATCGATAGAAAGCCGGCGCAGTCGATCGTCGGCAGGGCCGGCTTGACCGGCGCGCAGCCTGGCGGCATCATCACCAGCCTTGCGCTCCGGGTGGCGGCTATAATAATCGTTGTACTGCGGCGTGCCCGCCTGCAATTCCATGCGCGAGAATATGGTGTCGCGTTCATCGTAGGTATTCATGGGCTGTACTAGAACACGGTTTCTGCTTTTTGGCAAGAAAAAAAGCAATCGGAGCAATAGGCTGCCGATAGCAGTGATGCCTGGTCTCCAGCTAATCAGCTAACCAGGCATTTCGGTCCTTTGCCGATCAGGTCGCTGCGTCCGGCCAACTGCAGGGCTTCTTTTACCAGCGCGCGGTTTTCCGCTTTGTTATATTGCAGCAAGGCCCGCTGCATCGAGCGTTCGCGGGCGCCTTTGGCAACATAGATTTTTTCGCCACTTAAGGGGTCGATGCCGGAATGGTACATGGCGCTGGCCAGGGTGCCGGGGGTGGGGTAAAAATCCTGCACCTGGTCGGGAACAAAGCCGGCATCGCGCAGGTATTCCGCCAGTTCGATGGCTTCGTCCAGTCCGGCTCCAGGATGGCTGGCTATAAAGTAGGGTAGCACATATTGCTTAAGCCCTAGTTCGCGGTTCACGTCGGCCCAGGCAGCAGCGAAGCGCTCGTATACTTTATGCGCGGGTTTGCCCATCAGGCGGAGCACCCGTTCCGAAACATGTTCAGGGGCTACTTTTAGCTGGCCGGAGGTATGGTGCTCGGCCAGCTCGCGCAGGAAAGCCTTGTCTTTGTCCAGCATCAGATAATCGAAGCGGATGCCGGAACGAATAAATACTTTTTTAATGCCGGCCAAGCGCCGCAGCGCCCGCAGGATATCCAGATAATCGCGGTGGCTTACCTGTAGAGACGGGCAGGCTTCCGGGGCCAGACAGCGGCGGTCGGTGCAGGCACTGCCTTTGGCCTGGCGCTCGCAGGCCGGGCCGCGGAAGTTTGCGGTAGGGCCGCCCACATCATGGATGTAGCCTTTGAAATTCTTGCTGACGCTTAAGAGCCTGGCTTCGTCCAGCACTGAAGCCTTGGAACGGCTGCTGACGATGCGTCCCTGATGAAAGGCCAGCGCGCAGAAGGCGCAGGCACCATAGCAGCCGCGGTTTATGGTTATCGAAAATTCCACTTCCTGCAGGGCCGGTACGCCGCCGGCCACTTTGTAGGCCGGATGCCAGCTGCGGGTAAAGGGCAGGGCGTAGAGGGCGTCCAGGCTTGCCTGGTCCAGCGGCGCGGCCGGTATTTCCTGCACCACAAACTGCCCGGCAGCCTCTTCTACCAGAATCCGGGCGGTACCAGGATCGCTGTTGCGGTATTGCAGGGCAAAGCTTTGAGCAAAAACCAGTGGATCGGCCGCGGCAACGGCATGGGCTGGCAGCCGCAGTGCCGCTGCCGGAAGTTCCGCCTCGCGGGATGTGCGCCAGACTGTGCCCGCTATGCCGCGCAGCAAGTCTGGCGTAAACCAGACGGACGGCTCAGCTTTCCCGGCCCCTTTGGCTGTACCGCTAGCTTTCTGCCGGCTGTCTGCCTTGTCCGCCCGCGCGGCGGTTTTCGGCCCACCGACCTGCCTGTCGGTCGCAGACCGCAGCCGCACGGCGATTTCGGCTAGCGGCCGTTCGGCCATGCCGTATACCAAAAGGTCGGCCTTGGCGTCCAGCAGCAGTGGTTTGCGCACGGTATCGGAGAGGTAGTCGTAGTGCGACAGTCGGCGCAGCGAGGCTTCCAGCCCGCCGGCAATTACCGGCACGCCCTTGGCCGCCTCGCGACACTTGCCGCAGTAGGCGATTACGGCGCGGTCGGGTCTGGCATTGGCTGTCTGGCCGTTTACGGTATAAGCATGCAGGCTGCCGTCCGCACTGCGGCAGAGTTCGGCTTTGCCGCCGGGGGCGTAGTCGTCTTCGGAGCGTGGTTTTCGGTTGGCGGTGTACTTGCATACCATCGAGTCGATGGCTCCGCCGCTGACCAGCCAGGCCAGTTTCGGCGCTCCCAGGGCGCGGAAGGCTTCCACATCGGAAGGGTCGGGTCGGGCAATGATGCCCGCCGTGTAGCCCAGGCTTTCCAGATAACGGCCGATAAGTGCCGCGCCGAAGGAAGGGTGGTCGATGTAGGCGTCGGCACTAACGATGATAAAATCGAGGCGGGAAAGACCGCGGGCCGAAAGTTCGGCCCGCGTAGTCGGTAAAAATGTAGATTTCACTTACAGGACGTGGCGTTTGATTTTTTTGGTCGTAGTCATTTCCAGAGGCTCTTCCAGTACAACAACTTTCAGGATGCGTTGGTAGGGCAGCAGTCCGGCATTTACCTCGTCCACGATTTTACGGATGCGGGCTTCGACAGCTGTCTTGTCCATAGCCTTGCCGCTGTCGGCTGTTGCAAAGAAATCATTACTTGGGTAGATGAGGGCTTCGATGTTTTCCGATTTGCTCTTTTTGTCTTCAACATAGCCGCGCACCAGAATCTGGTCTACCTCGGTATACAGCTGGAAGGCGTTTTCGATTTCTTCCGGATAGACGTTCTTGCCACCCTCGGTAACGATCAGGTTTTTGGCCCGGCCGGTCAGGTACAGGTAATTGTCGGCATCCAGGTAACCGATGTCGCCAGTATGCAGCCAGCCGTCGCTGGACAGCACTTCGTCGGTAGCCGCCTGGTCCTTGTAGTAGCCTTGCATAATCATTGGTCCGCGTACT
>JAHIWF010000230.1 GCA_018815555.1 Spirochaetota bacterium | reverse complement strand
CCGTAGAGGATTTTCACAGGCTGGTCGTCCGGCTGCCTTCCGGCACAAATTCGAAGGGAACGTGCTGCAGGTCGCTGAAGTGTTCGCGAACTGTTTTGCGCTTTACTCCTTTAGGCCGGAAAATAATCAGAAATGAGCCGATCTTGCCGCCGGGAATTTGTGCGTACACGCCTATTTTACGGGCACGACGCATGGTATCCAGTACAAATTCGTTTTCGAAATAGCCGGGTAGTTTCTGTTTTATGTCTTGCTGGCGCTGGATACAGGACCCGGCGGCAAAAACGTCGCCGGCATGCAAAGCTTCGACCAGATCCAGAGCGTTGGCTTTCATGGCTTCCATTTCGGGGAGTACAGCATGCAAATTCTCGGCGAGCAGTGCCAGCGATGGTTTGGTTTTGGCATGGAAACCAGAATAAAAAAGCATGAAACGTTTGAAGAATTTTCTTACAGTTTCACTGGCTGGTTCAAAGGGCAGAGTCTGGAAGCCTGCCTTATTATAGCTGATCAGTCGGAAGCCGCCCAAATGGGTTATGGTATGGTCATGATATCCTGACGCTCCTTCCAAAACATCCATTTCCAGAGTAGAGCTGTCACGAATGACTCCCGAGGGACTGGCTTCTTCGCCTTTGAGTGCATAGAGAGCACTGAACAAAGCTGCGCTGAGCGCTCCGCTGGAGCCAAGCCCGCCTTCGTGGGGCATATCGTTCATGATGCTAAGATCCAGAGGACGCTGACTTAGCCCTGCCATCCGTATAGCTTCGCGTATATGGTTATGCTTGATCTCGTCGGCCAGAGGTGTTTTTTCGTGGCTATTCAGGTAATGCAACTCAAAATCGCGGGTTGCGCTGTCCTTTACGGCAACATAAATATATTTGTTTATAGTGGCACTAATTGTCAGACCGCCATGAATATTTGCATATTCCTTGAGGTCGCTTAGCCCACCGGCCATAGGCAGGCGCAGCGGTGTTTTGGCGAGTACCATCATGGCTGTGTTCCGGAAAAGAAAACCAGAAGATCTTTCAGGTTTTCAGATACCGAAGGTTCGGTACCTCCAAGATGTATCCAGCTGTCGCGTTCCAGAGCTGCTACCGGCAAGCCCTGTTCAATGGCCTTCTGTACCGAAACCAGGGCGCGATATTCGTCAGCTTTGCCGCTCATCATATAGGTAAGCATGGCCGGCGAGAATTTCCAGATACCACAGTCCACAAAGGGGCTGGTTCCCTGCCAGGCTCGGACTATCCGGTCACCGTCACGGTCGATGCGCTCGTTGTGCTTGTGAGCGCACTCATGCCGGACGATTGACAGTACATCAGCCTGCGGCATATCTACCAGACGTTCCAAATGAGCGCTTTCCACCCACATATCGCCCTGGATTATGACACAAGGCTGACCAGCTTCAGCAGCGGCCGCACCAAGCATAACAGCATGGGCAGTACCCAACGCTTCCTCCTGCAGGGCGTAGCCGAGCGGAATGCCTTTCCAGGAGTCGCCGAAATACGCCTGTATCTGCTCACGCAGGTGCCCTACAACCAGTACAATCCGGTCTTCATTCTTGTTAAAAAACCGGTTGGAACTGATACTTTCCAGAATAAGTTCCAGGAAGGGTTTTTCGTACACGGGGTACATGCATTTTTGCAGATAGCTGGAAAGGTTTCCCATGCGGCTGCCTTTACCCGCGGCAAGTATCAAATAATTCATATCTTGTATTTATCAAAATATAGTTAGGCAGCAATTAGGGGATGGTTAGAATAATGTTCAATGGTTTCCGGCCGGAACCTGCCCCGCGGACAGGGAAATAATCAACCGTAAGCCTGTACAGCCTGGTGCGATTTTCTGTATAGTCAACTCCGGTATTTTATTATCATGCACATAGCTTTCCACTATACAACTTCGGCCAGAGGCGGCAGATGACCGACAAATCACAGAAACTCGGGACCAAGCCCATCGGAACCCTGTTGCTGCATTATTCCGGACCGGCAATCATCGGCATGGTCGTTCAAGCTCTGTATAACGTAGTAGACCGCATATTTATCGGAAACGGTGTTGGTCCGGACGGGCTGGCCGGTGCCACCGTCAGTTTTCCACTTATGCTCATCTTTATGGCCTGTACTATGCTTGTCGGCATCGGCGGCAGCACCATTCTGTCGATTTCATTGGGAGAGAAACGCAAGCAATACGCCGAAAAGGTATTGGGAAATTCCCTGGTACTCTTGCTGGTTATCGCCCTG
>JAHIWF010000025.1 GCA_018815555.1 Spirochaetota bacterium | reverse complement strand
GCGGCGGATTGCCTCAGCTGATAAAGCTGCAGCAGCGCATCGCGTCGGGTCTGGTCAAGCTGTGCATAAAATCCAAGGAGCCGGAACAGTTCCTTGTCGAAAAAATCGAGAATCAGGCGGGTTGACAATAAGATAGCCCCCAACGGTGTATTTAATTCATGCGCCATGCCTGCCGAAAGTTGACCCTGTGCCGACAGTTTCTCGGAGTGTATCAGCTGCTCCTGGGCAAACTCCAGTTCCTGCAGGGATTTTTCCATGGCGACCGTGCGCTCCTGGACGCGTTGCTCCAGCAGTTGGTTTGCCTGCTGCAAATTAGTGCTTTTGCCCTCTATGCGCCCGGTCATCAGCTTAACATGGTCTATCAACCCATTTACTTCAGTATAGACAGATGGAGGCAGTCGTATTTTGTAATTACCGTCAGATATCCCTTAAGAGCCTGCAGAATTGGCCTAAATGCCCGGTTGACTCTGGCAAAGATGACAAAGCGGGTTGCCACAATATTGGAGAGTAGTATGGCCAGAACCGCTCCGGCGATGATGTCACGAATGTTCTTTTTTGTTTCGCTTGTCACTGCGTCACTGAATTCTATATATAGGTACCAAGGTCCATTCCGTTACGGACTATTGTTCCCCGTAAGTCGGGAATGGCAGAATTAGAGCGGATTGCCGGAATCCCAAGCACCATACCGGTGACTAAAGCTTGTATATGAATACCAGAGACCCGGCCGGAACGCACATAGGTCTCGCCGATGCGGAATACCTGTTCGTCGTCCAGAACATAGAGGGGTTCTTCCAGGATGGAGGAGAGCTCGGAGGCCAGACGCAATGAATCCTCCTGGAGATTTTTGAGCATGGTGTCGGTAATTATCCGCAGTGCGACGAGTTCTACAGTAATAACAATGAAGGTGGTCAGGATAATCGTCAGTAAACCGATCTTGCCAAGCAGGCTGAATTTGATTTTTTTATTACAGCGCTCGCAAAAGGTTTCACTTATACTGGTTCAGGATTTTCTGCATGGTTCCGTCTGCCAACATTTCTTTTAGAATCTGATCTATTTTCTGCACCAGCATAGTAGCTTCGGTTAGCGGTGAGACTGCAAAATAGAGCGGCGTTGTATCCGGTGGCTGCCAGGCTGTTGGTTCTACCTTGCCTTTATGTCCCAGTCGGGCTATGTCCCAACTTAGGTTTGGATCTGTACCAATGGCCAGATCGATACGGCTTAAGGCCAGCATCTGCAGTATTTGCTCTTCGGTAGACAGGGGGACCTTATTCAGGCTGCTGTCGGAATTAAACGGCTCGAAATAGGCTGAATGAGTGGACATGCCAATGCTTTTCCCGCGCAGGTCATTGTAGGACTGTACTGTTAAGCCTTTCCCGACTGGTGCAAAAAACATGGGATGCACGGCGCTGTAGCTGGTAGGTACATAGCGGAGATATTCTGCACGTTCGGCAGTCCAGGCTATGCCGGATATCAGATCCGCCTGACCCTTGCGCAGCATGTCCAACGCTCTTGCCCAGGGGGTGCGCTTTATTTGTATAGGTATGCCCAGGCGTTCTTGAAGAACCAAAGTTACATCAATATCGATACCGGAGAATCCGGAAGGGCTGGAACTGTCATCCATACGGTAGGGCGGCCAAACCTCGGTAACCAGAACCAGTTTTGTCGGCTGAGCATACAGGAAAGTTGCCAGAAGAAGCAGCCCTGCAGCTGACAGCTTGCGCAATAATTCCATAGTGGTCTCCTGTTATCCTTCAACCATAGTATTAAGGCAGGGTTGTGTCAAATGAGGAGTCTGCTTAATTCAGTTTGTTTGGTGCGACTTGTGTGTAAGGTCGCCGCGATGATATGGCAGCCATGCTGGAAAGCCGGTCAGCAGGGTTTTCAGTATCATTGCAGCTTTTCCTTTGCTGCCCGGATGCAGCGGGGCAGTCATTTTGTCCAAGGTCCGCAGGGCAAAGGGCAGTTCCATAAGATGCATGAAGAACAATGCACAGAAAACGCCGAACAGCCAGCCGGAATTGATTCCCGGCTGCATGGTTTTTGACCAGATGGCCAGGCCTAAAAACAGCGGCAGCCAAGTCAGTACTGTAGTTATAGCGGCAATGCTGCTCCAGCGAAGTTTCATGCCAAGCCCGGGACTAAGAATGCCGGTAATTGAGCTTATCGTAAAACTGTCTTCAGCGGCGATCAGGCTCCGCCGTTCTACTGGATCAAGCAGCCTTTCCATCGGCCACTCCAGCCAATCCTGCCCGGCCGGCAGCCCGGCTGCCTGAGTTTCCAGATATTCTGGAATCTGGTCATTCTGGTTGTTCAGCGGAAAAAGTACATCCAGGCGTTCGCCACGGCGCAAGCGCTTGATTCTGGCCTTGCGTTGCTGCAGCATGCTGTTCAGCAACAGCAGTATATGCCGGTTACGCCGCGATAGCAGGGCGCAGCTGGTTCCGGCCAATTTGTGCAGAATGGCATGCGGGGCATTGGCCAGTGGCATGCAGCCTTCTACAAACCAGTCGCAGTCGGCCGCCACTTCTTTTCCGCAGCTGCCGATTACCGCTTTGGGGCCAGCAAAGTCCACCAGACGGCGGCGATCCCAGACCGTACCGTCGGCATCCAGCCAGACCTGCTCCTGCCGGAAGGTAAGTCCGGGGCCGATAAGCAGCAAGGCCGGCCGACTGAAGTTCTGTCCTTCCGCTTCCAGCATCGAAAGGCCGAAGCGGGTAGAGGCGACACAGCCGCCCCGGCAGCTTTGCTCCATTCTGGCTACCAATGCACGGCCCTGATCGCTGTCCGGCAGTTTGCCCTCGGGCAGCTCGATGCCGTTGCGCGGCAGCCCGTACAGAACAGTTAATTGAGGGAAAAGCCGCCGCACTCGAGCGGATACCAAGCTGGCATCAGCCGGCCGGAACGCGACGGCTTCCTGCGGGCCCAAAATAAGCGGCGCTTGCCCGGAGCCAAATCCGAGTTCGTCGGCAATCTGCATCAGTGCCAGGTCGGCCGGGTTAAATCCCATCAGACGTGTGGCTGCCCGTTCACATTCCACCGCGTGGTCACCGGCAAGTATCATTCGCGAATCCACCGGATCAACCGGTGCCGGGCATTCGCCTTCGCCACCCACCACCCCGTCGATAAGCACCACATCCGGCTTAAAAAGGTAAAGCATTTCTACAAGTTTGCGGTCTATGGCATAATGGTGGGCCCGCTGGCGCAGGTTATACGGAATTACCCCCATGGCGTTTTTAAAGCCCAGGGTGACCCCGGTATACAGATTGGTTTTCAGTTTCGGCACCGAGATGTAGGCAGCCTCGCCGCGTACTACTTCCGAAAATATCTGCGGAACCAAAATCTCGCGCTGCACCTTGGCCTTAGGCAGAAAATAGCGGTCAACCGCCTGTTCCTCCAGCGCCAGCAGTTCGCAGCCGCGCTTTTTGGCCAGACGGTCTACGCCGGACAGGGCAAAGCTTGCCCGGGTAGGCGAGCCGCGGCCGGATGATTCGGCAATAACTATGGCCGAACACTGGGCAACACTCTGCAGCCACAGTACCAAGGCATCCAGCACCCGCGGGTCGGTAGTTTCCGGATAACTGCGCCGCTGGGTTCCGATATCCTGATACACCAGAACCAGATTCGGTTTTACCACAACCTTGCGGCCCTTTAATTTTTCTAGCACAGACGATTTGGATACCAGTAAATCCAGCGCAGCGAATACCGCCTGGCGTATGGCCAGAACTTCAGGCTGCTGTTCCCAGGAAGGGTGTCCGTAATCGGCGGCCAGCGCGACGCAGCCGGAGGCATAGTCCATCGGAGGTAATTTTTCAATAACTACAGTTGCCATGTGCGCCTCCGTTTGCCGCCGGTTTCTACTCAGAAGTCCAGTAATTCAATCTCGAAAATCAGGAAAGAATCCGCTGGTATCGCACCAGGCACGCCACTGGAACCATAAGCCATTTCCGGCGGCAGCGCTACCCGCAGTTTTTCGCCCTTGCGCATGTTGGCAACCACTACATCCCAGCCTTCGATAACCTGGCCAACGCCGACCTTGAACACAAAAGGATCCCCTTCAGGATTAGTGCGGTCGAACACCCTGCCGTCCGGAAGCATGCCGGTGTAGTGCACCCGTACTTCGGTGCCGATTTCCGGTTTGGGGCCGCTGCCTTCGGCAAGCGTTGTGGTAAGTATGTCGAAGAGGCCGGGCTTTAGTTCCGGCCATTTCTGGATAATAGCTGCAATGATTTCGTTCCGTTTGGCTTTCATGCGCAGGCTGGCGGTCTCTATAGCGCGGCCAAAATACTGCTGCCAGTCGGCCTGACTGCTGCCGAAGGCCTGGGCGTCCGGTCCGATGCGCACGATGTGTACTGTGTTCAAGCTGTCGCCTTGTTTGATTTTGGAAAGAAGCTCAAGGCCGCTGACAGTGCGGCCGAAGCAGGTGTAATTGCCGTCCAGTGCCGGCAGGCTGTCGAGCGTCAGGTAAAATTGTGATGAATTGGTATCAGTGCCGGTGTTGGCCATTCCCAATACGCCGGCGGCATCATGGGAAAGTGAAGAATGAAATTCGTCGGGGAAAATGTAACCGGCCGTTCCCGAGCCATCGCCCACCGGGCAGCCGCTCTGGATAATGAAGCCGGGCTGCACACTGTGGAATTTGAGCCCATCGTAGAAGGGACGTTGCCAGGATGCTTCCAGGCTGCCTTCGGCAAGGCCGATAAAGTTGGCTGAAGCCAGGGGGGCTTTTTTGTAATCGAGTTCTACTACAACAGCTCCACGACTGGTTTCCAGAACAGCGTATATGCCGGGCAGCAGCCCGCTGGTAAGATCTTTTTCAATACAGGAAAAAAACAGAAAAGCGCACAGGACAGCCAGCAGCAGGGCGGCCCCGGTTTTGGACAAAAGCTTCAAAATAACCTCCGGAAATTGGAAACTGAAGTAACGAGCTTAGCACAGATGCTTTCGCCGAACAAGGCGCCGCAGCCGCCATGTCGAGCGCAGCTTGACCGCAGCGGTCAACCATTGTAAAATCGCGCAAACCGGAGGGAATGTATGGCCATACTGGAGCTGACTGAAGCTTGTAAAACATACCGTATCGTACAGCGGCAAGACGGCATCAGTGGCGCGCTCAAAAACCTGTTTGTACCACGTTACCGCGACATCCAGGCCGTTAAGCGTATCAGTTTTGCAATCGAAGCCGGCGAGATGGTCGGTTTTATCGGCCCCAATGGCGCAGGCAAGTCGACAACCATTAAACTGTTGACAGGGGTACTGGTACCGACATCCGGCCGTGTGCAGGTGCTCGGCCTGTCGCCATTTAAGGACCGAAAACGCTATGTCGGACGTATCGGTGTGGTTTTCGGGCAGCGCACACAGTTATGGTGGGACTTGCCCGTAAGCGATACCTTTGATTTGTTAAGAAAAATATATGGCGTACCGCCGCAAACATACCGCCGCAACCTGGAACTGTTCGACGACATTCTGGGGCTGGCCGACTTCCGGCATCAACTTGCCCGCCAGCTCAGCCTGGGGCAACGAATGAGGGCGGATATCGCCGCTGCCTTGTTGCACGATCCGGAACTGGTTTTTCTGGATGAACCGACAATCGGTCTGGATATTGTCGCCAAAGACAAGATCCGTGGCTTTATGCAACACATCAATGCCGAGCGCGGCGTTACCATGCTTCTAACCTCGCATGATATGCAGGATATGGAACGGACCTGCCAGCGGGTAATTGTAATCGACAAAGGTGCGCTGCTTTACGATGGCAGTGTCAGCGGCTTGGCCAGTCTCTCTGGCTCGCGTCGCTCCCTGATCGTCGACTTCAATGTCCATACACGCTGCGAGCCGATTAGCGGTACCGAGCTTATCCAGGAGAATGCCCTTCGCGCCCGCTTTTCTTTTGACCGGGGCAGTATGCAAGTGCACGAGTTGGTATCGCAAGTAGCCAAAAAATACGACATTGCGGACATGACAATTGAAGAACCGTCGATCGAGAGTGTCGTTAAAACTATCTTTAGCGCTCAACAGGCCCGGTTATGAAAGGCGCATACATAGAAATAGCGCGCAAGACTTTGCTTGAAGGCCTCGCTTTTCGGGTAAACACCCTGATTGGCATTCTTGATACAGTTATTTTGATAGCAGTAAATGTGGCTATCTGGAAGGCTGTCTATGCCAGCACAGGTACACTCCAGACAGTAAGCCTGGAAGATACCATAACCAATACCTTGTTTGCAATCGGCATTTCACAGGCCTTCTGGATGGATGAATACAGTATTGCCCACAAGATACGCACAGGCGCGATTACTAATGATATCTTGCGGCCAATGCATTTCGGGGGCATGATATTGGCGGCGGATATCGGTCGAGCCGGTTATCGCTTACTGGTCGAATTTCTTCCGGCGTTCGTGATATGCGCCTTATTGTTCGGCTTGTCCGCGCCTGCCTCAGCCCTGGCGCTGCCACTTTTTGTCTTGAGCATGGCCATGAGCTTTCTGGTCCTGCATTCCATCGGCCTGATCATGTCCTATATTTCGTTCTGGTACTTTAATATCTTCAGTTTTGTTACTATCAAAAACGCGGCAGTGCTGGTCTTGTCTGGAGCCTATATTCCGTACTGGTTTATGCCTGATTGGATGATGGCTTTTGTACGCGCTTCGCCGTTTCAGGCCATCTATTCCGCGCCAATGTCGATTTGGCTAGGGCATGTCAATGGCAGTTCAGTTTTGTATGGTCTGGCAAAACAAGCCTTGTGGATTGTCGCCCTCCAGCTGTGCGCACAGGCGCTTTGGGTATTGGGCCGGCGTAAACTTGCCGTAAACGGAGGCTAAGACATGAAGAAATCTACCCCTGAACGAACCTGTTCTATGAATCCTGTTGCGTTGTACTTTGCCTATGGCAGCTTGTCACTAAAAGCGCTGTTCGCTTTTCGTATAGACGCTGTATTGCGAACCCTGGCTGTTTTTGTGCGCGAATTCGCCAGCGTAATCGTGGTCTACCTGATTCTGCAGCGTTTCCCAGACCTTGGTGGCTGGAATATGAATGAGGTTTTATTCCTGTTTAGTTTTCTTTTCCTGACCTATGCCATTATGATCGCTTTGTTTACCGGCTTTCGCGATTTTGACATGATTGTCAATTCAGGCAAGCTCGACCTGCTACTTATCAGGCCGCGTGGTACCATGTTTCAGCTAATGGCCTATAATTCTGACTATCTTGCAACACTTGGCCATGGCGCTGTCGGAATAACCTTGTTGGTGTGGTCAGCACAGGCCGTAGGTATTGTCTGGAACCCAGCGCGCGTGGCCTTTCTGCTATTGACCCTTGTCAGTGGCGTGCTGATACAAGGGGCCATTTTTGTCGCGTTTTCGTGTCTTAGTCTCTGGTTCGGCAAATCCGGTAATGTCTTCCGTGCCCTGTACCGCAACTCACGCAAGATTGCTGGCTACCCGTTGTCAATTTTCCCCGATGCCGTACGCAGCATTGTGCTGTATATCATGCCGTTCGCTTTTGTAAATTACTTTCCGGCGGCCTGGTTGTTGGGCAAGACCGATGGTTTCTGGCCCGGCCTGCCATTTCTGTCGTGGTTGATTGGCCCCCTGCTATTTGCGTTAGCCTATGTTCTTTGGCGCTTCAGTCTGTTGCGCTATAGTAGTACCGGGCACTAATCATCATTTACATTCGGGTGATAGAATAAGCAGAAATTTACATTATATTTCATTTCATTATTACATCGATAGTCAAACATGTAGCCATAGTGGCATTAACCGAACGAGGTGTTTTTATGAATATATGATAGGTATCAGGATTTATGACCTATTTATAGGCGGTCTACGAAAAGACTTGGTTTTCCTTGTTTGTCCTGTAGCTGCTAAGGCAAGTTTAAACATGGGAATGAAGCAACCCCCGATGACCAGTCCTTTAGCAATGCTGGTGCCGGAGATTATCCACCAGATCGCCTGATAAGAAAATCCGGCGCGTAGGCATAGCCAGGATAGCGGCAACCGGGTTAGGGTAATTATTGCCGATACCACTGCAGGAAATCCCGGCTTTTGAATGCCGCGAAATGCCCCGCCGATAGCGATTTCTATAGCCATTAATGGCTGGGACCAGGCTAGAATACGAAAGTATTCAATGCTTTTAGCATGCACATCTGGCTGGTCGGTAAAAATAGACGAAACCGCTCCGGGAAAAAAGTAAAACCAGATGGCAATGGCGATAGAGTAGGCGAGTGTAATCAGCAGAATGCTTTTGTACCCGCGCAGAATACGGTCGTAGCGTGTTGCTCCCCAGTTCTGTCCGATAAATGAAGTCGCAGCCGAACCAAGGCCTACTGCAATCATCCAGGTTAGTGACTCTACCTGTGCTCCCAACGAATTGGCGGCTAGTACACTTGCGCCAAAACGCCCCAAAAACATGCCAACCACCATTGTAAAGCCGGCGTACAGCGTACTCTCGGCGCACTGTGGCAGTCCTAGTCGTAGGAAATTCCGGCTGCCATACAGATATAGTTTGGGGCGCAGTGTCAGCCTGAACCAGGGTGCTAGAGGGCGGATTAGAATGAGCGTGCCCACTAGATTAGCGCTTACTGTCGCCCATGCCGCTCCGGCCGCTTCCATGCCGAAAGTAAAAATTAAAAGTGGATCCAGAACAATATTCAGTCCGACCGAAACCAACGAGGCGGTAAATGGTGTGCGGCTGTCG
>JAHIWF010000229.1 GCA_018815555.1 Spirochaetota bacterium | reverse complement strand
GCTGGCCGAGCTGGAAGTTTATTTTGCGCCGCAGGAGCAACAAGCCTAGGCCTGCCGGTCCTTACCCACGCTGCGGCCAGTCAGCGTAGCGGGGGTCACCCTGCAGTGTTGTTACGTATAGCATCAATTTGCAGTTGACCATCAGGCCGCTCTGCCGTATTCTATACCTGCAATGGAACAAAAAGACTACCGATTGGCCGCCATCATGTATACCGACATTGTCGGCTTCTCGCGCATGATGGAACAGGACGAAGCCGGCACCCTGCGGCTGATGTCCTTCCACAACAAACTGGTGACCGATATTACCGACAAATATCACGGCGAGGTGATTAAAACCATCGGCGATGCCTTCCTGGTGGTCTTCCGCAATACGGTCGAAGCCCTGCAGTCGGCCATGGAGATTCAGGACACCCTGTACGCCCACAACGTAGACAGCAACGACAAACCGCTGCTGCTGCGCATCGGAGTGCATCTGGGCGATATCTACTTCTACGAAAATGACGCATTGGGCGAAGGCATCAACATCGCCGCCCGTCTACAGTCCTTTGCCAGACCCGGAACAATCTGCTTCTCCCAGGATGTATACAACCAGGTGCTGAATAAAATCGACTTCCGGGCCGACAAATTGGGAAAACTGTCCCTTAAAAATATCAACAAAGAAATACACGGCTACGAGATCGTCAGCAACAACGCCAAGTTTGACCCGGACCGCGACAAACCGCGCCCCGGCTACAAACCGGAAACCCAGCCAACCAAAACCGAAGCACCGGAGCGCAGCTATACCGCCGAAGAAAGCCAGAAACTGATACAGCAGATACGGCGCACCATCCTGGAAGATATCCAGAACAGCCACCGCCGTATGACCGTCGACGAGGCCAACAAGCGCTACGGCCATTACGGGGTGGAAGCCAAGGAAGTGATCGCCTCGCTGGTCGAAAAAGGTATCATTATGCGCCAGGGCATGCCCCAACCCGAGCCAGGCACCAGCGCGCAGCCCGGAATGACCATAAACGGACCCAACGGCCCGGTAACGGCCAACAGCGACCTGGCCCGTGATATAGGCAAGGCAGTAGAAGGCATAGCCAGAGCCATCGAAGGCAAAGTAAGCGAATGGCAGCGCAGCGGCAAACAGGGAACAGGCAGCCAAGCACAGACGGCAAGCCAACAGCACAGCCATAGCTATAAAAGCGATAGCGGCCAAAACATACAGATACATTTTGACGCATCAAAAGTGGCGGCCAGCATTAAGGACGCCACCCAGAGCCACCAGAGCCGCAAACAGGCACTTGCCGAAGAGCTCAAGCGCCACGCCCGCGAGGTGCCAACCGGTAAGTGGGACAGCGAACTAAAAGATTCCGACTACTTCAAACCCGATGAAGGCGATCTTGCTACCGATTTTACAGTATATAAGGAAAGCCTGGAGTTGAAGGCCAACAAGGCCTTTTCCGGCTTCCTGGGAAACCTTATTCCGTTTATCGGGGTAAATATCTTCCTGTGGTTCATCAACACGCAATTTAGCTCCGGCTTCATGTGGGCAGCCATCGTCAGCGCGGCCTGGGGCATCGGCCTGGTGGCCAACTTCTTCTCGCTGCTGCGCAACAAGCATAAAGCAGCCGAAGTGGAAAAAATCCCGGAACTGGACCGATCGACACTGGATCAGTATAAAAAACTGAACCGGGTGCGCGACAGTATGGCCTCGCATACCGCCACCGTACTTACCGTCCCGGCGCTGTTGTTTACTATAAATCTGCTTACCGTTCCGGGCTTTCTGTGGGCCATCATCCCGTCCGGCATTATTGCCCTCAGTTTCCTCGGCCACCTGGCGGCTTACCCAGGATCCAAACGCAGCCTGACCAAAAAGATTTTCGCCAAGTTCAACGTAAAAAGCTGGGCCGAGCTGTTCCGCCTGAAAAAAAGCAGCAGCCGCATCCGCGCCGAGTCGGGTCAATATGCCAACTTCTACGAAGAAGCGCTGCGTACTAAAGGCGAAATCACCTCCATCATCAAGGCCGACAAGTCCGGCATACTGGACAAGGACATGATCCCCAACCTGGACCAGTATGTGGAACAGGTAAAGATGATCACCCACAGCGTTAACGAGATTGACCAGATAGTCAGCACCATACCAATGGAAGAACTGGCCAAAGACCGGCTGACTTTGAGCAAGAAACTGGAAGACAGCACCAGCCCGGGCCTGCAATCCGAATACCGAAAATCCATAGCCGAGATCGAAAAACAGGAACGCGCCTGCAGAGAACTGGCCGACCAGAAAGAAGTTTTAAGCCTGCGCATGCGCAGCTCGGTAAACGCCCTCAAGCAGCTTAAAATCGACATGGCCCGGCTGAAGACCATACCCGATGCTTCCAACCAGGCAGCCGGCCAGCAGATCCGCGACAAGGCCAGCGAACTGACCCATTACCTGCAGGATCTGCAATCTGGCTACGGCCTGATCGGCGAGGATCCCTTCGACGAACTGGAACGGCTGAGCAAAGAACGCGAAGCCGCCGGACTGCCACCGGCCGGCCAGCAGCCAGCACCCGCCCAGCTGCCGCCTCCGGAAAAACCGGCAGCACAAACGCCACAAGGCGCAGCGGACAGAAACCTCCCCGGGTCGGAAACAAAAGGCCAGCCCCAGTAAGGCATTCAGCGTTGACACGTGCCGCAATGGCATTCTACAATACGCGCGAAAGACTCGGTAGCTCAGTTGGATAGAGCGGCTGCCTCCTAAGCAGCAGGTCGTGGGTTCGATTCCCGTCCGGGTCATACATATTTATAACAACGGAGTACCAGGCAGCATGAAACTCTGGATAAAATACCTGATCGCGTCAGTCCTCGGCCTGGCAATCGGCTTGTTTACGCCAATCGGCGGCCCACTTCTGGATACCCTCTCGACAGTAGCCGTGAACATGGTTCGAGTCATGCTGGTGCCCCTGCTGCTATTTTCCATACCGGTGGCGGTGCACGAACTGCATGGTGACCGCAAACTGCTGCGTACCCTCACCCGCACTACCATCTACAGTCTGCTGGCCTTGCTGATTTTTACCCTGCTCGGTTCGGGCGGGGCCATACTCTTTTCCACCACCCGCATCCCGCTTGGTAATGAAAGCGGCAGCCTGCCCGAGCTGCCCACCATTGCCAGGCTGCTGGAGACCGCCTTCCCTGCTAATATCTTCGGCGTAATCGCCAGCAGCGACTACCTGTTGCCGGTACTGCTGCTTGGCCTGGTACTGGGGCTGGCCTTCTCCAGCGAAAAAAATGCCGCAAAACCGGTTTTACAGCTCTCTGATTCGCTCAGCCGGCTAAGCTGGCAGATAAACAGTTTTATACTGGAGTTGTTCCCCCTGCCGCTGGTGCTGCTCAGTGCCGCCCGCATCGGCAGCATCAAAGCCATCCCCGACCTGACGCCGTACGCCCGCCTGTTCAGCCTGCTGGGAATTGAAGTAGCCATAGCACTCATAGTGCTGCTACCCCTGGTTATATTCATTGCCACTAAAGGCAAAAATCCTCTCAGGATACTGTACGCACTGATTGCTCCGGCCATCACCGCTGTATTTACCGCCAACTACTATGCTCCAGCCGGAATCCTGGCCCGCCACCTGAAAGAAAGCCTCGGCGTCCGCCGCCGTGTAGGCAGCGTAGCACTACCCCTGGCCATGATGATTGGGCGTCCCGGTACCGCCCTAGTCAGCGCCAGCAGTTTTATCATTATTCTAAATTCCTATTCCAGCCTCGGCCTGGGCCCCAATGCCTTCTTGTGGATACTTGGCATGGTACCACTCAGCGTGCTGCTTTCCACAGCCGCTCCCGCCGCCGGACCAGCCGCCTGCACGGCCTTCCTTTGTGCAAGCTACGGCAAGGGCTTTGAATCCGGCTACCTCTTAATCCTGCCCATAGCCCTGCCGCTGCAGGCCATTGCCACCTTCCTGGATGTGCTTATACTCGGGACGGTCACCTATCTGACAGCCGTCGGCGAGCACGAAGCCATGCATAAAGAAGTACGACACTACATCTGAGCAAAATTCCGCAGTAAAGATTTTCCTGGAAACACGGGTTTTCTGTAGGCAAACAACTACGACAGAACGTATATCCAGTGACAGAAAATTGTTTGACACTGTGGAATTTCTAGCCTATTATGACTCCTGCTCATTCTGCTGAACAACAGAAGACTGAAGCTTCCTGAGCCTGTTTCGGCGGCCAGCCCAGCGCAGTCCGGTAAAATTTCCACAAGGTGCCAAGAATATTTTTGTCACACAGTGCATATGACATTTTTTGATATTATGTCAAAGTGGAATCGATTCAGGTTATCAGCGGAGTAGCATATGTTCCTGCAAATTACTGAAAGCGCAGACGGCAAACAACTTGCCCTCCAGTGCGCCCCCAGGCCGACCTCCCAAATCCAGGAGCTATTGGAGGGCTTGCCACATAGCCACTATGAACGCAGCAGTTATCGATGGCTGATACCAAACAACCGGCATAGTTCAAGCAGACTGCTGAATGAGTTATACGCTACCGGCTTGTTCAATCTGCATCAGAAGGCCGGAAACGGGTATCCGCTCCCAGTCGCCCCTCAGCCGCCAATCCTACCCCAAATCGCGGCAGGCAATCCCATCGGCAAGCTGTTACCCTATGAGCCGGTAAACCAATTGGCCGTCGCAGCCTGTACCAGGCATATAGAAATAGTGGTAGATATTATTACTGCAGTATCCATACCGGCAGCAACATTGAAGCAGGCTGCAGACCAAAGCAAAACGCAAACAGCGGACCTGGCCGCTCCGCTATCATCAAGTGCTTGCGAGTCAGCACAGGCCACCCACAAAGCTATACCGGCAGCACCCAAAAAGTTTCCCCTCCCGGCAAAGGCCGAAGACAAGCAGCAGGAACAGCGCCTGCACGAATACAGCCAGGCATTAGCAACCCATCACTACAGCCCGCGCACCCTGGAAAGCTACTGTACCTGGTTCAGACG
>JAHIWF010000228.1 GCA_018815555.1 Spirochaetota bacterium | reverse complement strand
GGCGGTTTCGCGGTTCATCTGGTTCTTGAACATCACCAGCTCCACCTCAATGCCTTCGTCACTAAAATACCCGAGCTGGTCGGCGATAATAAGCGGAATGGAATTGATGGCCGGCATCAGGCCAATGGTAAGCCCTTCTTTTTGGCCGGCGGAAAATGCCGGAAGCAGGAAGATGATAATAAAAACTAGCAGGAAAATGAACGAAAGGGGTCGCTTCATGTATTTGCTCCAATGGTGATGATACGCAAAAGGTGACGATACGAATAGCGGCTACACTCTGGCTACGAGCTGGCACTTCGCTGCCGACCCGGACTTCCGGCCGGCTCAGCGACAACGGCAGCTGCAACCAGGTTCGAATCAGTGCCGGCGCTGACCGAAGAAGGTTCGCAGAGTTTCCAGATGCTCTGCCACCTGGTCAATGTTCCGGCCGGCCTTAATACGCTCCAGCTCGGCGGCGGCGCGCTCCAGATGCCGGTCGGCTTCGGCCCGGGCAGCCGCAAAACCGCCCAGACGGTCGATTAAAACCACTATTTCGGCCAGATTGTCGTCGCTGCCTTCGGCAAAAGCCAGAACATGCCGGCGCAAAACGTTTACATCGGACCTGGCAGCCGGAGCGTTATTGCGCAGCGCCTCGATTACCGAAAGACTGAGCTGCCGTGCGCGCAGATCCTGTCCAGCTGGCTTGCCGAAGGCCTGGTTGCCGATATCAAAATCCAGTAGATCGTCCTGGATCTGAAAAGCCAGCCCCATATTGTAGCCGGCACGACGGAGCGCGTCCAGCGTATTTTTGTCCGCTCCCATTTCCCCGGCGCCACTGGACAGCGAGAGGGCAAAAAGCACGGCGGTTTTCCCACTGATAATACGGGTATAATTGCGCCGGCCGGGATTGGCCAGCAAGGCTGGCAGATTCTGCCGCTCGGCTGCCTGCAGAAATTCGCTGCGTACCATTACCCGCACCATGCCGGAAATCAGGCGGCCGGTATGGCTGCTGCCGGTATTGGTCTCGGCGGTATCGTTCACCAAGGCGAAACACAGTGTTAATAAAAGATCTCCAAGAAGCACGGCCAGATTGTTGCCCAGCAGGCGATGGGCCGAGGGCAGGCCCCGGCGCAGGGGTGATTCGTCGATAACATCATCATGCACAAGGGTGGCCGAGTGCAGAATTTCCAGAGCCGCGGCCAGCAGATAGATGCGGTTGGGCAGGCCGCCCGGGAAAGCTGCCTGATTCTTCCACTGCAGGAACTGCCCGTCGGTCTTGCGGTTGATTTCCCGCCCCTGCATCAGGCCGAGGTAATTGGAAGTCTGCCTGGACAAAATGGAAACATCCAGGGCCTCGGGTCGCAGCTCGGCCGCACCATAATCACAGACAGAGCCTTTACCGGCCCGGGCCCCGAGCAGAACCATCAGCGGGCGCAGCATTTTGCCGGAGGCCGCGCTGAGGTTCTTAAGGGCTGGCTCGATCAGCGGAGCGAAAGCCGCTTCCTGGGCGAAGAGATAATCAATTATTTGTCGGACGTAGGCCAACTCGGCCCTGACTCCGGCGTGTTTGTACACCGGATCAAGGCCACTGTTGTTTGATTGCATCTAATGGACTCTATACCTTATCGTTTCTTTTTCTTCAGTATCGGCTCACCGGCATACAGGAAGGTGCGATGCGCCAGCTTGCGTCCACCCCACCAGTCTTTAATCCAGGGCATCACATAATGGTCCAGGCCGAAAGCATGTCCGGCACCGCCCAGCATTACAATCGCCAGGAATACAAACCAAAGCTGATTCCAGGTAAACATGCCGGACAGGGTAAAGACGATACACATGATGATGGAAACGCCGGCAGCCGGGAAGGTGAACAAGCCACCCATGATGGCCAGACCGAGCAGTACTTCGACGGCAACTATCATCACCTGGAAAAAGCCGAAATGCAGCTGGGCAGCCATGCCATCCATGAAGGTTTCGCGGAACCAGGTTACCAGAGGGCTATCCCAGGCAAATATCGACTTGTCCAGATCCCAGATCTTGCCGAAAGTCTTGGCAGCCTCGCCACCAACAATAATAATGGCTTCGCCGGCAGACTCGGCAACTGCGGCACCGGTATCCCAGGCGGCATCCGATGCCGAGGTAGCCGCATCGGCTACAGCAGCCGCACCTTCGGTAATCAGTGTAATTCCGGAAGCGGCTGCCGGTTTGGCTCCAGCCTGCACGACACCCTTACTGAACATCCAGGTGGAGCGCGACTTGTCAAAGTTAAGCCAGCCTTCACCGATCTTGTTTACACCTTCCATTACCCAAATCAATCCCAGCCAGAGGCGGGCGGGCAGAGCAAAGAAAGCCGGAATCTTGGCCGCGCCATGGCCATGTATAAGCGAGCGCTTGTTTTTGATGTCCAGGAATTCTTCCCATACATAGGCCCAGCAGGCATTGAAACCAGCCAAGCCCCACAGGTAATGCAGGTTGATCATGTGCTTGACTGCCATGGCAAAGAAGCCGTACAGATTCATGCCCATAACCGAAGCTACCGCATAGCGGCCGCCGATGGAGATCATGAAGCCGTGGAAAGCCGGTTTGTAAGGCTTGGCTTCGGATTTTTCCATCATGGCGATGATATTATGGGCAGCGGTTTCAGCACTCTGCAGGGCGTTCTCCACAATCTGGGGCATTACTTTTTCTTCATGCACATACCACATCATGTCGCCGACCAGGAACACGTTCTCGTAATCGACCGACTGCATTTTCTCGTTTACCAGAATGCGGCCGCGTTCGCCGACTATGGCTTTTTCGTCTTCCTCGAAATAGCAGGCGGCCAGACCGTGGATACCTTCGGGGGAGGCCACCGAACACTTGTCGTTGGAAACCCGGCCTTTGGTAAGCGAAATCTTGGAAGTGAATTCGGAACCCTGTACGCCGCAGGTCCATACCAAAGTTTCGGCTTCGATAACGCTGCCGTCTTTCAGGAAATACTTGGCGTGCTCGCCCTTGATGATGGGTGCGTTGAGCAGGATTTTTACACCGCGTTTTTCCATATAAGCCCTGGCTTTGCGCTGCGGCTTTTCGGAAAGGATGGGCAGGATGTGTGCCTGGGCCTCAACCACCATGATGTTTACTTCTTTGCGGTCGATATGATAGGTGCGGCAGAGTGAGTCAGCGCGTTCCATCAGCTCGCCAACCAGCTCAATGCCGGTAAAGCCGGCGCCGGCTACTACAAAGGTCAGCTGGCGTTTGCGCTTGTCGGCATGGGGTTCCTTGGCGGCGGCGCGGAACATCAGCTCTACATGCTCGCGGATGCGGATGGCATCTTCCAGCGACCACAGGGTAAAGGAGTGCTGCTGGATTCCGGGAATGCCGAAGAATTCAGGGTGACCACCGGTGCCCAGAACCAGATAATCATAGTCATACGAGGCTACATCGGACTTC
>JAHIWF010000227.1 GCA_018815555.1 Spirochaetota bacterium | reverse complement strand
GCCTGAATTTTTCATTTGATAGCCCCAGCCTAACTTTTTATACTTAAACCTAGCCCGTTTTATATTATGAGAACTTCCCAATATTTTTCCGACAATTCCTTAATATTACTAAGTGTTACTTGTATTTTTTCTGTATTGATGTTTAATGTATTATTGCTTGCAGCATAAGACTCCGCCGAGAAGGTAATAGTTTGGTCAATATAGTTTTCAAGGGCCATGCCTTGATTTATAAAAATGCTGCCATTAGGAAGATTAATGCCAACAGAATTAGAATGAATAATTCTCCCATCACCGAATGAAATCATGTTCATAGGATCAAAAAATCTATCAATATTTTTTTGCGAAGGCAGTTTAATAGTAATAGGATTATTTTTAATGAGACCTTCAATTATTTTGCTGCCATCATAAACTATCTTGCTAACTTCTTGTCTCTCATGGTTTTCTTTAATAGGTAAATTTAAAATAGATATATCGATATTTTCAGAGTTCATTTCTGAAATTAAGCCGGAAATAGATAGACCTTTCTCGATTTTAGCTTGCCACTCATTAGATGAATACATTTCTTCAAAGAACCAACAATATCCAGCTCCAGTAAAATACTGACGAGAAAAACCATAACAAGGAATTATATTCTTAGGAGCTACGCCTAAAATATCCATAGCAGCTTTTTCACCTACAAATGAGGCCAAGCCTTCCATTCGTTCCAATGTTTTTTCAAAATCCAATAAGCCAGAATGCTTCGACAATATTAGCCATCGCCTTTTTGCAATCTCTGATAATAATTTTGTTTTTTGTTGCTTTGAAAAATCTTTATTATTCAGAACATCTACCTCTGCTGAGCATAAAGCACGATACATTGGATTCAATTCAGGATAAAACGAAAGTACTTCAAAAAAAACATAGTTCTGATCATATTTAAAATTATGTCCTTGATAAACATGAAAACATTCATGATAGAGACAGGAAATCATTTCTATTTCATTATCACACAATTCTGCAGGCAGTGTTGCAGTTAATACACCATTAATATCGGTCGCAGTTCCCGCATTATTTATTAATGCTGCTGGTCGTTCTTTCGGAGGATTGGGGTGATTAAAAAAAGTAAAATCATTTTTATCAAATACGACAAAAGGGATTTTTTCAGGTGTGTAATCGAGCCATGTAGAGGTTAAGTTCTTAAGTGCACGTTGTACGATTTTAAGTGCTTCTTTGTTATTCATACTATCTCCATATATCGGGGAAAAAAATTGTAGCATAGTCTCTGAATTGATCAGTAAGAGAGTCCTAAGCTTAATAAATAAGTAAAATTTACATTATTCAATACAAATGGATTATACTAAAATCCGACACCTAGTCTCAGAAAATCCAAAGCATTGATCAGTGCAAGCAATTCATTTTACAGCTGCTTCATCAGAGGCTCCTTCTACCAGTGTCTGAACAAACCGGGTTATTTGTAAAGTTCTTTCTAACGTTGCAATAATGGTTATTTCTACCAATTCCAAAGCCGGCTTAAAAAAGGCTTTATATGTTATTAGCCCATCTGGAATATTGTGTGAAATGTAGTCAGCTACGCATGATATTAATCTTGAGTTACGGCCCTGTTTGATCTTTAAAACGGTTAAAACACCAGCAAGTTCTTGATTCATGAAAGAGCTTACTTGCTCGTCCAACACATCCCTCAAGCCTATTTCGGTCGCACCTTGATCAAGATAGTCCTTCAAATTTTCTTCTGTAAAGCGCCAGGAGCGACCGATTTTAGTACCTTTCAGCAAGCCCTCCTTTAAATGATTTTGCAGGGTACGAGTAGTAAGCTGCGACATTTTTGCAATGTCTTTTAATGTAAACATATTGTCTTCTCCTAGCAATACATCTTAATTCATTTAATTACATCTTATTTCACATTAACCAAGTTGTCAACCTCAATATTTTAGATACAGTACTATCCGCTTGCTTTTAGTTGGCGCATTGCGCTACTGTTGCTGTCATGGCCTCCACCAAGCCGATTACAGCTGCAAACAATTCACCGCTACAACAGAGTTCACCCAACCCGCATATACTACGGCTCCGGCCTTCAGCATGGCAGCATTTCCGTCTCCTCGCTCTCTTCGCCCGCCCCCTGCTTCTCATAAACCTGGCCTTCAGCATCATTGGCGCTTTTTTCTTTGAGGCCTCCAGCCTGCAGGAATATTTCCGTTTTGTGCTGTTCCTGTTTCTCGGTCCGGGTTTCGTCCTGGCAGCTTTGCTAAACCACCGTTTTCTGCGCTCGCGCTATCCGCTTTACCTTAATAAAAGTTTACCGATACGCTTCTGCTATACCACTGCCTGGCTGCAGCACTGGCCGTGGGCGGCTGCGGCACTGCTGTCGTTTTTGGCAGCTCAAAGGATAATCGATGCTGTTGCAGGCTGACTCGATACGCTTCGCCTACCGCGACACGCCGGTACTGTCCGGGTTGTACTGCAACCTGCGTGCCGGTGAAACGCTGGCGCTGTTGGGCCGCAACGGCAGCGGCAAGTCAACCTTCTTCAAATTTCTTTTAGGCTTTCTGCCAAACCATCAAGGCGTGGTAAAAATTCAGGGCAGCTATGTCGCGCCGGGTAAACGGCTGCGCTGGTTCTCCTGGCTGGCCCAGGACCCCTTCCTGCCCACCAGCCTGAGTGTGCGCGGCCTGTTCCGCTTGCTGGACGGGCGGAAGCCAAAGCAGCAGCCCGGAGTATCGACCGCAGCCGACCAGCACTTGGCAAAACACAAACGGCAACAGGATAACAATGAAACCGTGGTTCTGAATCCATATGAGCGGCCGGAAATACAGGCGGTATGGAACAAACGCATCGGCAGTTTGTCGGTCGGCGAGCGGCGTTTTGTGGAGCTGGCGGTGATACTTAACCAGAGCCAGCCCATTCTGCTATTGGACGAGCCCTTTACCGGGCTGCAGCCTTCTTCGATCGACGCGGTACTGGCGGCCATCGGCCGCAAAGCGGCGCTCGGCCACGGTATTATCCTGTCCGACCACCAGTACCGGCCAGTACTGGAATCCTCCAGCCGCTGCGCCTTGCTGGTAAACGGCCGATTGCACGAAACCCCAGCCGGTGCCGATCCGGCGGAATTGCTGAAAAGCTTGTACCTGCCGGGTACGCGAGCGCCTGTCACCCCAACTGATCAACCATAACTTAATCCACCCAGAACATCTCCAAGTCTTCGCAGCCTTTTACCGGCAGACTGCCGCGCGCGGTGCAGGCGATGCGGTCGCCCAGGAGGGCTCTGGTTGCGCCGGAAATGTTCAGGCGCATGGGCAGGGATGATGATTCCATGCGGCTGGCAATGTTTACGCTGTCACCGAACACGTCGTAGATGTAGCGTTTGGTGCCGACGATGCCGGCCACCACCGGTCCGGAATGGATGCCCAGGCGGGCTTCCCAGCTAACGGCCGCACTGGCGTTGCGTTCCTGCAGGAAGCGCAGCATGTCCCGGCCGGCCTCTACCAGCTTGATGGCATGGTCGGGATTGCTTTCGGGCATGCCGCAGACGGCGAAATAGGCATCGCCGATGGTTTTTATGCGCTCGCAGTCGTGCCGCTCCATGATGCTGTCAAAGGCGCTTACCAGATCGTTCAGTTCGCTTATCAGCTGTCGCGGCTCCAGGCGGCCGGCGATAGAAGTAAAATTAACCAGGTCGGAAAACAGTATCGACACGGCCGGGAAGGAGCGCGGCTCGCAGCTCCCCCGCTCTTTAAGCTCGGCGGCTACCGGTTCGGGCAGCAAGGCCCGCAGAAGGCCTTCGGATTTTTGGCGCTCCGCCTCTACCGCGCGCAGGGCCTGGCGCAGCCGCAGGTGGGTGCCAACGCGGGCCAGCACTTCTTCCTTCTGGAATGGTTTGGAAACGTAGTCCACCGCGCCGGAGGTAAAGCCCTGCACCTTGTCTTCGATCTGATTTAGTGCTGATATAAAGATAACTGGGATCGGTTCGGTTTGGGCATCAGCCTTCAGGTGGCGAATGGTTTCGAAGCCGTCCATGCCAGGCATTTTTATGTCCAGCAGTATCAGGTCGGGTTGAGCCTTGCGGGCGATCTCGATTGCACGTTCGCCGCTTTTGGCCTGCAGCGGGCGGTAGCCGGCCTGTATCAGGGTCTCACTCAGCACCTTCAGGTTTTCTTCTATATCGTCCACCACCAGCACCAGGCCGCCGAAATTTTCACTCATGCTTAGCTCCTTCCAGTTTCTGCAGTAGCCGCGTTGCCAGGGTTTCGTCGAAATTGCGGGCGGCAGACAGGAGCAATGCGCCGAAATCCGGCAGCCCCACCGCCAGTTTTTCGGCAAGCTCGGCCAGGCCGGCATAATCGCCTATGGACACACAATCCTTCAGCTGCGTAAGTTCTTCGGCTGCCAGCTTCCTGCTGATAGTGGCGTAATCCAAGCTGTCCGGATTAAGGGACTGTGCCAGGCCGTCTGTGTCGGCCGCATCGGCGTGGCGCACTTGCAGTTCCAATCCGCTTTTCTCCAGTATCAGGTGATATAATTGTCCGGTCTTGAAAGGCTTGGCCAGGAAGCCATCGAAACCTGCTGCTACTATTTTTTTCTCGTCGTGGGTAAAGGCCGAGGCGGTAAGGGCGAAAACCTTTAGCGCGGCGGTTTGCGGGTTTTCCTTGAGCAGTTTTACCGCACCGTAGCCGTCCAGTACCGGCATTTTTATGTCCATAAAGACTATGGCCGGCCGGGTTTCGATGGCCCGCTCTACCGCCTCGCGTCCGTTTACCGCTTCGATAATCTGGAAGCCGACCTTCTCGAGCAGCTCCTTAAGCACCAGGCGGTTGGTCAGCTGGTCATCCACGATCAGTGCGGTAACGGCTTTGTCTCCGGCCAGGGTAATCTGCAAATCCTCAGTTGCACTGGCGGATATTGCCTCGGCCGCCTCCGGCAGGGCAAGATCAAACGAGAAGGTACTTCCCTTGCCCGGCTGGCTGACCAGACTCAGCTGTCCGCCCATCAATTCGATGTAATGCCGGCTGATGGCCAGTCCCAGGCCGGTGCCGCCTTCGTGGTCGCTGCTGCTGGCCTGTATGAACGGCTGCAGGATGTGATGATGCTCGTTTTCGGGAATGCCGCGGCCGCTGTCCTGGATGGCAAAACGGATGCGACCGTCTTCCTTGCCCACCAGAATGCTGATGCCGCCCTCGTCGGTAAATTTTACGGCATTACCAAGTAAATTAATCATCACCTGCCGAAGCTTGCCCAGGTCGCCCTCCACGTGGCGCGGCAGGTTTTCCAGGGTATCCATATACAAGGCCAAGCCCTTGCCCTGGCACTTGAGGGCGAACATGTCGCGCAGGTCACCTACGAATTCATGCAGATCAAACACGCTGTTGTGCAGTTCCATCTTGCCGGCTTCTATCTTGGATATATCGAGGATATCGTTTATCAGCGACAACAGGTGTTCGCCGGAACGGCTGATTACGCGGATTCGTTCCTTCTGGGCATCGGTAAGATTTTTATCGCCGGACATAAGCTGGGTAAAGCCGAGGATTGCGTTAAGCGGTGTGCGCAGTTCGTGACTCATGTTGGCCAGGAACTCGCTCTTCATGCGGCTGGCGGTCTCGGCCTCCTGGCGGGCCCGTTTCAGGGTTGCTTCCAGCTCGGCCTGGGCGGTTATGTCGCGCAGTATCAGCGTAGTCCAGTCGTCACTGCCTGCCCCGGCTTCGGACAGATGCGACTCCATCAGCATCCGCTGGCCATGGCGGCAGGTCCATTCCAGCTGGGCAACACCATCACTGTGGCTGGCCAGCAGATCTATGCCCGATCCGGCCAGCAGAAGCTCCAAGGGCTTGCCCACAATATCGTCAGCCCGGTACTCCAGCGCCTGCTCAGCCGCTGGATTAAAAACCCGTATAATGTGCTGCGCGTCAAAAGCCACAATAGGATCCGGAGCGTTGCGAATTATGCCTTCCAGCCGCTTCTCCGAGATTTCCAGCCGGCCCTGCTGACGGGCGATCAGCTTGTTTATCTCGCGGTAGATCGGCGCGTATTCGTCGTTCTGCAGGATGGCTATTTCGGCGGCACTGTCGGCGTAGGGCCCGTTCAGCAGATGCAAGTGCCGGGAAACAGTACGGATAGGATGACTGAACATCTGCTTGATCTGCCAGAGCAGATGCAGCACAATGAGGCCGAACAGACCGATTTTCAGCCCGAACACATCGGCCATTTCGCGCAGACCAATAAAATTATCACTCTGCAGCAACATTTGCGGTCCGGTCATCAGCAGCACCCCCCCGGGATCGAGCATCAGGGCCGGATTTTTTACGCCCAGCGCAAAAAAACCGCCCATTGAGGAAAAGGTGATAAAAATGACATACAACACGATGGCGAACAGCACCATGAACACCTTGCCGTACATCGATGAATATTGCATGGGCACCCGCGAATTAAGATTGACGATGGTGGAACGCACCCGGAACAGGATATTGTCGAAATTGATGGCCAGAACGACCCCGGCCAGCACACCGCTCACCAGCGCTTCGCCCAGGCTGTCAGCCAGACTGCTTACAAAGCCCAATCCGACCCCGTTTTCGGGTATCTGATGCTCCAGCAGCACCCGCACGGCAGCTGCGGCCACAAAAAGGCAAACCGACATGAAGACCAGTTTTTGCGGCAGATGGTTCAGGTGCTTCATGGCGTGGTCAACCTGACAAGCGCTGGACTCCTGCCCGCGCAGCTTCCGGCGGTACACAGCAATAATCGGGCGGGCATACAGGCCGATAAGCATATCCAGAGCCAGTACCAACAGCCAGTTGACCAGGCCGGGCCCAAACGAAAAAAACTGTTGGAAAGAACCATGCAGGGCAGCCGCCACATTCGGCCCATTTAGCGAGTTGATGAACAAAACAGCCAGCGGAAACAGGTACAGCAAAACCGAGGCGGCGTAAAACTCCCAGCCGGGGAGCTTGCGATCGAGGTATTTCATGCTCTTTAGTATACAAAAAACCGGCGCCCTATGCAAAAAAGCGCCGGTAAAATATCGCTTACACAGTCAGGCTCAGCCGCCGGCGGCAATCCAGCTATCTACCTGAGCCTCCAATATCGACAGCGGCACCGAACCCAGCCCAAGTACTACATCGTGGAAGCGGCGGATGTCAAACGTATCGCCCAGAGCCTTTTCCGCCCGCTGCCGCAGCTGCAGCAGCTTTATCATGCCGATTTTATAGGCGCAG
>JAHIWF010000226.1 GCA_018815555.1 Spirochaetota bacterium | reverse complement strand
CGCGGTCAGCTGCGACAGGCGGAAATCCAGACTCATGGCATTATACTTGTCTGACGGCGGAAGCCGGGACAGCAGGCCGTGGTGTTTGATTATTTCATTCTGCACTGCGATGATTTGACTGCGAACAAGTTGCCCGGACGGCGGCGCGCCCAGGAAATCGGCGAAAAACAGCCGGCTGATAAACTCCAGGCGGATGACTCGGGCGCTGGATACGCAATCGCTGGCCAGCCACTGCATGAATCGTTGTTCGCCGGCTTCGGTGAGGGCATAATTCTGTCGGCCGGATGTTTCGGCCCGTGGGCTTTCCGCTATCCAGCCTTTGGCCGCTAACCTTTTGAGTGTGGCATAAAATTGCGGCTGGCTGAGGTGCCACACGGTGCCCAGATGGCGCTCGAAAGTCTGATACAGGCGGTAGCCGTGGTCGGGGCCTGGTTTTAATAGGCCGAGTACGAGGTATTCAGGTCGGGGCTCGGACAGTCGGCGTTCCATGCCAATCAGTATAGCGTTTAGGTGGACTGCCGGCAAGTTCTGTGGGTATCTTGTAAACAGGGGTTGCGGCAAAACCGACAACAGCCGGTTCTCCGGGCCAGGGACAGTAGGGGAAAGCCCGGAGGCGCGGGGACGGGATGCTTTGGTTGGTAGATCTTCAGGTTGACCATGAATGCGCGGCTTCCAGATTGCGCTGAGGACTTGTAGCGGATGGCCCGGCCGCGGCTGCCGCTTTGGCAGTCGCGGGGCCCCCGGCGGAATCTTTTGGTCGACAAAAGCCACTTCTTGTATTACATTGATATTTCAGATGGGGCTGCCTGCTTGCAGCACCGGCCGGCCCGTATGGGCGGGAAACTTACTAGTCATTTCCGAGTTTCGCTGGACCTACAGCTGCGGCCAGGGCAGGAAACCGATGAGCTGCGTTCGAAAGGGCGCAACTTCCCGAATTTGGAAAGGATATGACGATGAACAATGGAATTTGCGCGGTTCCGGCGCGGCGGAATCTGCCAAACGAGCATTATCTGGCGGGTTCGCCGGAGCGTCTGAAACTGGAGGCGGAGCTGGAACGCATGGCGGCCAATCCGGTGGAGATTCCGGTGGTGGCCGGTGGTAAGGAAATATTTACCGGCCGTGTTAAGGAAATCCGGGCGCCGCATGACCACTCGTTGGTGCTGGGGCGTTATCATGAGGCCGGGCCGGCCGAGCTGGATCTGGCTCTGCAGGCCGGGCGGTCGGTGGCGCGGGATTGGGCCGCACTGCCCTGGGAGGAACGGGCAGCGGTGTTCATGAAGGCGGCGGCGCTGATCGAGCAGGGATATAAATACCGGCTTAACGCGGCCACCATGCTGGGTCAGTCAAAAAATATTTACCAGGCGGAAATTGACGCGGCCTGCGAGTCGGCGGATTTTTACAGCAATAACCCATATTTTGCTTCGCAGATTTACCGGAGGCAGTCGGAATCCACTTCGGCGGAACTGAATCGTCTGGAGTACCGGCCGCTGGAGGGTTTTGTGTACGCGGTAACACCCTTCAATTTTACGGCGATCGCGGCCAATCTGCCCAGCGCGCCGGCGCTGATGGGAAATGTGGTTATGTGGAAGCCGGCCTCGTCGTCGGTATTGTCCAACTGGCATCTGATGCAGCTGTACCGGCTGGCCGGGCTGCCTGATGGTGTTATTAACTTTTTACCTGGTAGGGCTTCGGAGATTACCACGCACTTGCTGGGGCAGCCGGATTTTGCCGGGCTGCATTTTACCGGCTCTACCGGGGTGTTTAATTCGCTGTGGAAGGGCATCGCCGGCAATCTGGAAAACTACCGCACTTATCCACGCATTGTGGGCGAGACCGGTGGCAAGGATTTTGTGTTTGTGCATCCGGATGCCGATTTTGCCAGCGCCATTCCAGCCATCGTGCGCGGTGCTTTCGAGTATCAGGGACAGAAGTGTTCGGCTAGCTCGCGCCTGTATCTGCCGCGTTCGCGCTCACAGGAGCTGCTGGACGCATTGGTTGCCGAAACCAAAAAGCTCAAAGTCGGTTCGCCGCTGGAGCCGGGCAATTTCGTAAACGCGGTGATCGACAAGGCGGCTTTTGCTTCTATTAAAGGCTACATCGAAAAGGCGCGTTCCGAAGCAGGCTGCCACATTCTGGCCGGCGGCAAGTGCGACGACTCGCGCGGCTGGTTTATCGAGCCGACCATCATCCTGGCCGACAAGCCTGATGCCACCACCATGGTGGAGGAAATCTTCGGTCCGGTGCTTACGGTATACTGCTACGACGACAGCGACCTGGACGCCGCCTACAAGCTGGTGGACGCCACCTCGCCCTATGCGCTAACCGGAGCCATCTTTGCCCGCGAGCGGCGCGAAATTGTGCGGGCACTGAACGCGCTGGCCAATGCGGCCGGCAACTTCTACATCAACGACAAACCGTCCGGGGCGGTGGTCGGCCGGCAGCCCTTCGGCGGCGCCCGTGGCTCGGGTACCAACGACAAGGCCGGTTCGGAGCTGAATCTGCTGCGCTGGATAAGTGCGCGCAATATTAAGGAAAACTTTACCCAGCTGGATTCGTGGGCCTACGGGTATATGTAACGGATGTGCTGGTGGGCGACGCAGCTCGCCAGCGCTACCGGCGCTGTAGTCGGCCAGGCGCAGGCGGCCCCCGGCCGCCTCCATCAGCCGAACTGTTGCAGTTTTCTGAGTGCGCCGGCGCAATATTGCCTGGCCCAAAGGCGGTGTGCCAGGCCGAAGCCGCGGTAGGCACACTCGACGAACATAACCAGTGCCAGATAGGCTTCGTACCAGGCCAGCCTCTGAGGTGCGCCTAGGCTGCGCTGGCAGTCCGGGTCACCGAGGGCGGCTGCTGCCTGTTCGTAGGCGGACAGCCAGCCGGCTGGTGCCGGCGTCAGGCTGCGGAAACAGAAATCGAAGAGCGGGTCTGCCCATACCGCCCGGTCGGTGTCCAGAAAGGCAGCCAGCTCCGGCGGATTTTCGCGCACCATGATATTGCCGTCATGCAAGTCCCACAGGACCAGCCGGGCTTCGTTTACGTTATCGAGGGCCGGAACTGCGCTGGCCAGCTGTGTCCGTATCCAGCCGGCAGGTCGCGGCAAGCGGATCTTTTTGTCTTCGGCATCGGCCAGCAGGTCTTCGACCATTGCACTGAAACTTTCCGCCCAGGAGCCGGAAGCTGTACTGTCTTCATGCCAGCGGCCGAAACGCGTGCCCCTGATATGGTGTACCGCGGCGGTTTGCGCTGCCACCTGCCGGTCCAGCGTGGCGAGCGCGTCAGGCGGCAATGTTTTTCTGGCTGCCGTGAGTGTCATCCCTTCCAGGAAGTCCATGACAAACCAGGGGTGGCCGATCAGGTCGCCTGCGTGGTTGTCGGCCAGTATAGTCGGTACCCGCAGCCCGGCAGCGGCCAGCCTGCGGTGCACAGCTACCTCCACCGACAGGATATCGTGTTCGTAGCGCATCACGGTAAAGTCCGGGGCTGGTGATACTTTGAGTACCGTGCGACTGCCGTCGGCCAGCTCCAGCAGGTGGATGGTGTTGAACCAGCCGTCTTCAAATTCACGGCTGGCAGCGAGTTCGTGGCCCAGGTATGTGCTGCAGAGTGTGCATAGTGTGGTTTGAGGAATTTTTACTTTGCTTTCACTTTTCATGGCTTTTTGGG
>JAHIWF010000225.1 GCA_018815555.1 Spirochaetota bacterium | reverse complement strand
TGCCAGCAAACCGTACAGAATAAAACTGAAGCCGATCATCGGCCAGATAACGCGCAGGAGCTGGCGGGTTTGAGAATCGCGCAGACGGCGATGGTAAAAACCGAGAACTGAAAGATAGATGCCATCGACAACGATTACCAGAGGTAACAGGCCGACCGGAATGCCGAGTGGTACTTTAATCCATTCCTGAAGCACAAAAACCGCAAGAGCCGCCAAGTTAATGAAGACAAGCGGGAAGCCCAGTACGCGCCGACGGTCGAATCCGGCCAAAATGACGAATGAGGCAATTGATACATACACCAGATCAGTGACAAAAAGTAGACCGGGGAAAGAAAGCACCGAGAGGGCGATATCGCGCACCAGCAGATAAAACAGTGAAAACAGAAAGGTAGCGACATGACCTTCCGTATCTTTGGACTTCAGGCTGAAGAATACAGCAATAAAACCACCAAGCAGCATAATGCGGGCCGGCAGTGCTGAATCCAGAAGCTCTACTGATAAAAATATATTCATGAGCAACCTTTCATGACTGTGGTATTACCGGCCGGTCGTCCGGAAAAATCAGATAGTTTATTCTTTCTCAGTGATAATACACCGGCACAAGTTTACCATGCTATGAAAATTATCGTCAAGTTAAAAGGGAAAAAACAGGCAATTGCAGATCTATTTATAAAATAGGGAACAAGAGAATAGCAGGCTTGAATATGGTGAGGCATATACCGATACTGTACTGTAGCTAACAAAGCCCTACATTTGGAGAGACAATGATCCGCTGCAGTCTGTATGTAAATTATCTGAACCAGTTCTATCGATGCGATAAAAAATATACGATTCAAGTGCTGCAGGAAATAAAAACCTTGTTTACCAGCTTTGGGGCAAGTATTGAGTCCCGTGATTTCCCCTTGCACGCCGAGTTTGACCAGGACGGTCCTTTTGCCCTGCTGCAGGCCGCAGAGGCTATTTACCGCAGCCAATTTCTGCTGGAGCAAGCTGCGGCAGAATTACGCGGGGCAACGTTCATCGTCTACCGGGAGCAGGATGAAGAAGATGCGGTGCGGGCTTTCCGGCTGCAGAACCTGAGCGGCCGGCATGTGGTCAATCTGTTTTTTAAACAAAGCACAATACAATTGCTTGCGCCTTATTTCAGCTTCTCCGGCGGTAGCGGCGACTTTCGTACAGCCAACTATCGCTATGCAGCAGTGCGCGGGCCGCTGGGGCTGCAGAAGCTGCTGTACCGGCCGGCGATGGTAAAAGCTCTGGCCAATTACATTGAGAATCACAAAAGCGGCGATTTCCGCCTGCTGTTTGTAAAAACCGACCAGGCGGCGCGTTCGGCCAAGGCACTTGAAGCTGTCTGTACCGGACTGAAGCAGACCGGCGGCCGCAGAAATAGTGCCGCACTGACACTCTACGCACCTTTTGCCGGAAAACGTACACTGGCTCCGTTTACTACCTGTCTTGACGAAAAGATTCTGCAGACGGCCTACCAAAAAGCCGAAGAAACGGAGCGCACAAGCCTGGATCAACTGCGTCCGGCCTTTGCCTATTTGCAGCGGGCAGCCGAACTGCAGCAGCTGCCGGCGGCTCTGGTCAGCGCTGCTGCCGCGTATGTGAATATAATACTGGATATCATCGGCCGGGGAGACAGCGGCGGCCAGGTATGGATAGTCTGTGACCGCCCCGACCAGTTTAGCGAAGAAGCTGCTGAACTGATTGCCCTGCGCTTAAGCAGCGGCAGAGGCAAAGAAAAATACCTTGCGGCCGGCAGTGTTCTGCCGCCTCAGTGTTGGCATAGTTTGGATGAGACGATTCTGAGTATGGTAAGCTGCATAGACGAAGACCTGGAACAGGTACGCAAGCAGGCGGCCGGCGAGTGGCCGGCACAGACCAGCGAGCTGCTGCAGGCACGAGCCGAAACGCTGCTTAATCCGGAAAACCATGGCAGCAGGCTTGTTGCGACAAAAAAGCTGTTGGCCTGGCTGCCGCCTGAAGCGGGCCTGTACAGTTACTGTCTGGCACTCACCGGGGTCAACCTGGATCGATCGGCCTTCCGCGACTTTCTGAACGGTGCCGGGCTGCAGGATGCCGGTATTGCACTGATAGAAGAGATGCTGATTCATTTCGGCTTGATGGATCCGCAGATTCCTGGCCTGCTGCTGCATCCGGCAGCTATACCCGAACCGGCAACCTTGGAACATGCCCGGCTGATGGAGGACCGCTATACCGCTTTTCTGGTTATGCTGTACCGGAAAGGCATTTTGCTTCCCTCAGTACAGCTGCTGCAGCGCACCGGGGAGCAGAATGGCGACCAGCGATTTTCTTTCGACTGCGTAATGAATTCGGCCTTGCGGCCGGACAGTGACCTGCACGTGGACACAGGCTTCTTATCACCGGCTTCAAGAGTGATATTTTCCTACTACCAGGCGGCTGCCCGAAACCAGCGCAATGAACAGGCTAATGCCCTGGCCGAAGCCTCTGAATATCTGCAAAACGATCATTATGCCGGAATCCTGGCTTTAATGCAGGCCGAATACGCCTACGCCGAAGGGCGTATAGAAACGCTGGCCCAAAAAGCGCGGGAAGCCCTGCTGCTTATAAAAGGCTCGGCCCCTCCGCGACTGGCAGCCCGGGTACAACGCATTATGGGTCTATCCGCTCTCACCCTGGAGAAATTCACTGATGCCGGCGATTACCTCACTAACGCCGCTGAAATAGCCGAATCCGCCGGTGAGCAATATGAATCCAGCAATGCCCTTTACATTCGCGGCATCGCCGATTATGTGAGCGGTTCCATTGTAAAAGCAGCCAAATCCATCCGGCAGGCGATGGATAAAACTTCATTGCTTTGCCGGCCGGATATGGCGGTGCATCAGGGAATGCTGCTCGCACGCATCGATATGGATCTGGGTTTATACGATTCCGCGGTGCAGCATTATGCCGAATTGGCGGCAATTGCCGATGACCACGGGCTGTCTGCAGCAGCCGACCGGGCGCGGATCTGGCAGGGACGCTGCCTGGCTTACGACGGCCGCCTGAATGAGGCGTCGGAAATACTGCGAAAGTTTTCAGCCGACCGGGAGGCAGTGCTGTTTATGTCCGAACTGGATGTAATGAATGGACGACCGGAAAAAGCCATGCAGGCACTGGAAACCAGAGTACATGTACAGAACCGGGATTTTCTGCCGCCTGACTCGTTTAACGCTTCCAGCCTGCTGCAGGAAACTGAAGGACGCTGTATAGCCTTTGATGAAAACAATGCGGTGATGAACGACATGGCGCAGGCACTCTACTACTTTGCCGACGGGCTGGCCAACCGGAAAGCCAGCCGGGCTTCTGATCTGGCTGCCCTGACCCGGATACCGCGGATAGCCAAAAACAATCCGTCCCTGGTAATGTACTGCATGTACTGCTATCTTCTTGAGGAAGAGCTGCAGGAAGAACCGGTAGACAAACAGACTGTACTTTCACGGGCCTTCAACGCCCTGCAGCAGCGGGCTGGAAAAATCGAAGACCGCTCGAATCGCGCCTTGTTCATGGAAAAAAACATCTGGAACCGCCGCCTGGTGGAAGCAGCAAAGGAACATAAATTTTTATGAACATACAGCCCATCGACGGAGCCTGCTATCATGCAGCCTACGGATTTATGCATCATTTACAGGGAGAGCTGAGCGAGGTGTACCGCACCGACGGCGACCTGCTTACGGTTTTGGGGACGCTGCGCCAGGCTTACTGGACACGCAATATCTGGCAGAAACCTTTTATAGCCGAATTCGACTCCATCTCGCAGGCAGCAAGAATACTGAAAGATGTTCAACGCAACTGGGTGGCCTACCCGCTGCGGCTGGCCCGGCGCAGCATGCTAATCCAGGATGCCCTGCCGGCCATCTCGGCAAAGCCGCGCCAGTTTCCCTTTAGTGTACCAACTGCGCCTATGGGTGCCTTTACCCTACTGGACGAGCACAGACTGCTGGCCAGCGCCGACTGCAGCAGCCCCTGGCCGCTTGGGCGGCTGGATTTTCTGGAAGACAAGGAAGGACCGCCCAGCCGGGCCTACCGTAAACTATGGGAAGCGCTGCTGATGCACCAGCATTTACTGGGCAGCGATTTGCCGGCAAGCGGCTCGGTCTGCCTGGATGCCGGTGCGGCTCCTGGCGGCTGGACCTGGGCACTGGCCAATTTAGGCGCACAGGTAAGCGCCATCGACCGGGCCGATCTGGACGCCTCGGTGGCCGCCATGCCGGGAGTGCGCTGCCTGCGCGGCAACGCCTTCGCCCTGAAACCGGAAGAAACCGGGCCGGTCGACTGGCTGTGCTCCGATGTTATCTGCTACCCACAAGCCCTGTATGACTGGGTAAGCCTCTGGCTGGAAAGCGGCCTGGCAGCCAACGCAGTCTGCACCATAAAAATGCAGGGACGCGAGTGGGATAAAAATGTTACGGAAAGTTTTGCAGCCATACCTGGGTCGAAGGTGCTGCATCTGTGGCACAACAAACATGAGCTAACCTGGCTGTACCGCCGGCCGTGAAAGCCGCCGCCAGCTACGGCTGCCGGTGGCTGGGTGCCGCCGTGGGAGGCCGGACTTGCGGAAGCCGCGGGAGGCTGTCGCAAACCGTCCGGCTCTGAAAGCCTGCCGCACAAAAGCTTGCCGCCTTCTGCCGATAGCTACATGAACAGCTTGTGCACGTCCTGCCAGACAGCATCCTGGTCGTCAGCGCTGAGCTCGGCTTCCGGCTCGCGCCAACACAAGAGCGCTTCAGGAATCTCGGCCAGAAACGGCGAGGGTGTACAGTCCACCGGCATCGAATTGCGCCGGCGCTGCCGGCAGACCGACAGCAGCAGACGCTGCCTGGCCCGGGTAACCGCCACGTAAAACAGGCGCCGCTCTTCCTCGATGCTGCCGTCGCCTTCTTCCAATGAACGGGCATGTGGAATAATGCCGTCCTCACAGCCGGCCACGAACACCACATCGAACTCCAGCCCTTTGGCGGCATGAATGGTCATCAAGTTTACCTTGCCGCTGTCTTCCTCTTCCTGGTCGTCGCGGGTTATTAGCGAAATACGGTTCAGCCAGGCGTACAGACTGGGGTCAAAATTGTCCGGATCCTTTTCCCAGGTATCGATACCCTTGATGAGGCTTTCCACATTCAGGAACTTCCATTTAGCAGCCTTGTCGCTGTGCTGGTTTTCCGAGACTATATAGCCCCAGTAATCGATCGTGTCCACCAGCTTGCGCACCTTAAGCGAAAGATTGCGCCGGCCGCGGAATTCTTCGCGGAAAAACTCCAGTAAAGTGAGGAAAGAATCCAGATCCTGCCGGGTACGTTCCGGAAATTCGATAAAGGGATCGTCGCGGATGGCCTCCATGGCGGCGCGCAGCGAACAGCCGCGGCTTCTGGCCACAGCGGTAAGCAGCTCCACCGAGCGACGGCCGATACCGCGCCGCGGCACATTGATGATGCGGATGAGATTGATGTCGTCTTCCGGATTGGCTATTACCCGCATATAAGAAATAATATCTTTAATTTCCTTGCGCTGAAAGAAACTGGTACCGCCGGTAATCCGGTAAGGTATATTAGCTTCGAGAAATGATTCTTCCAGATAACGAGCCAGCGCGTTGGTACGGATCAGCACACCGAACTGGTCGTAGCGGAATTTTTCCTTAAGCTTTATCTCGCGGATGATGGTGGCGATCAGCTCGCCCTCCTCCATCTCGTTGGCCGGCGCGCAAATTTCGATCTGGGCACCGCCTTCGTTCGGCGAGCGCAGGTCTTTAAGCTTTCGATTGGTATTATTGGCGATAATGCTGTTGGCCGCGTCAAGAATAGTAGTGGTGGAACGGTAATTTCGATATAACATTATTTCTTTGCGCTGCGGCCAGTCGGTTTCAAAATTGATGATATTCTGGTAATTTGCGCCGCGCCACGAGTAGATAGACTGGTCGTCGTCACCCACCACACAGATATTGTCGCGCGACAACAGACGCATCAGCCGGTATTGCTGCAGCGAGGTATCCTGGAACTCGTCTATCATGATATAGCGGAACTGGTCGCGGTAGGCTTCGCGGGTTTCCGGAAAAACCTGCAGGATATTCATCGGCAGGGCAATCAGGTCGTCGAAATCTACGGCGTTGTAAGCCTTCAGCGCAGCCTGGTACTCATGGTATACTTTTTCGTAACCGTCGTCGCTGCCTTCCCAGGTTTTGCGCTCGGTTTTTATGTCGGAAAACAGCATGCCGGCTTTATTCACGTCAAAAGTCTCGGTTTTAAAACCGGTTTCGCGGGCGCAGTCTTTAATAAGCTGGTTGCGGTCCACCTCGTCATAAATCGAAAAATTTTCTTTAAAGCCCAGCCGGTGTATCTCCTTGCGCAGGATTTTTACTCCGAAAGAATGAAAAGTGCTTACCGTCAGATTCTGCAGCTTTTTGCCGGTTACATGACGCACTCGCTCGGCCATTTCCTTGGCCGCCTTGTTGGTAAAGGTAAGCGCCAGAATGGCCGATTGAGGTATGCCCTTCTGCAGCATATAAGCAGCCCGAAAGGTAATCACCCGGGTTTTGCCCGAACCGGCACCGGCAATGATGAGAACAGGACCTTCTATGGTGGTAACAGCCTCAAACTGCTCCGGGTTGAGTTCATTTTCGTAGTCAAGATGCATGCTTGATTACACTTCCTTGACGAATATTGACAAGGCGGTCACACCCAGGCCAACCACCAGGCTGACGATGATGCAGGCAATAAACACACCCAGCGCAATCATCAACATCGATTTGCGCCGCCCAAGGCCGAAGATCCAGGCTGCCAAGCTACCTGTCCAGGCACCGGTAATCGGCAGCGGCACTGCCACAAAAAGCAGCAGCCCCCAGTAACCGTATTTTTCAATCTTGGCATGCAGTTTAGTCCGGGTGCGTTCAACCACCCGGTCGAACAGCCGTTTGTACCAAGCCCAGCGGTAAAACAGTTTGTGAAAGGTTTCCAAAAACAAAAAGGCGGCGGGAGCAACCAACGCGTTCATGATAAAAGCCAGCAGGGCGGCCATAGGCAGGGCCATGCCATTGGCAACTGCATACGGAATGGCACCGCGCAGTTCAAATATCGGCAACATGGCCAGCAAGGCCGTTATTATCAGGGTTTTTGTCGTCATAATGGGCAGTATAGCCAGGCAGGCGCTCTGGGGCAAGGGCTTGGCTGCCGCTGGGGCTGGCGGCCGACTTGTCCAGCAGACGCTACAGGCAAGAGTTTGGCTGCCGCTGTGCACGGCTCTTAGTTGCTGCGCCGAAAATGAGCTTAGTCTGTGCTGCCGGCCAGCATTTCTACAAAACGAATGGCACGATAGCGCAGCATAGTATCCAGGCCGCGGTCGACCGGCAATTTGTCGGCCGGAAAAAAGCCGCCGGCCATGTGGGCATGACCGCCGCCGAAGCCGAGCCCGTCTACCAAAAAACGGGCCAGACCGTTGGCCGCCACTTGCGGCGACTCGCTGCGCACCGACAGTTTTACCCCGGCCTCCCGCACCGCCCAGGCTACCACCACCTCTACTGAATCCAACGACAATACAATATCGCCGGCCGATCCAAGCAAGGAGTCATCGGGCGTGTCCAAACGCATAAAACCGATACCGGCATACACTTCGATGGTACGGAAGGCGTCGGCATAGGCATCCAGATCGGGACGGGTCAACTGCGCGCCATTCAAACGCTTGATTAACCCAGGGTCGCTGAAATGAAACAGTTTATAGAACATCTCCACATCAAAATCGGCAACACCGCGGGTAAGACCGTCGGTATCCTTCATGATGCCGAATAACAAAGCAGTAGCCAAAAGCACCGGCGGCTCGACGGCATTCTCGAAAAAATAGCCGGCAATAATGCTGGAGCAGGCACCGACTTCCGGTCGCACATCCTCGAAGCGGTAGCCCTGATTGCCGCGATATTCATGATGATCGATACAGGCTACTTCGTCGGTTGGCAGATCACTCAAGTTGCCGCCGCCCTTCTGCCCGTCCACCAGCACCGCCCAGTCTTCCTCGCCCAAAGTTGCCACCGAAGCAGCCGGCTGCATGTCGATACCGAACAAATCCAGCATCTGCAATGAATCGGCCTTCTCGATCTCGCGGTCGTACACGATAACACTCGGTATACCGCGCCGGGCCAAAAGATATTGCAGACCGGCACAGGAGGCTATGGCATCGGGGTCGGGAACATTGTGCGGCTGTATGAAAATTTCGTCAGGGGCTGCCTTAAGCAGCTCGGCCAGGGTATCCAGTCGGGTTGGCGTGTTCATGCACACAGTATAACAGGCTATGCTGGTCGGCGAAAGTAAAAGCAGCAGGTAATTTCAGTTTGACCACAAGGTCCGGCGGATATATTCTGCGATCTGCTCAGCTGCCTCGGCCGGAAACCAGCTCACCCCGGGCAGGGCGCGCATAAAAGTCAGCTGGCGCTTGGCGTATCGGCGGCTGTGCAGGGCAATTGCCTCCCGTACTGCTGCCAGTGCAGCTTCGGGTTGAAGACCGGACAGGGACGGATCAAAAAACTCGGAATAGCCAATGCCCTTCATGGCCGGCGTAGCCTGGTCGTAACCGGAGGCACGCAGTACGGCAATTTCGGCCGGCAGCCCGGCCGCCAGCAGCTGCTGCACGCGGGTATCGATACGGCGGTACAGCTCTTCGCGCGGCCGGTCGATAGCCACCGGAACTACGTCCCAGTCCGGTCGCGGCATTGTAGGCAGCTCGTAACTGGAGAGCGGCCGGCCGGAGCTGCGGAATACTTCCAGCGCACGCAGCAGGCGGTAGTGGTCGGCCGGCGCAATACGTGTATAGGAGAGCGGGTCTACCCGCTGCAGCTCGGTGCGTAAAATTTCCGCTCCGGTAGCAGCCAGTTCGGCTTGCAAGGCGGCGCGTACAGCCAGATCCGCCGGCGGTGCCGTCGGCAATCCGTAGATAAAGGCCTTGATGTAGTAGGCGGTGCCGCCGCTTAAAACCGGAACCCGACCCTCGGCAATAAAGTTGCGGCAGGCTTGATCGGCCAGCTGCACAAAATCACCCAACGAAAAGGATTCTTGTGGATCGCGTATATCGATAAGGGCATGCGGCAGGTTTTGTAAAAGGGTGGCTTCCGGTTTGGCGGACCCGATATCCAGGCCGCGATAGATTTGTATACTGTCGGCGGAAACGATGCCGGCATCGAAAGGAAGCAGCCGCTGCGGCCCGGTAAACAGCCGCTCCAGGAGCGCTGTCTTACCACAGGCCGTAGGGCCGAAAAGAGCCAGAACTTTATTCTTCGAAACGATAGTCAATCTGCTTGTTCACAACCTGCTGTATGGCCAGTGAAACCACTTTGCCGTTGTTTTTCTCAACTTCGGGGGTTTTCAGGATGGCCAGCTGATAGGCGCGACGATTTACAGCTACGGTAAACTCGTAGGCATTACCTTCATATTCGAGCAAATCGTGCAAAGGCATACTCATGTCAACTCCTAACATCATGCGGCTGGGCCGCGGTGGTTTCCGGGTCTTCGACAGCATCCCGCAGGGTGGTATCGATCCGGGCAATCAGACGCTGCGCGATGTCAGCCAGTTCGCTGTGGGCATCGGCATCAAGATCCTTGCGCAACGAATGTTCGACCCGTTCGCGGAACAACTCGTCAACGATATAAATGGTTGCCAGTATCGACTGCTTAAGGGGATCATCTACCCGGCTGTCTTTGGAAACAAGATCCAACCGGGACTGATAGTAGGACAACAGCGAATTGATATACTGTTCGCTTTCGTCAGTCTGAATGACAAACGAACTGCCTAACAGATTGATCCGGACAGTTTCAACCGCCATGACTGATCTTTAAAACAACTGGGAGGTATCAGCTGAAGCTGTATCCCCGGCTTCTTCATCGAATATATCCGCATCAACAGCGCTAAAGCCATCGGCGACAGCTTCGCTGGCAGCAGCTGCGGGTTCAGTTTCGGCAAACATATCGATTTCAGGTTCAGCTGCATCCGAGACAGCGGCTGCAGCCGGTTCTGGCGCTACTGCCGGCTCAGCCTCGTGGGAAGGAGCTGCGGCGGTCTGCAAATGTTCACCGGCTGCCTGCACTGCATCCTCGAAGAAATCAAGCTTTTTCAAAGCCTGCACGATTCCTTCCTCGATGCGCAGCTGATCCTGCTGGAACAGCTGAACCTTCGCCTCGAGCTCGGCCACGCGCTTGTCCGCCGCACTCAAATGAGTCCGCAGCTGAGCATTTTCATTCTTCAGTGAAGCGATCAGATCTACTGCTTTTTCGACGCGAGCTTCCAATGCGCGTACCTGCTCGAGAGATATCATACGCTTCAGGCTTTAAGGGCGGCTTTGGCCTGCTCTACTACCGATTTGAAAGCGGCAGCGTCGCGGATGGCCATGTCGGAAAGAACCTTGCGGTCCAGGGTGATGTTGGCTTTAGCCAGACCTTCGATGAAGCGGTTATAGGCAAGACCTTCGGCGCGGCAGGCCGCGTTGATGCGGGTAATCCACAAACGGCGGAACTGCGATTTCTTGTCGCGTCGGTCGCGATAGGCGTACATCAGGGACTTTGCGACAGCATCTTTGGCTGTCTTGTGGTTGGTAGAACGGCGACCCCTGAAACCCTTGGCGAGTTTCAAAATTTTCTTGCGGTGGTCCTTCCGTTTGGTACCGTCAACTGCTCTAGGCATGTGTTTCTCCTTGCGGGATGCTGACCCTTACAGGTTTGCAGCTATCCGTGTTTACAGACTGGCAGTGAACAAACTGGCCAGTCTCATCGATCCGCCATAAAAAACATTATGGATTCCGGCGATCGACCGCTTGTGTCCATTGCTATGCAATACAGCAAGCTAACAGACTTTGGCCCGTTACGGGCACTGTTTCCGGCTTTTTACAGCCAAAGCTATCAGCCGTAGGGCAGCAGCTTCTTCTTGATCTCGTACTCCTGGCCACCGACAATGTAGCCGGCTTTGCGCAGACCGCGCTTGCGCTTGGTACTTTTCTTGGTAAGAATATGACGCAGATTCTGCTTCTTGTACTTAATCTTACCATTGGCCGTCAGCGAGAAACGCTTGGCAGCGGCCCGCTTGGTCTTCATCTTGGGCATGTGAAACCATCCTTAATGAGTTACAGGCCGTCGAAACGCCCAAAGCGGTTCGACAACCCTATCAATCCCAGTTGCACTGTACAGTGCGCTGGATAATTGTAGCTTTTCGCAAGTTTGGCAACAGCGCTTGCAGGCTATTGCCGTTCAGTCAATCCTGCTTGTCTTCCGTAGTATCGTCTGAATCCGTGTCGTCATCTTCACGGACATCAGGGCGAATCGGTCGCTGACCTTCAGGGCGTACTTTTATAGTACTGGGCTTGGGACTGATAATTGTGGACATGGAACGACCTTCCATTGCAGGCGTTTTCTCCATATTATACAGACCTTCCAGCCGAGACAGCATCCCCTTGAGCACTACCTCACCCAACTCGGTGTGGGCAAGTTCGCGACCGCGGAAACGCACGGTTATTTTAACCTTGTCGCCATCTTCAAGAAATTCGCGGACATGCTTGGACTTAAAGTCGAGGGCATTAGCGTCGACCTTAACCTGCATGCGAATTTCCTTCAGCTTGACTATCTTCTGCCGCTTACGGTTGTCTTTGAACTTTTTTTCCTGCTCAAATTTAAACTTGCCGTAATCAAGAATCTTGCAGACCGGTGGACTGGACTGAGGTGCGATCTCGACCAGATCGAGTCCTTGCTCTCTAGCCATCTCCAGGGCCTCGTTAATTTGTACAACGCCCTTTTGCTCGCCGCTATCGTCAATCAAGCGCACCTCTCGGACACGAATTTGATCGTTTATCCGTAAATTTTTATTGTCCGCCAATACTCCTCCTCCGGAACTTGCCATAAATACAGAAATTATGCGGGATAATAGCATACTCGTGCACTGTTCGTCAAACGGTATGCCAAGACTGTCTTAATTTATACAGCTTAACGGCAGAATTTCCAAAGACCTCTTGCTACAGCTCCCGTGCACATGCTATTTTCAGGGTATGTATGCGTTTATGCTCGCTTCCGCACCACTGCTCCTTCTCTCCCTCAGCGCCTGGTTTTACACCACTGAAGAACGCAAAGGCAACCCGTCCTTCATCTTCAAGGGCATGATAGGCAGTTTCCCGGCAATACTGCTCTGGCTGGCCATTACCTGGCTGCTGAAGCCGGTCTGGGGCTCGGCATCGCTCGTCTTCTATTACTGGTTTAAATATTTTCTGCTCCCGGTTTTTCTGGCTGCTCCGGTTTGGGGCCTGGCAAACCATTGGGTTTCATTCCGCAATTTCCGCTCCCGGGAGATTCTGGCCTTTATGCTGCCTTATGCTACAGCTTTTCTGGCTGTCTGGATGGCACAATCCTGGGGCACACCCTTCGCCGCCGCTTCGCTGGCCCTGCCCCTGCTGACGCTTGGGGCAATTTTAGCCTTGGCAGGCAGCCTGGAACTATGCAGCTGGTACGGTTTTCCGGCCGGCCTCAGCTGGCTGCTGGTATGGGTGGCCAGTGGATTGTTGTCCGCCGTGGCCTATAGTCTGTTTTTCCTGCGGTATGAACTTGCCGGACTTCTATTGACCCTCGCGGTAACAGCAGGCGGCAGTGTTTTCGGCATTATTGTACTGAAGCGCCGCTTTAACTCGCTTTAACTCGCACTGACTCGCTGCAAGCCGGCTGGCTGGCTGAACCTTACTCGACACAGTATCAGGGGGATTTCATGATTGTATTTCCAGGTTACGAAGAAAGCATCCAGCGGGTGTATGAAAATAAACAGGACCAGGTCTTTGCTCATTGGCAGCAACTGGATGATACCCAACGAAAAAAACTGCTGACAGATTTGACTGCAGTAAACTTTGAACAGTGTGCCGCCCAATTCAGCGAAGCCAGTTCCAATACCGCTGTTGAAGTACAGGGCTTCGGGCCGGCCGACTTTATCCGGCGACCGGGGCGGGGCGGCGATGCTGCAGCCTTCAAGCAGGCCCGGGATACCGGCCTCGCGCACCTTCGCGCCGGCAAACTCTGTGCCTTTGTTGTTGCCGGCGGCCAGGGTTCGCGCCTCGGTTACGACGGCCCCAAGGGTGCTTTTCAAATAAGCCCGGTACGCAATAAGAGTCTTTTCCAGATTCATACCGAAAAACTGCTAAAATACAGCCGCAAATATGGTGTAGAACTGCCCTTCTTTATCATGACCTCGCAGGCCAATCATGAGGCCACGGTAGAGCATTTTAAGCAGCATGCCTGGTTTGGCATGAACCCGGACAACATCAGGTTTTTCCCGCAGAACATGATACCGTCGCTGGATACAGCCGGTAAACTGGTTCTGGACGGGCCGGACAGCCTCTTCCGCAATCCGGACGGACACGGCGGCAGCCTGACGGCGCTGCAGAGTTCCGGTGCGTTGGCCGAGATGAAAAAACGCGGCATCGAAACCATCAGCTACTTTCAGGTAGACAACCCTACAGTAGCCATCATCGATCCGGAGTTTATCGGATTCCACCTGCAGGGAGCGGCCGAAGTATCCACCAAGGTGCTTACAAAAGCCTTTGCCGAAGAAAAGGTCGGCAACCTGGTTCGTTTTGACGATGGCCGTACCGGTGTGGTGGAGTACTCCGACCTGAGTCCGGAGCTTGCCTGTTCCACCAACAGTGACGGCTCACTGCGCTTCCAGGCCGGGTCCATCGGCATCCATCTGTTTCAGCGCGACTTTGTGGAGCGGCTGGGCGGCAGCAGCCAATTTGCCCTGCCCTTTCATGTCGCCCGCAAAAAAATCAAGGCCTGGACACCAGAGGGTACCAGCGAGATCGACGCCTTCAAGTTTGAAAAATTTGTATTTGACGCCTTGCCGCTGGCTTCGGCTACAGTCTCCCTGGAAGTACTGCGCGAGGACGAGTTTGCGCCGGTCAAAAACCGCGACGGACTTGATTCAATTGAAAACTCGCGGCAGCTGATGATGGACCAGCACCGCCGCTGGCTAAACGAGCGCGGAATTGAAATCCCGCCGACAGTTCGTACTATCGAGATTTCACCCCTTCTGGCGGTGGAAGCGGCTGATCTGCCTGCAGAGCTGCGGATTCCGGCGGAAGCAAACATCTACCTGGACTGAACGGCAGCGCAAAGCACTGTTTTCGGCTGCCGGTAAGGGCGGAGGGCAGCTGCTGCTTACCAGACCGTCCGGTTGCGGCCTGTTTCCTTGGCCTTGTACAGACAAGTGTCTACCCGGCGCATAAAATCATCCAG
>JAHIWF010000024.1 GCA_018815555.1 Spirochaetota bacterium | reverse complement strand
TGCCGGATTTGAGCTTGGTGGCAACGTCCTTGACCTTGGTCTGAACATCGGCAGCCAGGTTGGGGTTGTTGGCGGGGATACCAACGCCGTCATTAACAGCGTCGAAGGTGAGGATCTGACCACCGGGGAAATTACCGGCCAACTCACGCTTGATCATATCGTAAGAAGCAATATCAATGCGTTTCATGGCGCTGGTCAGGATGACAGACTTGTCGCCGGAGTAGATACCGTCGGCATACTGATCCACGTCCACACCGACGATCCAGACAGCCTGGCCAGAAGTGGCACGGGCTTTGGCTTCATTGATGGCACCAACACCAACACCACCGGCGGCGGCGAAAATAACTTTAACACCACGGTCGAACATGCTGGCAGCCAGCTGCTGGCCGGCGGCCACGTTGTCGAACGAACCCTGGTAGATAACGTTCTGGGCATTCATGACGATCTTGGTGGCGAAGTTCTTGTTGGCATAAGCCACACCCTGCTGGAAGCCCCAGTTGAACTTCTGTACCGGCGGAATTTCCATACCACCGATAAAACCGAATTCGCCTTCTTTAACCTGGAGGGCGGCGGCGACACCGGCAAGGAATCCCGATTCATGCTCGGCAAAGAAAATGGAAACAGTATTCGGGCCTACAACGGTGTTGTAGTCGCCGGCATGGGGGGATCCGTCCAGCAGTACAAACTTGGCGTCTGTATACCGGGTCTGAGCCTGGAAGATGGTGGTCTCGAATTTGAAACCGGGGGTTACAATAAATTTGTAACCGGCATCGTACAGGTTGCCGATCTCGCGCAGGTAATCGGCTTCGGTTGTTCCGGCCGGTTTCAGATAATTGGTCTGAACACCCATATCGGTGCCGGCGCGAAGTACGCCTTCCCAGGTGCCCTGATTAAAAGACTTGTCATCGATAGTACCGGCATCGGTAACCATACCGACCTTGAGAGCGGCACCGGCAGCGGCACCTTCTTTCTCTGCTGCTGCAAAAACAGACAGAGAAGAAATCAGAAAAAGAGCCAGAACAAAGAGAGCGATTCTTGATTTCATTACAGCCTTCCTTAAAAGCCAGAAATTTTGCGGAAGCCCACGGCACTCCGCCCCCCGTTGCACCATGATTTAAGTGAAGGCACCTCAGGGGCCTTAAATCATACATCACATATCAGGAATTAACAAGCATCTTTTTAAAAGAATTCAGGGATAGTCTTTTATACTTTATTTGGAGCGTATATCGAAACCCGTTTAGTTTTTTCTTTATCTGGTATGTATTTTTATACCAAAACGTAGTAAAGTATCATTCAGAATGCGGTAGTAAGCGCAGATATGCCCTGATATATCAACCATGTATGGAGTACGCATGAACAAGTTTTTCAGCCGTCTGTTACATCCTTTCCTCAAACCATATGCCAATGCCAACATCCGTATCCAGAAAAAAGCGGCCGTACTTGCCCCGGTAGGACTCAGTATCGGACTGCTGGGACTGCTGCTTTCAGTGGTCATGCTCACAACCGGAGCCGTAGTCGTTGCGGTGGCACTAGGCGGTCTGGTACTTTTCTGTGCCTTGGTATTGCTGCTGCAAGCCCGCGGGCATTATGGCGCTGCCTCATCGGTATTTCTCTATGGCTTGTTTGCGGTTATGTTCGCAGCTATAAAATTTGATGCTTATCAGAATGTATATGAAAGCTACGTTTTTGCCACGCTCGGCATGTTTCTGCTGCTTACCACCGGCCTGATCGGTGCATCGCCAAAGCACGCCGTAATTATGACCATACTCAACCTGGCATCGATTGGTTTTATCTATTATACAGATACTTTTCTGCTAATCGATAATGGCGAGCTGACGATGCTGGCCATCCAGTCTCTGGCAACTTGCGCAGTGATTACCCTAGCCGGTGGCGGTTTCGGAGCCATGATCATCCGCATGCAGGCCTCACTGGTACGCGAAACTGAAGAAGCCGGCCGCAAAACCATTGACCAGCACGCAACCATTTCAGAAGCGGTAAGCCATGCCTACAGCGCGGCACTGGAACTGAGCGGCCGCCTGGTAGATGCCGCCCGTGAGGTCTCCGAAGCCGCCTCGCTTTTGCAGGAGAGTACTGAGGAAGAAAATGTCGGACTTAATGATCTGGATCATACTCTGGAATCGAATGCCGAAAGCGAAGAGGCAATAATCGAGGCCCAGCAGCGCTTAAAATCGGCACTAGACGAATATTCCAAGCGTGTAATGGCCACCAGCCAATCCATCAGCGATATCCTGCTGGCTATTCAGGAGACGGGTCAGGCCGCCGAGCAGCGCCGCATCGGCATAGAAAAGCTCTCCAACACCGCCCAGAGCGGACAGACCTACCTCGAAGAGTTGTCAAAATCCATCAGCGACATCGTCCGCTCCACCGAAAGCATGGAAGAGATGAATACGCTTATAGGCGATGTTGCCGGGCGCACTAATCTGCTGGCCATGAATGCCGCTATCGAAGCCGCACACGCCGGCGAAGCAGGCAAAGGGTTCAGTGTTGTTGCCGAAGAGATACGCAGCCTGTCCGAAGAAACTGCCGAAGGGTCGCGCAGTATTGCCGACATACTGGAAAATACCGGCGAAGTGGTTACCCAGGCCGCGAAATCCGGCGCGGAAACCAATGACTTTTTTTCTACCATGACGGCAGAAATACAGGAAGTTGCGGCCATGCTGTCCCAGTTGCTGGATAGCCTTGGCCGTATCTCCAGCGGTACTGCCAGCACCGCCGAAACTATGCGTACTTTTAGTCAGCTGGCTGAAACCGCCGGACAGGCAGCCTCGGACAGTACCAGCGCTTTAGAAGTAGTAACCCGTCGTTCGGCAAAGTCGCGGGCGGCAGCCACGGTAATGATAAAAAAAGCGGCGGCCATGCAAGAAACCTGCCATCGACTGCAAACCCGGGCAGCCCACCTGCGCGAGTTGGGTCACCAAAATATGACTAAAATGGAAGAACTGCGCACAACCATGGACAAACTGCGCTGACGCTGTTATCCGTTTTGCGGCCGCCCCCAACGTTTGAACATCGGACCAAACGGAAACAACAGCACATCCGCCAGATCAGTCTGACCCGACAGT
>JAHIWF010000224.1 GCA_018815555.1 Spirochaetota bacterium | reverse complement strand
GGTGGCATATAGCGGGGTCTGACCCCGGAGGTGGCATATAGCGGGGTCTGACCCCTGGGAGGAATTGAGAGTTTCCGGAGCTTGCCGTAAGGAGCAGTCTCCAGGCTTGCCCATTTGCGGCGGGCTGCATATACTGCGGGGGTGAAAAAAGCAATGTTCTCAGATAAATCAGCAGCAGCGGGAACCAGCTCCAACCAGCTCAGTCAGTTGCAGGAAAAGCTGCGGCTGGAAGGAAAGACTATACTGAATCTGGCGCAAAGTAATCCAGGAGCTTGCGGCCTGATGCCGGCTGGCATTCTGGAGACTCTTACCCAGCCAGAAGTACTGCAATACACGCCGGATTGCCGCGGTGCGCTCAACAGCCGTCAGGCACTGGCAGCCTGGCTGGGCTGTTCAGTGGATGATCTGTTTTTGTCGGCCAGTACTTCGGAAGCCTACAGCTGGCTTTTTAAGCTGCTTTGCAACCCGGGTGACCAGATTCTGGTACCCCATCCCGGTTATCCGCTCTTTGAGCATCTGGCCGGGCTGGAAAATGCGACTACCCGCTACTACCGGATGGATTATATACATCCGGCTGGCTGGCGTATTGACCTGCCGGAACTGGAAAAACAAGTGGCCGAACCTGACGTAAAAGCCCTGGTGCTGATTCACCCGAACAACCCCACCGGCTCGTATATCCAGGCAGACGAGCGAAATACTATTATAGAGCTTTGTGAACGCTACAAGGTAGCCCTGATAGTTGACGAAGTTTTCCGGCTGTATAAGCTGGACGAGGCAACTGCTCCAGCTTCGTTTGCCGACACCAGGAGCGGCTTGTGCTTCTGCCTGAACGGCCTCTCCAAACTGCTGTGCCTGCCGCAATTAAAATTAGGCTGGATGCAGATCAGCGGCGCACCGGAACTGACAGCTGAAGCCAAGTTGCGGCTGGAACTGATAGCCGATACCTATCTTTCGGTCGGAGCCGCGCCGATGCATGCCCTGCCCCTGCTGCTGCCCAGGGTTGCCGATTTTATCGCCGGGGTGCGCTGGCGCCTGCAGCAGAATCTTGCAGCAGCTGCCCTGATTTTCGGCGGCGATGACAGCCCTTTCCGTTTATTGCGCTGTGAGGGCGGTTGGACACTCTTGTTGGCAGTGCCGCGTTACAGCAGTGAAGAAGAATTGGCACTGCGCTTGCTTGAAGAAACAGGCATACTGGTTCACCCCGGTTACTTTTTCGACTGCGAACAGGAAGGCATTTTTGCACTTAGCTTGATAGTACCGGAAGAGCAATTCAGTCTGGCTTGTCGAAAAATGCGGCAGTGGTTTGAGGCTTTCCCGCACAATTTTTAAGGCCGCCGGCAGACGAAGACCGCCTGGTCAAACTGTACCTGCCGCATGAAGTTTGACTTGCGGGAATCCGCCAACTTGGATACTATACTGCAACAAGCCGGGCTGGCGAATCCGAACCCGGAAACAGTACAGGAGGCAGCATGTCGGCAAAAATCATTGACGGAAAGCAGATCGGTCAGGAAATCAGGGGAAAACTGAAATCCCGGATAGAGGCTTTAGCGCTAAAGGGAGTGGTTCCCGGCCTGGCAGTAATTCTGGTGGGCGAGGATCCGGCCAGCGTTTCGTATGTTACGGCAAAAGAAAAAGCCTGCCTGGAGCTGGGCATGCACAGTGTTCAAAGCCACCTGCCCGCTGACTGCAGCGAGGAACGCCTGCTGGCTGAGGTACAGCGCTTTAATAATGACCCGGCGATCCATGGCATTCTGGTACAGCTGCCCCTGCCAAAACACATTGCTGAACAAAAAGTGATTGAAACCATCGTCCCGCACAAAGATGTTGACGGTTTTACACCTATCAATGTAGGCAAAATGGTTATCGGCGATCGCTGCTTCCTGCCCTGCACTCCGCATGGTGTTATCCAGCTGCTTAAACATACCGGAGTAGTGACCAAAGGAGCGCATGCGGTTATCGTCGGCCGCTCCAACATAGTGGGCAAACCCCTGGCCAATCTTTTTGTGCGCAAGGATATCAACAGCACGGTTAGCATCTGCCACACCGGGACCCGCGACATGGCGGCAATTACCCGGCAGGCCGATATTCTGGTGGCCTGTGCCGGTGTTCCGGAGCTGATAAAGGCTGATATGGTAAAACCTGGGGCCTGTGTAATTGATGTGGGTGTAAATCGGGTTGACGCGCCGGACAGCAAAAAAGGCTGGCGGTTGGTCGGTGATGTGGATTTCGCCGAAGTTAGCGAGGTGGCCGATTCGATTACGCCGGTACCCGGTGGCGTAGGGCCGCTGACCATAACCATGCTGCTGTACAACACGGTAGAGGCGGCCGAGTGGGCTGCAAAATGAGTGCGGCCCCGGCGGAGGACAGTAAAACGCAAGCGGGCTGCAGTATTGACGTGCAAAGCATGAAAGACGAACGCCGCATCCCTATAAAAAAAGTCGGAGTTAAAGGCTTGCGTTATCCGATTACCCTTTTGGACAAGGCCAACAGCCTGCAGCATGCGTCGGCGCTGGTTAACCTGTATGCCGATCTGCCACATGACTTTAAGGGCACCCACATGAGCCGCTTTATCGAAGTGTTCAATGCTCACCGCAAAGACCTGTCCATGCCCAAATTCCTGTCCATGCTGGCCGAAGTACGCAAGGTTCTAGATGCCCAGACGGCTTATGCCGACGTGCATTTCACTTACTTTATCGAAAAAACCGCGCCGGTATCCAAACAGAAAAGCATCATGAGTTATGAATGCTCCTATGCCGGCTGGGTATCGGAAAAAAGCCGGGAGTTTAAAGTATCGGTAGAAGTACCGGTGCAGACAGTCTGTCCCTGCTCCAAGGCGATCAGCAAGTATGGAGCGCACAATCAGCGCGGGGTAGTAAAGGCAACCGTGCAGCTGGGGCCTTTTTTCTGGATTGAAGATCTGGTGGATATTATAGAAAAATCCGCGTCATGTGACGTTTATACCTTGCTGAAGCGCGATGATGAAAAATATGTAACCGAAAAGGCTTTCGACAATCCGCGCTTTGTAGAAGATGTCGTGCGCGAAGTGCATCATCAACTGCGACAAACCGGAAATTTCCCCCAATTCAGCGTGGAAGCCGAGAATTTCGAGAGCATCCACAACCACTCGGCCTATGCCCTGGTGGAATATCCGTCAGCCGAGGACATCAGAGCTGATTATAGCGCGGAGGTTAAGTAATGGCATTCAATTCGGTAAACACGGTACAAGACAAGGTATATCTGCACCACGTGATAGTATCGGTATACGACAAAAGCGGCCTGGAAGAACTGATTACCGGCATGCTGGGTAACTGCCCTGGGGTTAAGTTTTATTCAACCGGCGGCACCTATGATTTTATAGCGAATCTGTTGTCCGACCGGAGCGGTGCTCACCTGGTGCGTATGACCGACTACACCCGGCAGCCGGAAATGAAGGGCGGACTGGTAAAAACGCTGGACTGGAAAATCTACCTTGGCCTATTGGCCGAACATGGTGACGCCGAACACGCACAGGATCTTAAAAAACATTCCGCCGTAAGCTTCGACATGGTAATAGGCAACTTATATGACTTTGGCAAAGCCGCCGCCGCCGCGCAGAGCTTCGAAACAGCACGGCAGCACATTGATATCGGCGGACCGTCCATGCTGCGCGCTTCGGCTAAAAACTTTCTACGGGTAGCCTCGGTTTGCCGGCCGGAGCTGTACCCCTTCGTGCTGGAAAAGTTGCAAGCGGGCAAAGGCAGTCTGACGCTGGAACAGCGGGCCTATCTAGCTGGCCAGACTTTCCGCAATCAGGCGGCTTATGACTTGGCAGTAGCCGACTATTTTGCAGCGCAAGACAGTACATTTATACAGAATTCCTATACCCTGCAGTGAGCGACTTGGCGGGCTGACCGGTGGCGGCTGTCGGCCGCTCCCGTTGCCTTGTTTGGGGCTACCACGGAATAACGGGTGGTGGCGGCCGTCGGCCGCCGACCACAGGGGTCAAGCCCGCGACGTCTGCATTTCTGAAGTACTGTAAAACTGCAAAGCCGGATTGTTGCTGCGGGTACGTTCGAATGACCACTCTGAATCGGACATGAACACCCAGTTATGCCGGATATCCACCAAAATGCGCTTCATGTTATTGTCCAGAAATTCCTCAAGAGCTTTTTTGTCGGACGAAGTAATCCAGTGCGCCATATTGTAATCCAGCGGCCGGTAGCTACAGCTGGCACCGTATTCGTGCTCCAGCCGGTATTGCAGCACTTCCAGCTGCAGCTGCCCGACTACACCAAGCACGCGCACATTGGGCTGATGCGGTTTGGAAAAAATCTGCACTACCCCTTCTTCAGCCAGCTGATTCAGGCCCTTGTGAAACTGTTTCTCTTTTAGCGGATCGGCGTTGACAATTACCCGGAAAATCTGAGGGGAGAAACTGGGAATGCCTCGGAAATTGATGCATTCACCTTCAGTAAGCGTATCACCGATCTTGAAAGTACCAGTATCGTGCAGGCCGATAATATCTCCCGGCCAGGCTTCGTCGATGATCTCGCGGTCCTGCGACATGAAGGCAGTGGGATTGGCGGTACGGTAAGGTTTGCCGGTTCGCACGTGATAATAAATCTTATTGCGTTCAAATTTTCCGGAGCAAATGCGCAGAAAAGCCACCCGGTCGCGGTGTTTCGGATTCATGTTTGCGTGTATCTTGAAAATGAAGCCAGAAAATTTCTCCTCCTCCGGCAACACCGACCGCTCGTCGGCAATTTTGGGAGTAGGATACGGAGCCAGCCCGACCATCGCATCCAGGAGCTCGCGCACGCCGAAGTTGTTGAGGGCCGAACCGAAAAACACCGGACTTACGGTACCATCTATATAATCCTGCAGCTCAAAGCTGTCGTAGACACCATGCAGCAGTTCTACATCGTCGCGCAGCTTGGTCGCCAGCGAGGAACCGACTAGTTCATCCAGGCGCGGATCCAGCACCCCTTCCAGCGCTACAATATCCTGGGGAAGCAGCACTTCACCGGGCCGGAACAGGTACAGCGTATTTTCCATCAGATTATATACACCCTTAAAGTGCCGTCCCTGCCCGATCGGCCAGGTAAAAGGACGCACCTGGGTAGCCAGTTCGCGCTCCACCTCGTCCAGCAATTCCATAGGATCTTTGCCTTCACGATCCAACTTGTTGATAAAAGTGATTATTGGTGTAGCGCGCATGCGGCAGATTTCACAGAGCTTGCGGGTTCGTTCCTCAACACCTTTTACCGAGTCGATTACCATCAGCGAGCTGTCGACGGCCGAAAGGCCGCGATAGGTATCTTCGGAAAAGTCGGCATGCCCGGGAGTGTCCAGCAGATTTATTTTGCGGCCCTTATACTCAAAACCCATCACCGAAGAACTGATGGAAATGCCGCGCTCCTGCTCCATAGCCATAAAATCGGATAATGCAGCCCGGGTATTTTTGCCGCTTTTTACCGCACCGGCGATATGGATGGCACCACCAAAAAGCAGGATCTTTTCGGTTATGGTAGTCTTGCCGGCGTCCGGATGGGAAATAATGGCAAAGGTAAGCCGGCGGTGAATTTCTTTGGTCAGTTCAGTCATGGCGCAGACTGTAACGATTTTAGCCGATTTATGCAAGCAAAGGAGTGACCAGCAAACAGCTGACAGCTGATTCTGTTGGTCGGGGGATGGAGCCACCGTCCAGCAGAACCAGCCGACTGCGCTGGCACCTAGTCAACCTGGTTAAGCTTTAAAGACCCTTACACTTGTCCTGGTACGAACAGTTTGGGATATTTGCGATTAATTTGCTTGGCCCAATAAAGGAAAGGCGTATCCAGCGCGGCTACCAGCCATTTAATGAGATAGGTGGTAAGAAAAATCTCGAGCAGTACCGGCAGCTCGAACTGGCCCCAAAATGCAATAGCAACAAAAATCAGGGTGTCTAGAGCCTGGCTGACCATGGTACTGGCATTATTGCGTATCCAGATCGCCCGATCCGAAGGGAAACGCTTGCGCCAAAACTGATAGGCCCAAATGTCGTGGATCTGTGAAACCAGATATGCGGCCAGGCTGGCAAGGGCAATCCGCGGAATCATCGAGAAAATAGTTTGCAGCGACTCCTGGGCAAAGTCATCTGGAGCCGGTTTGTATATCAGAGCCAGGTTCATGAACACCGTCATGGCAATTATGGCTAAAAAACCTATCCAGACGGCCCGCCGAGCCGCTTGCTTGCCATGGTTTTCCGATAATATATCGGTGGCCAGGAAGGTTGTAGCATAGGCAATATTGCCCAGTGTAGCGGTAAAGCCAAAAAGTTCGATGGTCTTGAGCACCTGAATGTTGGCGAGGATTACCGCTATGGGAATCCACACATACAGGCCAAGTTCGCCCATCAGGCGATATGCCAGCAGGATTAGGCCGAAATTCAGAACCAGCATAACAATCCATACCAGTTCATTTGGAACAAGAAATGACGAGAACACGGGGATACCTCCGTCGTTTTGATGAGGCGGGTTACTGCGACCGCCAAAAGCCGGGGCAGTCTATACTAAAGTATAAAAAATGTCAGCAACCATTTGACAGAATATGACGGAAACAGTATTTTTATGCAGAGTCATGTTGACCCGCCCTTCGGGATTATCCGGCACTGCTGTGTTCCGGGTCGGCACCCTGACCTAAGGAGTAAACAACTATGAGTAAAGCCCTTGAAGTTAGCGCCGCTACATTTGCTGCAGAAGTAGAGCAGGCCACGGTACCGGTTCTGGTGGATTTCTGGGCGGAATGGTGCATGCCCTGCCGCATGATCGCTCCGCATATCGACGATCTTTCCAACACCTATGCCGGAAAAATTAAATTCGTCAAAGTCAATGTCGACAACGAACCCAACCTGGCCGGTCGTTTTGATATCGTCTCAATTCCGACCATGATGGTTTTCCATAATGGCCAGATGGTACGCCAGCGGGTTGGCGGCCTACCTAAGCACGAGATAGAAAATATGTTCAAGGATCTGGTCTGATACTGAGGCCGGAATGAGTGGCCAATAACTAACAGGAATAATTGATATTTTTGATAAACACCGCCTTAAAAGCGGTGTTTTTAATTACCATCATATTCAGTCGCAAGAGCCTTCCTGAAGGCTGAAATTTGCCATTATGCAAGCCAGGCGTTCAGCCCGACTGGCGACCTCATCCATGTGTTCTTTAAAAGTATGGACTTTCTCGCTTAGCTCACGGAGCTCGCGGCCCTGCAACTCTACTGTTGCGGCAACTGAATCATTTTCCTGTTTCAATGTCCCTACCGAAGACCGGATTGATTCTACATCTTCGAGTTGGCTAGAAACTATACCTTTGATATCGGTATTCGCCTCACGGATAATCTGCAAGGCTTTTAATATCTCTTCACCGCCTTTGGCTTCTTCTGCGGTTGCCGAGCAAATCTCCGCGGAAATACTGCCAGTCTGATCTACGGACTCTATAAGGGTTGTGATATCGACTTGTACCGTATGCGATGCTTTAATTCCCGTTGCAATGCTTTCAAAAATTTCGGCGACCAACTTGCTTATCTCGGTGGACTCGGTATTGGACGACTCTGCCAGCTTACCAATCTCGTCAGCTACTACAGCGAAGCCCTTTCCGCTTTCTCCAGCATGAGCCGCCTCTATTGCCGCGTTCATAGCCAGTAAATTGGTTCGCTCGGCGATTTCGCCGATAACCTTCGTGAATTCACCGATAGTCTCACTGCGCTTACCGATATCCTGCATAACCAGGGCCAATTGGTCTACCGCCCCAGCACTCTTGCGTGCAGAATTATTCAAAACTACCGTAAGATCCTGACCTCGCTGCCCCAAACCGGCTACATTATCCATCGTTCGGGATATCTGGACCATAGCCGCTGCAGTTTCCTCCACTGAAGCGGACTGACTGAGCAGCTGTGTCTGTAAAGTACCATATTGATCAAAAAACTGATTTAATCGTCGGGTGGTATTGTCAAAATCTGCGGCCTCGTTGCGTACTCGCTCGATAGCGGCATCCAGTGTATCCACCGAAATGTCAATGCCGTTAGCAACACGTACAGAAGCTTTCCTTGTATCATCCGATACCTGCTTAAGATGATCCGAGACTTCAATTATCTGACCTATAAGTCCGGAAAGATAATCAATAAAATTGTTAAAATGATAAGCTAGCTCACCGATTTCGTCACGGGACCGCACTGAAAGTTTTCGACTCAGATCCCCACCACCCTCGGCGATAGTGGCAATTCCCTGGGCGACACTGCGGATATAGCGGGCCGGTGCGGCCACAACAATAAAGGCAATCAGAATTGACAGAAAGGTGACAAGCGCTGCAAAACCAACCAATAAAAGACGGCTCTGCTGCAGATCGCCAATGATATCATCAAGATTCCCATATGCGAACAGATGCCAGGAAAGCTCCGGAATCAGTAAGGTTGCCAAATACCGGTTCTGATCGGTAAGAAAAGAGGTGCTATGTGAATTTTCCCTAATACCGGTTTTATTGGTAACAATACCGGTTTCTTCAAAAAAATCAGCCTCCAGTATTTTACCCAAATCCTCATGCGTAATATATAAATCATCCTGATTTACCATATATGTTCTGGCACTGGGAGTCGGACGTAATTCCGAAATTAAATTGACTATTGTGGTCATGAAAATATCTGCACCGGCTACTCCGAGCAGTTGGGTATCCTTATACACCGGAAAGGAGATACTGAAAACAAGTTCCCCGGTATCAGCATCGATGTAAGGTTCGGAATATACTAAACCAGCTTTACTGACTGCTTCAGTGAACCATTCACGACTGGTCCAATCATATTCTGGTCCTGGCTCCCAACCGGAGCTATCCAGAAACACGCCTCCACTATTCCTGTTTTGAGCTGGGCCGAAATAAATACTGTATATTTCCGGATCGCGTTGTCCCCTTTGGCCGGTTGCGGCAAGGAAAAGCATTGCGGCGGCCTCATAATTAGGATGCGAGAAAATATCTGTATAGGCAAGCAAGGAATCTGCCTTGGAAGTCAGCCAAACCCGAAAATCCAGAGCACCTTCCTGCAATCGCAGCGTTAGCTCCGCTTCTCCCCGCTGATACACCGTGCGCGTCACCGAGTTGGATGTGAACAGGCTGAATGCAAGTGCAATCAGTACGGCAGACAGGCTTACCAGCAGCATAATTTTGAGCGTAATCGACATATGCTTCCTAAATGCCATAATACCTCCAATTTGTGAGTCTTGTTGTGCCTGGACTTTGAAATTGCAGATTTATGACAGATAAAACATAGTGCTCTTTAACTATCAGGCCTTAACAACTATTCGTCAAGGTAAAAAAAGCAGGAAGGCCCGGATTAGGGACCTCCCTGCTTTATAGATATTAGTTCCTAAATGAGCTTACCAGGTACCGATAGTGATACGGCCTTCCAGTTTCGGATTGACCGGACTGTTAGTGCGCAGGTAGTCGGCTACAGCCAGAGCCTGGTCTTTAACATCGGTAACAACCGGGTAGGCTTTCAGCATGGTCATGCCGTCACCGCCGGCTTTCAGGAAGTCGTTGGTAGCTACCAGATAGACCTTCTCCAGATCGATCGGCTGTCCGCCAACCAGCACCTTGGCCGGATTGACACGACTGCCAGCCGCGCGGGAAGGATCGATTACATAGGACATACCACCGACGTGCAGCAGTGCGCCATTTTGATCAGGATAACGGGCAGCGCCAACTTCCAGAGCGGCAACAATATCAGAACCCTTAACATTAAGGGTTACAATGCGGTTACCAAAAGGCATTACATTGATGATATGACCATAGGTAACATCGCCGGCTTTAACAGAAGTGCGGATACCACCACCATTGGTGAAGGCCAGGTCGGCACCAGTTTCGGCCAGGAAAATATCCAGAATCATGTTCACAAAGGCACTTTCCTGGGTGCGAACAACAGCGCGCTCACCGTTAAGATCAACTGCGGCTACACCGATTTTCTCGTCAAGGATGGCCTTGTTGGCAGCATCAATCTCTTTTACCATAGCTTCGACAGCAGGATCGGCAGGAAGCTTCATGGCATCTTCTTTGCTGAACATACCGGCAGTCAGGCTGACAACACCGTTGTCGACCATAACATCAACCACACCGACGTTTTTGTTGTATTCGCCAGCCTGGACGATCAGGGTAGAGCCGACAACTTCGCCATTGGGCAGCAGAGTGTGGCTGTGACCGTCTACAATAATGTCTATGCCACTGATAACCTTAGCCAGCTCGAAGCTGCTGTAGTCGCCACCGGTTCCCAGGTGGGCCAGTGCGATCAGCACGTCAACCTGCGGGCGCAGCAGTTTTACCATTTTGCTGGCTGCCACAATCGGGTAATCCAGTTTCAGGTTGGCGGTGTTGTCCGGATGGCTGGTATAGTAGGTTTCGGGAGTTGACAGACCGAAGATACCGACTTTCAGACCACCAATATCTTTAATAATGTAGGGAGGCAGGATGTATTCACCACTGGCTTTGTCGGTAACGTTGGCAGCCAGAATGGCGAAATCAGCCATGTCGGCAAGCTCGACCAGGCGGGCCTGGCCATAATTGAAGTCATGGTTACCCGGAGACATGGCTTCATAACCGATGGCATTCATCAGCCTGACCATGGGGGCACCACTATCAAGGGTTACCATGGGCAAACCATGCAAGGCATCACCGGCATCGAGCAGCAGGACATTTTTGCCCTCGCCGCGGAACTGGTTTGCAACAGCGGCGACCCGGTCCAGCCCCATGCCGTCATATGCGCCGGTAAGGACACGTCCGTGCATATCATTGGTATGCAGCAGGGTAAAGGTGCCGCTGGCAGGAACACGGGGTTCGGGAGCGGGAGTTTCTACCGGTGCGCTGACACAGGCCAGCAGACCGAAGGCAAGGACGAGAACCAGTGCAAATGACATGATTCCTTTGACTTTACGTATAGATTTCATAAAACCTCCAAGGGAGAACAATAGTACCATGATATAGAGTTGCCTGCAAGGATTTTTTTCAGATTGCCTATACTGTATATGGTAGAGACCCCAGCTCTTGTTTTTTTTCTTTTTTCGGCTATAGTTATTTGCAACACTATTGCCTTCGGGCAGATGAGGAACACTGTTGCCGCCACTAGATTTTGACTCATTTTTTGATAATTCAGCAGTTCACTCACCACTCTCGGCTATGGGTGTCTTTGCGGTGGATTTTGCCAATGACCGGGCTTTTTCCAGCGAGTTATGGAAATCGCTCGGTTTTAATGAAAGCGATCTGCGCGCAGACAAGTTTATCCACCTGCTCCATCCGGATGAAGCTTCTTACATAAGCGGGAAACTTGAAGCTGTGGAACAAGGCCGATCCGACAACTTCTCCGAAACCTTACGGATTCGGGATCGTGAAAATGGCTGGCGCTGGGTCAATATACGTTTTATGGTAATGCAGCGCGATAAGCTGCGAAAACCTTTATACCTGATCGGGCATACCCAGGATGTCAGCCGCATTAAACTGGCGGAGATGGACAGTCTGGAGCGGCTGAATGAAATCGAAACCATCCGTCAGGTAAGTTCTGACTTAAGCACCAGTCTGGACCTGCAGGAAACTGTAAATCTGATACTTAAGCATAGCCATCGCGTCATTCCCTACGATAAAGCCTCGGTCCAATTACTGCAAGGCAACTGGCTACAGGTGATCGGTTGCCAGGGCTTTTTTGACCGTGAAGCAACCCTGCGTCTGAAATTTAAATATCCGGTAAAACGCAGCCCCAGCACGTTGGCTTTGCAATCGCGCAAGCCGGTAATCTGCAACAAGCTCAGCGTTGATTTCCCGGATTTCATGCAGGTTCCCGGTGAGGAACCGGTACTGTCGTGGATGGGTATACCGCTGATAGCCAACAACGAAGTAATCGGCTTGCTGGCCCTGGACAGCACCAGCCCCGATTTTTACTGCAGCCGCCATCTGCAGATGGCGGAAATGTTTGCCAGCCACGTTGCCATGGCAATCGAAAAAGCCAGTTTATATGAAGACATGCAAAACATGGCAATTACCGACAGCCTTACCGGGGCGCGAAACCGGCACAGTCTGCGTATTCATGGCAACTTTGCTTTCGAAAAAGCCCGGCGCAACGGCCGCTATATTACCATGCTGATGATTGACCTGGATCATTTTAAGGAAGTGAATGACCGTTTCGGCCATGATACCGGCGACGATATCCTGACGGAGACCGCCCGCCTGATTGCCACCTGTTTACGGCCGAATGATCTGTTTATACGCTACGGTGGCGAAGAATTTCTGATCATACTTTACGACACCATGCCGATAGCCGGCTACGAGATTGCTGAACGCATACGTATGGCTATCTGCAACAAGCGTTTTTCAGTACTGAAAGACGGGATAAGCACCAGCATCGGTGTATTTGGCGGGGTGCCCCAAATATCGGATAGTTTCTCTTCATATATAAGTCATGCAGATGCTGCGCTATATCAGGCAAAAGAAAAAGGCCGAAACCGGGTTATTAACAGCTGCATTGATCAAAACTGAGCGGATCAGTCGGGGAAAAGCAAGCAGAATACATCTCCACCAATCAGGCCTGTAGTTTTAAGCAGCTTCGCATTAAAAGTTGCTGAAGTTTGCATAAAAAACAACGGATTCCGAATATAGAAATCGCTAATTTCCTTTTTACGCTCGGGATAGGCCGCTTCCAGACGCTGTCGGATAAGGGTGTTCCAGTACCAGTCATTTTCGGCCAAGCGGTATTGCAGAAGATAAGCCTGCAACTCGTTTACCATTAAATATTCATCTGTGCTGGAATAATTCAGGTACTCCATAAACATGCGCCAAAAATCTTTCTGCTGAGCTGAAAGAGTAAGATTCCAGTAATCAAACACGGAGCTTGAAAATTCCGCGGCTTCATAGAAAACACCATGCATGGCTTCATGAGTCAGCAGTAAGCCTCTCAGACTCGAAGCTACTCTTGCGGATTGTCGAGAGATGGAGAGTACTCCACCCTGCCCCGGCTGATAGGCACCGGGCTGACCGGTAAGCAAACCGGCCTGCAGGGCGATCTGCCGTAATAACTCCTCTTCCGGCAACAGGGCAAAGGCTGCAGAATCTGCGGCATTAAAAAAATTGGCCAAGCCGGCAGCACTGTAATTATGTGCGTTATAGCCATGGCGGCCGACCAGCTCCTGGTCACTTAGAAGCTGACCGATAAAACCGGTTTTTTCTGTATAGAAAGCCAAGCGCTTGAAAAAGCGGCTCTGCACATTGTAGTCGGCAAAATCGAAAATAAGTACGTTAGGGAACAGACTCCAGGCAAAAAGCTCATAATGTGGTTGGCGCCAGGCCTGCTGCGGATAATTGAGTATGGTCCAGGCATCAGCTGGCAGTGCTGGCGCCAGGGAGCCAGTACTGCCTTCGGTGCCAACAACGGTATTGCTTATCGGGCGCAGTGCCCGCAGTTGGAAACCTTCCGGCAAGCTGCTTAGCTGCAAGGTATCGATTGCAATGCCGAACAGCATGGAATGAATATATACCGAATTCCGGCCAGGCCGCAAACGAAGCTGCCCGGACCGGCTTTTTCCATCAGCAGTGGCAAGCATAAGGTCAAGTTCGACCAGCTGCAGCTGCTGGCTCCAGGCGGGATCGAAAGGCAGGACAGGCATTTCATACTCGAGCTGCAGGATGGTGCTGCCGGAAAAAACAGGCTGGCTTTGCAGCTTCGATATTGAAACCAGGTCATCATGTATGGCGAGCTGAACTCCGGAGGGGATGCTCCCATTATCTGCTTCCAGTTCCAGAGCCGACAGTCTGGCAGCAAAACTCAGCCGCAGCAGCTGCCCCCAGGCGGAATTTTCAGTCTTCAGCGATTCATGCGCGACCAACAGGACTCGGTCTACCAGTACACCCGCAGGCAGTGGAATTTCAAGTTCCAGTTCGGCGGAGGCATACCGGGCCGGCAGTTCGGGCAGCAGAAGAGCGCCCAGCAGGCTTCCTTCCGCATCCAGCAACCCCACTAGGAAGATGTTGGCCGAGGATGACGGCGGCTCGGTGTCGGAGGCGTTGCTTCCATTGTCTGCGGCGGAGCTGCCGATTGCTGAAGCTGCCGGCAGCTGTATGCGTAAAACCTGCTCCTGACCAACACTGAATGGTTCGGCCAGTCGCCAAACATACGCGCTGACAGGCAGCTCGACTGACCAGGCAGGAGATCCGTCCGGGCCTAGTACTGCCGCCTGGCGCAGTTGAGCCAGACTGGCAGCATCACTGTATTGAGCCGGCGGCCGCTGCGGCACAGCTGTCAGGCTGGTTCCGTCCGGAAGTCCTACCGACAAGCTCGGAAGCCCGGCATATAACGAACACGCCTGAACAGACAGAAGCGCCAGCAGCCATACCGCACGGAACAAGCCGGAATGCAGAATGGTGCGCGGAAGCTTTTTTATCACTGTAATCAGGGCCGTTTATAAGCCTTGATCTTCTGGCGGATCCAGGTTTCCAGATCCTTGATGGCCACACGGCTCTGTTCCATGCTGTCGCGCTCACGTACGGTTACGGTCTGATCCTCTTTGCTGTCGTAGTCGATGGTTACGCAGAAAGGCGTACCGGCTTCGTCCTGGCGGCGGTAGCGGCGGCCAATGGCACCAGCCTGGTCGTAGTCTGTGGCAAAATCGGCCGCCAGCTGCTGACGCACCTCGCGGGCCAGTTCGGCCAGGCCGTCTTTTTTCATAAGCGGCAGCACAGCCACCGTGATGGGTGCCAGTTCGGGATGGAAACGCAGCACGGTGCGCCAGTCGTCGTCATTGCCCTTGTCGGCAACTTTTTCCTCGGCGTAAGCATCGCAGAGAACCATGAGCATCTGGCGGGTCAACCCGGCGCTGGTTTCCACAATATATGGAACGTAGCGGTCGTTGTTGTTTTCCTGGTCAATATACTGCAGATCCTTAGTGGAATATTCCTGATGGCGCTTTAGATCGAAATCGGTGCGATTGTGCACGCCTTCAAGTTCTTTCCAGCCCATGGGGAACTCATATTCGATATCGTAGGCGTCCTTGGCATAATGGGCCAGTTCGCCCTCACCGTGCTGGTGCCAGCGCAGTTTTTCCATATTGATGCCGAGTTTGTCGTAATACGCCCAGCGCTGTTCGCGCCAGTAATTGAAGGCAGCTTCGTCATCACCGGGCTTTACAAAATACTGCATCTCCATCTGCTCGAATTCGCAGGTGCGGAAGATGAAGTTCTTGGTTACAATTTCATTACGAAAAGCCTTGCCTACCTGGGCAATGCCGAAAGGGATCTTCATGCGGTTGGACTGCACCACATTCTTGTAATTGACATAGATACCCTGGGCAGTTTCCGGGCGCAGGTAAATCAGGCCGCTGCCATCGTCCACCGGGCCGATGTTGGTCTTGAACATCAGGTTGAATTTGCGGGTATCAGTCAATTCGCCGCCGCATTCCGGACACTGCTTGGCCGCCAGTTTTACTTCGTCGATCAGGTCGGCGCGGAAACGCTGCTTGCATTTCTTGCAGTCCACCAGCGGATCGGTAAAATTGGCCACGTGACCGGAGGCTTCCCATACCCGCGGGTGCATGAGGATGGCCGCGTCCAGGCCAACGATGTTGTCGTGCAGCTGGGTCATCTCTTTCCACCAGAAACGCTGGATACGGTTTTTTAGCTCGATACCCAAGGGGCCATAATCCCAAGCGCCGGACTGACCTCCATAAATTTCGGAGGACTGGAAAACAAAGCCACGCCGTTTGGCGAGCGAGGTAATCTTGTCCATGGTTACTTTGTTGGCATCGGCATCATTACTGGTCGATGATGAGTTCGCTGCTTGGGCCATCGGTATCTCCTTGTGTATACACTTCAAGAATTTTTTGCCAGAAACGCCTGGCCTCTTCGGTTGGGAATGATTCTATTTTGCAGCCGAGCAGCAGAGAATCCGTTTCGACCCGCTGCCAGGCTATGCTTACGATGATATGAAAAAAAGGCACCCCGGCTTCCTCAAAAACCAGACCAATCTCGTGGTTTTCAACCGCCTGTATGGTGGAAGATCCGGAGGCCGGCAAGCCGATGGTACGAACGCGGAAGCCGGGAGGTGACACGTCGGCCAGGTAGCCAAAAACATCAGACTGCTCGAAGAGAATGCGCGCAAATGAGGGGCTTCGCTGGTCAATACGCCGCTCGGAATCCTGGGTCATGATGCTTCGGCCTCCTGTCCCGTCAATTCCTCCATTGCGTCCGGTTCTTCAGCAAGCCCGGGATTAAACGGCAGGGCCAGTTCGACCACGGTGCCATGCAGATTCTGGTCGGGCCACTCGCAGGGCTGCAGGCCGGTATCAATAAAATACAGTTTGAAATGCGGAAAAATCCGTCTGGTTGCTATGAAGCCCATGCCAAAACGGCTGTTTTGATACTGCTCGCGATAGGCGGCAAAGCGAGAGGACATAAGGTCGATATTGTTTACGTCTTCGTCAATATTGTAAGGAAGCACTGACGGATCAAAACCGCGACCGCTGTCCCGAATGGTAATATGCAGAGAATCAGGGGTGCAATTCAGTTCGACCAGCACCGGATCGGCGATATTCTTCTCGCGATGAGCGCGCAGAGAATTGGAAACCAGTTCGAGCACCGCAAAATTAATCCGCTCGGCATCTACCGGCGCGGCCGGATAGCCCAGTTCATTGAAGGTTTTTAACACCTTGCCGAAGTTTCCATCCACCGGAATCTTCATTTTGAGACTGGTTAGGTTTTTCCCCTGGAACTGTAAGGTGCTCACAGTGCTGAGTATGCTTGAAACGGCCAGAAAAATCAACAAGATTGACAGGCATCAAAGACATAGGCTTTAATGGAACCCATCAACGCAAAGTACAGAGGAGTCTTTTTTGAAACTGCAACAATACAGCCTGGGTTCATACCTGAACGACAGCATAAGCTTCTTTCCCAAAGCAATAGCCAGTGTCTGGAAGCTGGCCCTACCGCTCTTCGGAGCGGCGGCTCTGGTAATGGGCGTGGGCTTTTCTCGCTTCAGTACACTCTTTTCGTCGATAGAGGCAATTGAGAACGGTAATTTTACCGATATCATCGCCAAGTTGTTTCTTCCATACAGTCTGATTATACTGGGCTCGGTGCTGGCCGGCATCGGCAGCCTGCTGTTGCAGGCGATTATCAGTGACCGGGCCTTTTGCGCTATTGAAGGCCGCAGCTATGCCGGCGCGGCAGCAGCCAGGCTGGTTGTGCGTAAGGCCTTCTGGCCGCTGTTCTGGCAACAGGTGCTGGTTGGACTGGTTTCAATGGCGGTTATAGCAGTGGTGACCATGATTGCGGCATTTATCATCGTCCCGATTGTCAGCCTAAGCACAGCGGAGGCGGACCTGAGTACGGGCGGTATTATAACTATAGCCATGCTGCCCTTGCTATTAATGCTGCCCGCAGTGGCCTTCATCTACTGGTTTCAGGTACGCAGCCTCATAGCCCCACAGGCCATTGTGCAGGAGAAAATCGGCGCCTGGTCCGGTATCGGCCGCAGTTTTGCCCTTACCAAAGGTAAGTTCTGGCGTATTTTCGGCATCTGGTTCCTAACCGGCCTGATCGTAAACTTTGCCATCTCCATCATATCCGGGCCGATTGTTTTTATATCGGTACTGCCCGGCTATCTTGATTATATAAAAATAATGATAGCCGAGCCGGATACAGCCGACCAGCTGTCCCGCCTGGCCGGTCTGTTCAGGAACCTGTCCTGGACCGTGGCAATAAGCAGCCTGCTGCAATATCTGGTAAGCTATACTTATTATCCGGTGCTGGGAAGTCTTATCTACACTGATCTGGCAGTCAGAAAGGCAGCACCAGGCTTCCATCCATTTACCATGAAAATGCTGCCCGCGGCAGATGTCGAAGCAGCCGATACAGTAACACCGTCAATTGAGACGGCGGCAGCCACGGCAGCCGAACCAACAGCACCCGAACAGTCGGCGGATGCCGAAATCGCGCCGATTACGAATCCTGCCAAAACGGACGGCAGCAATGAGTAATAAAGCCGGCTTCTGGGAGAGCGAAGGACGAAATCCGCTTATCGCCGGCTTTGTGGTAAGCGCGCTGATTATGGCCGTGTACGGTTTTCTGGGCAATGGGTTCAGCCTGGTCATGGTTTTTGCTGACCAAATCCGCCAGGCTTTGGGTCCACAGGGTTCCAGCGAACTCATTTCCGGCAATTTTTTGGATACAATAGCCCAGACCTATCAGCGCTATCAGGTTCCCATACTCAGCCTAACCAGCGTGCTGCAGTTTGCGGTATTTATCGGCCTTACCGCGCTGGTCTTCAGAGCCTGGCACAGGCTGCCCCTAGGCAAATACTTCCGCATCAGCCGCCCAAGCCCAATTCAGCTGCTGCTGGCGGCTATCGGCACTGTCTTTCTGCTGCCAGTGGCCATATTTCTGGGCGAACTTTCTTCGCGGGCCTTTCCCATCCTGCGCGAACTGGAAAGCGTCAGCAACGGCCTGCTGGAAGCGCGCAGTCTGCCCGGCCTCCTAGGTGTGCTGTTCGCAATAGCAGTAACGCCGGCCCTGTGTGAAGAATTCCTCTTCCGCGGCTATCTGCACCGCACCCTCAGCCGCCGGCTTTCCCAACCCTGGTCCTACCTGGTTTCCGGTCTGTTTTTCGCGCTCATCCACCAGAATTACTTCGGGCTGGCCACGCTGGCCCTGGTTGGCATCTATCTGGGCTTTGTGTTTTCACGCTTCGACAATATCTGGCCGGGAGTACTGGTGCACTTCATGTACAACGGAATTCTGGTATTAATGTTAAATTATAGTGACAGCTTCGCCTTAGCCTTCCGGCCGGACGGCTTTATCCAGTATCCGCTGGTAATTTCCGCCACAGCCGGTTTTGCGGCCATCTGCTGGCTGATACTGAGAATCAGCCGGAACAGCATTCCGGCAGTGGTACCAGCCGCGGTTCCGACTGCAAATCCAGACCAACAGAGGCAGGCAGCTGTTCCGGGCAGCGAAAACCAGGCAAGCGCGAACGCCCAAACAGAGGCACGAGCAGACGCGCAGGCCCCGAGGCATCCGGCAAGTTCCGACGCCCCCCAGGCAAGCGCCGATGATTAACCGCAGCCTGCTCGCCGAATTGCTTTCCGCACTCGGGCTGGAGGGCGAACTACATCTGGCAGACAGCCTGGCCCGCTATGCCGAGGCCATCGAGCAATGGAATCCGGCCTGGGGACTGGTCGGTGCGGACGGCGACGAATTGTTAATAAAACATATCGGCGACAGCCTTGCGCCGCTGCCGCTTGTCGATGAATGTGCCGCCCGCTGCCGCATGGCTGCCGCAGAGGCGACTGCAGCCCCTGAGGTCGGCCAGGTCGATTATCAGCCCAGCCTGGCCGATTTCGGCAGTGGTGCCGGCCTGCCGGGCATTCCGCTGGCTCTGGCCCGTCCCCTGCTGCCGGTTTCGCTGGTAGACCGCATGACCCGGCGCATCAACTTCCTGAACATGATGCGCGACCAGCTGCCGCTGCCCAACGTCGAGGTTATCGAACAGCAGGTGGAGCATGCCCGCGGCTCCTGGGACCTGATAAGCTTCCGGGCTTTCCGCCCCTTCGAGCGGAAACTGTTCAAGAAGATATTTGCCCAATGCCGGCCGGGCGGCTATGTGCTGGCCTACAAGGGCCGGGCCGACAAAGCCCGGGCCGAGTTGGCAGAAATTGAAGGCCTGTACGGCAGCGCCGAAATCCGGCCGGTACAGGTACCTAAGCTGGACGATGAACGCTGCCTGGTAATTTTAAGTAAACTTAGCTGATATAGCCGGCCAGCAGACGGAAGGTGTTGGCAATTCCTTCGCGGTGGCTGCGTTCGTAACCGTGAGAGGCCTGAACACCGGGGCCAATCAGGCCATGACGTATATCATAGCCTGCGGCCAGAGCAGCGTCGGCATCGGAACCGTAGAAGGGATAGATGTCCACCGAATAATTCAGTTCCAGCTTTTTGGCTACAGAAATCAGGCGGTTGGTCACCTCGTAGTCATAGGGGCCGTTGGAATCCTTGGCGCAGATCGACACACAGAATTCGTCAGTGGCCAAATCGTCACCCACCGCACCCATATCCACTGAAATAAACTCTTCCAGCCCCTCTGGCAGACCGGAGGCACCGCCATGACCGACCTCTTCGTAGGTAGAAAAGAGCAGCCAGACTTCGCGGCTCAGCACCGGTTTCTCGATGGCTACGTACTCGGCCAGAGCGAGCAGAATCCCGGCACTGGCTTTGTCGTCCAGGTGGCGGCTTTTTATAAACCCGGATTCGGTTACCACGGTGCGCGGGTCAAAGGAGATAAAATCGCCGGCACTGATGCCGAGCGCCTTTACTTCTTCCGGCGTTTTTACTTTCTCGTCCAGAATCAACTTTACCGAACTATCATCGCGCTTGGCACTACCGGCTTCCTTGTTTACATGCACCGCCGGATTATCCAGCAAAAAGCGGCCGGAGTAGCATTTGCCATCCCGGGTATGCACCAGACAGTTTTCCTGCTCGATGTAGTTTTCCGGGAAACCGCCGATTTTACTGATGCGCAAGGCTCCCTTGCTGCCGATACTGCGAACCATGGCCCCCAGGGTGTCCACATGTGCGGCCAGCAGCAGCGGTGAACCTGCGCCGCCGAGCTTTACCCGAATCGAACGCTTGCGTGAATACTCCGGCTTAAAGCCGAGTGCCGTAAGAGCAGAAAAAACATACTCTTCTGCCTGGCGGGTAAACCCGCTGGGGCTGGGAATGCGGCACAGATCGGTAATGCGGCTGATGGCCTTTTCGATGTACATATCCATATTTTGCTCCATCTTGTCTTACTCGTGATTGCCTCATAAAATAAAACGGCCAGTGCGCAGGCTGAACCAACCGTATGCACACTGGCCGTAATCTTAAGCCTGCTGTTTCTTCTCGATTTTAGCCCAGCTGTCTTTAAGCGACACCGAACGGTTAAATACCGGCTTGCCGGCAGCACTGTCCGGATCGGCCGCAAAATAACCAAGGCGCTCGAACTGCCAAGCCGAACCGGCAGTCACTGCGGCCAGTGAAGGCTCGCCCTTGGCCCCGGTCAGCACTTGCTTGGAAGCAGGATTGACCGTCTGGATCCAGTCAACCCCGGCCGCCACATCCTGCGGCCGCTCAT
>JAHIWF010000223.1 GCA_018815555.1 Spirochaetota bacterium | reverse complement strand
GTCTAAGTAGTTGGACTAGAGGCTGAACCAGCCCCGTTCCGCAGGTCGCTTTAACGACCCGTACAATCAATACCTTGCGATTGAACGAATGCAATGAACGTTCCAGCGGAGGAGACGCGCGCGCTAGCTGCGCAGCCGGCCTGGTGCACTCCGAGACTCGCAGGAGTGTAGGGGCCTTTACCCGCCTGGCGCGCCAGCTGGCGTAGCCGGCCTGGAGGTGCACTCCGAGACTCGCAGGAGTGCAGGGACTTTTACCCGCGTAGCTACCAACACGAAGTTGGCGCCCGGAAGGGAGACCCGCTGGTCTCAAAAAAGCTGCCTTTCAGGCAGCTTTTTTAATCCCACCAAACTTTCCCAACATGATCTGGTTCGAAGCCGGTTGTTATGTGCCGTATGACTGCCGCCGTGCGGAAGCAGCGTTTTCCTGGCTCTGAAACGATTTTGCTGACCTCACTGCTCAGCACCGAAAGGGTGGTGCCGGTGGCCGAATCTTCGTCGAACAGCAGCAGATCGCCGGCTACGGCGGCCTGCTTAAGTTTTTCCTGGTCGCTGGCGGTGATTACCGGTTTGTTGTCATTTCGCTTGAACATGCTGAAGCGCAAAAACCAGAGCGGGCAATCCAGATATTCTGCCAGCAGCAGCCCGGCCATGATGGCGCCGTGGGCCGCGCCGACTGCCAGGCTGGGCAATCCGGCTTTTAGCACCTGGGCGGCCAGGGCCCGCACCTTTTCCGGATCGGCACCGCGCCAGGTATATTTGTCGGCACGGGAAGTATACACGAAGGATTCCAGCCCCAAGGGCAGGGAGGCCAGGAAAGTTTGCGCCTGCGCTGCGAAGCCGGAATCCAGCCGGTAGGCGGCGCGGGCCAGTTTGATCGAGCTGTCAAATAATTCCAGTGCCGCCGACTTCTGGTCACTCGTATAACTGACCAGATCGTGCGGTGTATTGTTAAAATCGATGTATTCGGTCGGGTGCAGCGGCAGGCCGAATTGCAGGCAGATGTTGTAATTGAGGGCTACATTGATTATGGCCGGGGCCAGCAGGAACAGTTCCAGTCCGGCATCCCAATGCTGTTGCGTGGCCGTGACTGCCGCGGCTTGATGCAGGGTTTGTACCAGCTCCGCACAATGGCTTATGGCCAGGCCGAGCGGCAGCTCAAAGTTCATGGCTTCGGGGGCTTCGTCCCAGTTTGCATAGAGAAATTGGTCGATCATGCTACCAGTATGCTGCACCGGCTGCGGCTTGTATAGCGGTGCTGCGTGATTGAAGTTTCTATTGACTAGTTGCCGCCCAGGGCACTGGCAGCCTCTCCGGTATGGTTACGGCATAGCGGCAGATTTCTGAGCCGTCCAGCGCGGACTGCAGGACCGCTGCGCTGGTTTCCCGGCCGAAAACCACATCAAAGCGGAATTTTTCATAACCGGCTGAGCAGGAACACCAGGCGGCCGGAACTGCGCTGCCGGTTTCGCTGATGCCGGCGGCGGCCAGCGGGCAATGACAGGCCAGTTTACGGCGTTCCAGTTTGTCGTTGCTGGTAAGATAGCGGTCCGGATTATAGGGGATTTTGGTTTGGTAGATTTTGTCGTCGATACGCCGGCCGCTTAACAGTTCCTGGTTGCCGCGCACGAAATCTACCACGGCCGGGGTTATTTTTTGCTCGTACCAGAGGGTGCCGTCGGCGGCATGTTTTGCCAGAATATCAACCTGGCGGCGGTGGTAATCTGCCAGCCAGGCATCGATAGAGCCGAGTTCGAGCAAGCGCTCGCTCTCGCCGGCGAAGGCCTGTGCTGGAATACCATGCACGTTCCAGGCCAGTACCCGATGCGCCTCTTCCGCTCCCAGTTCGGCTACCAGCTGCTCGGTAAACAGGCGGGTGGCTTCCGGATATTTTTCCGGGGCACTGCCGACCGGCGGTATGTGGACTCCCTGCATAACCCGGTCATGTACTTCTTTGCCATGTAGACTGGTCAGTCGTTCTGCCATGGCCGGCAGTACGCCGATAGGCAGCAAATAGGCCAGCATTCTGATGCTGAGCGCATCCTGGTTGCTGACCACAAAATAGCGGGCCAGGGCCATGATCATGGCGGCACCGTCAGGCACTGATGCCAGCCGGATTTCTGTCTGTTGTTCGACCAGGGGCAAACTTGCCTGGTCAAGCGAGCTGCCGGCGGTCTGCAGAGCCTGGTCAATATTGCTGAGCAGCCGCAGTGCATCGTCTATCGCGGCCTGGTCCAGCCCACGGGCTGCGCAGCGTTCGGTAAAGGCAGTCTTGTGCTTCATATTCAACCCTCCGTATCTGACCTTTCTTACTGCAAGTGTACGTTCAAGTTATTTGAACGTCAAGAGTTTTGTTTGGTTTTTTTGGGGGAGGCGGCTGACCCCGCAGCCGTTCGGCGAGGAGGCAGCAGCCAGGGGGCGTGTCTGGCCATCTCTACCTGCGTTGAAGAGGCCTGACGCCCCCTGAAAGATTTACTATCTCCAGTCCCAGGGACTGTCCCTACTTGTCTTTTTACTGTCCCCTTGCCGCGCTGGCGGTTCTATTGGTAGTATCGGGGTATGGAAACACGAAAACGCATACTTACCGGGGATCGTCCCACCGGAAAACTGCATCTGGGGCATTATGTGGGCTCGCTGAAAAACC
>JAHIWF010000023.1 GCA_018815555.1 Spirochaetota bacterium | reverse complement strand
TTGAACAAACTGGTGGATAAACCGATCGAGGTGCAGGTATGAAACTATTGAGGCGAATGCTGCCCGCGCTGCTGGCCGCGTCGGTGCTTCTGGTAGCCGCCTCCTGTGCCGGTCGTCCGGCCGGGGAGCTGGGTACTGAGATAATCGAAGCCAAGGCTGTCGCCGCTCTGTTGGCCCAGACCGGTACAGTGCTGGTCGATACCCGGGCAATGCCGGATTACAGCGAAGGCCATGTCTCCGGTGCTGTTAATATCAGCCGCGCCGACATTGTGGTTAATCAACCCTTTCCTAATCTGCTGGCACCAGCCGCCCAGATCGAGCAGGTGATGGGCAGTCGTGGTATCGGCAACGATTCTCTGGTAGTCATTTATGACAATGCCAAAAACATGGACGCTGCGCGCTTGTGGTGGACACTGAAAATTTACGGCCACGACAAGGTAAAAGTTGTAAGCGGTGGTTGGGAAGCCATGAAAAAATCCGGTTACAAGATCGATGCCGAGCGTCCTGCATTGCCCATAGCCAGTTTTAAAGCCGGGGCGCTGCGCTCGGAAATGATTATTACGGCTGCGGACCTGCGTGCCGCCCTCAATGAGCCGAGGCCGGAACTGGCAATTATCGATACCCGAACCGAAGAAGAGTACATGGAAGGAACAATTCCCGGTTCGGTACTGATCGATTATGTGGGCAATAACTTTGCCGACAACACCTACAAGCCGGTGACGCATATCCGCATCAAGTACCTTGAGGCCGGTATCGGCTATGATAAAGAAATTGTTATGTTCTGCAAGACTTCTATCCGGGGTGCGCAGACCTACCTGGCCCTATATAATGCCGGTTATCGCAATCTGAAGCTGTATGATGGTGCCTGGGTAGAATGGTCGGCAAATCCGATGAACCCGGTTTTTGTGCCGGAGCCGGAAGTTCTCGAGCTTAAGGTTTCTGACCAGTCCTGATTTTTGTGTGCTTTTTATGTCGCTTCGTATGAGGCGGCATGCAGTCAATATGGGCGGAGAGTAACCCGCCCGTGGAGGAGAAAGATGATGCGTAAAGTATTTGTAATCGGTCTTGCCCTGCTGGTTCTGCTCAGCTTCAGCTGCGAGAAGCAGGAAGCCACTCAGGTCACTGCCGCTCCGGCCGCCGCCGCCGCCGCCCCGGCATTCTCGGTTCGCGACTTCGTGAAGAATTACATGACTGAACTGGCAAACAGCAATAATATCGTCGGTTTTGACGTGTTTGTTGCAGATGCCCTGGCCGGCAAAGAAATGTATGTTGTGGATATTCGCAGCGCGACCGATTACGCCAAAGGCCATATCAAGGGCGCTGTAAATGTGCCGTGGGGTACTTCTGCCATGTGGGAAGCCATGGCGCACATCCCGACAGACCGTACTGTGTATGTGCATTGCTACACCGGACAGACTGCCGGACAGGCCATCGTTACCATGAAACTGGCTGGTATCAAGACTGTGTCGGTAAACTCCGGCTGGAACCTCGGTATTTCCAAGGTTGATGGCTATGATGCCGCTGTTACAACTGAAGCAACTGCTATAGATACTTCCTTTAATAATGGTGTATCTGCCGAAGTTGTCGGAATCATCAAAAAGTACTACGAAGACACGGCCAAGGTTGCCGGAACTACTTTTGGCAATAACATGGTTAGCGAGGAAAATGCCAAAGCCATTCTGGATGCAGCTGATGCCAGCGTACAGTTCGTTTCAATGCGCCGTCCTGACGACTATGCTAAAGGCCATGTTCCTACCGCCATCAACTTTCCCTTTGGTGCCACCATGTGGGACGGCCTGGCCAATCTGCCTACCGGCAAAAAACTCATCAGTTACTGCTATTCCGGACAGACTGCCAACCAGGGTATAGCCCTGCTGCGTCTGCTCGGTTACGATGCTGTTTCTCTGCGCTTCGGTATGGGCAATGCCCGCACCGCTCCCGGCGGCTGGAGCAACAAGGGCTATCCTGTTGTAACTGACTGATAATGCTGCCTTCTTGAGCAATCCTGTTAATACTGGCTCCCGGCCTTTAAGGTCCGGGGGCCTTTTTACTTCAATATTTTCATTAGGCACACGCCCTCTATTCTGGAGGGCGGCATTAATTCTGCTTTCCGTTGCCGGTTATCTACTGCTGCATTTCTGGTCGCTGGGCTGGTTTCCTTTTATACATTCTGATGAAGTGTGGTTGGCCTCGCTTAGCCGCACAGTGCTGCAAGAAGGCCCGCGGGCAGTTGAAGATTTTTTTGTTCTTACCGATCGCACCCCCCATTTTATAAAGTTTTTATACCATCTGATTCAGGGTGTGTTTGTATCGCTCAGCTGGACTGCTGGCTCGGCCCGTCTGCCATCGCTTCTGGCCGCGCTGGCTGTTTTGGCTTTCATGTATGTCGTAGTGCGTCGTACTGGCGGTGCCAGGCTGGCGGCGTTTCTGGCAACGGCAGCTCTTGCCCTTGATGTGCAGTTTTTCTATATCAGTCATCTGGGACGGCAGGAGATGTTGTTGGTGCTGCTGATGCTGGCGGCCTTGGCTGTTCGTCTGCGCTGGAGTGGTGTGCGCGGTGCGCTGTATACAGCCATGCTTCTAACACCGGGCTTATTGGTTCATCCTAATATTTTTATCGTAGCACTTGCCTTATTGCCCTGGTTCGGCCGTGAATCTTTTCGGCAGACTGTGCTGGAACTGCTTGTGTATGCCGCTGTTCTGGCAGGTGCCGCGGTATTGGTGGCCGGTGGAAGCCTGTTGGTTGACGGCGGCTTTTTTACCCATTACCGGGATTTCGGCGAAACTGTCGGGGTGTTTGCCGGAGCGCTTGCCCGGTTGCAGGGCGGCTGGATGTTCGCCCGAAAAATTTTTCTGCAGCATGCGGGGACCTATTATCTGCCTCCGTTGCAGGCACAGCTTGCTGCCTGCGCAGTGCTCCTGCTGGCTGCGCTGCCGGCTTTGTTTTACAAAAAAATGCGTGGTTGCTTATGGCTGAAAGCCGCCCTGTCGCTGCTGGCTGTTCTTGCTGCTATTTTTGTTATAGGAAAATATAGTCCGCCTTCGATCGTTTTTATTCTGCCCTGGCTGTATCTGGCTGTGGCTTTGGGAGCGGCCGACATCTGGCAGCGCCTGGGCCGGACCGCGGCGGAAACCCTTGATCGGCAATCTCAGAGTAGCCCAAGGTCAGGACCGACTGCCAGAGGCCGCTGGCCGCACTGGCTGCCGCTGATACTACTGTCGGGTTTTATTGTGCTGAACGGCGGGGTGCTGGCGGCGGAGTTGCATGCCTGGAAACCTTCGACCCAGGGTGGTGAGGGCGAGGATTATGCTAAGCTGACTGCCGAGCTTGGCCGGATTATACCGCCCGGACAAACAGTGCTGAGCGGCCTGAATACCGGCTTTGCTTTTGCCCCCGGCCAATTGCGGGTATGGCATGACCTGGCCGCACTGCCGGCAAGAACGGCAGAACAGGAGCTTCTGCCTGTACTGGAACGGCCCTTTGGACGCTTTCTGCTGGAAGAGAATATAAGCTGGCTGGTGCTTCCTGCCGGCGAGCTGGAGCTGATTTATTCGAACCGTCCGGTCTGGAACGCCTTGTATGGCAACCCCTACCGTTTTTACCCGGATCTGCTTGAATTGCTTGCTTTGTACGGAACCAAGGAAGCTGTCTTGCCAAGCCGCCGCTATGCTATGCGCCTGGTTCCTTATATGCAGCGTGACAACTGGTTTATGGCAGTATATCGGCTGAAGCTTCCTGCAGAGCCCCAAGCAGACGGATTTTAAGCCGGCTGATTTCCTGCATGCGTTTATTACTATCGGTGGCTGGTGCAGTAAAGGAAAGTTCATGGATAATTGCGCCCTGCCTGCTCATTACCAGGAGCCTGTCGGCAAGAATGAGGGCTTCGTCAATATCGTGGGTAACAAACAGTGCGGTGCCGCCATGTTTGGTCATAAGCCGGCGCAGCAGCTGCTGCAGCTCGCTGCGCTGCAGGGCATCGACAGCCGAAAAGGGCTCGTCCAGCAGCAGCAGC
>JAHIWF010000222.1 GCA_018815555.1 Spirochaetota bacterium | reverse complement strand
CCGATCTACCTTGCCGGGCTAGATTTTTCTTATATACCGGGACAGACGCACTGCCCGGGCAGCCCTATTGATTATTACGAGTCTAACAGGGAAAATCGCCTGTATCGGCGAGCCTGGAGCTGGCAGCAAAGCTACGGCACACAGGTGCATAAACTGCTTGCCGGTCAGCTGGAAACTCCGGTACTGAGTATGTATGCGGGAATGGCCCGGGAACTAATTAGCGGCTTGCAGCAACAAGATCCAGAAAGGCCGGTGTATGACCTGCGCGGCACCACCGGCGCCGAACTGGGAGCGCTGCGCCTGCAGGCTCCAGACTTTAACCTGCCGGCCCCGCTAACAAGCACGTCGGGCACTGGCCAGGCAAATGGCGATATTTCGGTGATAAAAACGACTGATGAGCATTCCAGTCAATCATGCAGCCAAAGTAACACCATACTGTCGGCGCAGGCTTCCGAACCGGGACCTGACTGGCAGTCTGTCTGTATCACCTTTCTGCAAAACGAGCTGGACTTGATTCAAACATTGCGCAAAACGCTGCGCGGTGAAGACTGTGGACGCGATCTGATTGAGCTGACCGCAGAACTGGATTATCTGTACAGCCACTTTCCGGATGCAGAACGGGTACAGCTGGGCCAACTGGACGCACTGAAGCGCCTGTCAGCCGAAGCCGCCTATTGGGAAGGCCGGCTGCAGGCGGCCTTATCCGCCGCCCGATCAGTATAGCGGAATATACCGAAGGATCAGCGGCCCTTGTCCTCGTCCTCCCGCTCGCGCAGGACAGCCATAAAAGATTCCTGGTTCAGTTCAACATCACCTACCATCTTCATGCGCTTTTTGCCTTCCTTCTGTTTCTCCAGAAGTTTACGTTTGCGGCTGATATCACCACCATAACATTTGGCCAATACATCTTTACGCAGCGGATTTACCGTCTCACGGGCTACAATGGTACCACCGATAGCAGCCTGAATGGCAATCTTGAACTGCTGGCGCGACATTGAGCCCTGCAGCCGTTCGCACACCTTGCGGCCGCGTTCGGCAGCGTTTGGCCGGTACACCAGCTGCGCCAAAGCGTCTACCGGCTTGCTGTTGATCAGGATATCCAGCTTGGACAGCTCGGTGGCTTTATATCCGCAGATTTCGTAATCGAAGCTGGCGTAGCCGCGGCTGGTACTTTTCAGCTTGTCGTAAAAGTCGAAAAGCACCTCGGCCAGGGGCATTTCAAATACCAGCTCCACCCGTTTCTCGTCTAGATGCACAAAGGAAGTCTGCACGCCCCGCTTGTTAACACAGAGGGTAATCAGATTGCCGATATAGTCGACCGGAGTGATAATCTGAGCTTTAATGTAGGGCTCTTCCGCCGCTTCGATATACGACGGATCAGGATAATCCGCCGGATTGTCCACCACTATCATTTTACCGGTCTTCAGGAAAATATGGTAACTTACACTGGGTGCGGTCATGATGATGGCCTGGTCATACTCGCGTTCCAGACGCTCCTGGACCACCTCCAGATGCAGCATGCCCAGGAAACCACAGCGGAAACCGAAACCAAGTGCGGCCGAACTGTCTTTGTCATACAGCAGGGACGCATCATTGAGCTTCAGTTTCTCCATGGCTACTTTCAGGTCGGCATAATCAGCTGTATCCATTGGATAAATGGAACTGTATACCACCGGCTTTACCTCGCGGAAGCCAGGCAAGGCTGCCGCTACCGGATTGGCCGCATCGGTTACGGTGTCACCTACCCGCACATCAGAGACGGTTTTTATGCCGGCGATAAAATAGCCGACATCACCGGCGGATAAATTGCCGGTTTTAAACAGACTGAGCTTGAATACACCAGTTTCTTCCACCAGATACTCAGAATCGTTGTTCATAAGCCGGATACGCATGCCTGGAGCGATTACTCCATCGAAAACCCGAATATGTACGATAACACCGCGGTAGGGGTCATAATGCGAGTCGAATATAAGTGCAGTAAGTGCTTTGTCATCACTACCAGAAGGAGCCGGAATACGCTCTACGATGGCTTCAAAAAGTTCGTCAATACCCAAGCCCATCTTGCCGCTTACACAGAGGGCTTCGTCGCCATCCAGACCAAGATCATGACTGATCTGATGCCTGGCATCGGGAATATTGGCCGCTGGCATGTCTATTTTATTTATAACCGGCATGATTTCGAGATTATGTTCCAACGCCATGTACATATTGGACAGGGTCTGGGCCTCCACTCCCTGCGTGGCATCAACCAGCAGGATCGCTCCTTCACAGGAATTGATGGCCCGCGATACCTCATAGGAAAAATCCACATGGCCGGGTGTATCTACCAGATTAAGTGTATAGGTCTTTCCGTCAGTTGCCTGATACTGGAGTGAGACAGCCTGGCTTTTGATGGTGATGCCGCGTTCGCGCTCGATATCCATG
>JAHIWF010000221.1 GCA_018815555.1 Spirochaetota bacterium | reverse complement strand
TCCGATAATGAACAATTCGTTGCTGCTGGCTTTTTTCATCGAATAGAATCCGATTCCCAGCATCAATGCCAGATACAGGCCAAACTGGACATAAAGCATAGTATGCCTCCCGTTGGGTTAACGACCTTGCGCCGTTTTTTTGCCCGGCAACGCCGGATGAGAAATATTATTAGCATATCATCATGTTGTCAATAAATATTTATTTATATTAATGGAATTTCGGCAGGTGGATGGACACGATAACTCTTAATAGCTGCGGCAGCTCCGGAAAACAGGTTCAGCCCGTCCGGAGCACCTCAGACTGCAATTGTTTGCCTAAAAAATAATCCGCCGGACGCTTGACAAAGCTGTAATGTGTTTTTATACTTTGCACTACAAAGTGGCTTTGAAAAGTAAAGCCGGTAATGTACCTACCATACTCACAAACTATTCAGGGAGAAGCTTCCTTATGGAAAACGACCGCTCACTTAATACCGCTGACCTGCAGCCCTACCTGGACGACATCCGCGATATAAAAAACCTGCTTGCACAGAACTCCGAAAAACCGATAATCGAGGCCTGGGCATATTTTACCTGGGCAGGGCTCATCCTGCTTGGCACAATCGGCCATCTGCTGCTGGTTCTGCAGCAGAGTCCGGCAGCTGCAAGAGCGCTCTGGATAATCTGGCTGCCGCTTATTACGGCGGCTATCATCCTGGAAAGCATCGGGTTCATCCGGATGGCACGCAAACGCGGACCGGTTCTGGTAAATCCTAAAAGGTTGCATGATTATCTGAGCATGAGCGGCATCGGGCTCAGTTTTGGCGCTATTCTTGTTTACCTGCTTGCTACCGGAACCCTGCAGGCCGGCATACTGCTCTGCCTGCTTTCCTCATGTTTCCTGTTTATTGCCCATATATCCTTCTCCAGAATACTGATTCCGGCTTTTCTGCTGCTTGGGCTGGGGCTGGTAATGCTGGCCACATCCTGGACCGGGACTGCCGCCTATGCTGCCGGCGGTTTTGCCAGCGCGGCGGCTTTTCTGCTGGGCGGGATTTTTTCGCGGAGCGGGCAGCAACGTCATGAATGAACTGTATACCCGCTTCGACAGCGTCTTTTTCGAGAAGACCCGCCTTTCGATTGTAACCCTGCTGATGCAGCAGGGGGTGCAGAGCTTTAACCAGCTTAAAGACAGCCTGGCACTGTCGGACGGCGCGCTGTACACACACATGGAAAAATTGCTACGCGAAGATTATATAACAAAGAAAAAAGAGGTGGCCGGCCAGAATGTGCAGACTGTGTATGCGATGAGTGAAAAAGGCCGGAAAGAATATCTGGACTACATAGTTTTTCTGGAAACGCTGATACGGAAAACCAGGGAGGGAAGCTGATATGAGAAACCTGAACGTTCTTCTGCTTGTGCTGATTCTGGGCACGGGACTTTTCCTGACCCCGCTGGCGACGGCCCAGGACCCGGCTGCGCTGCTGCAGGCTCTGGAACAGGTGCTGAATCCGGACAATTACCGCATGGTGATGAATATGACCACCCAGCGGCCGGGCAAGGCTGACACCGCCTTTACGCTGGAAATTCTGCATAACGCCGGAGTCGGCAGCCGCATGGAAATCCTGCAGCCGGCCCGGTCTGCCGGCATCCGCTTCCTGCAGCTTGGTGAAGAACTCTGGCTGTACAACCCGCGGGCCGGCGGATCGCGGGCCATACGGCTGTCGTCGCAGGAGGCTTTTCAGGGTTCGCTGTTCTCCAACGAGGACATCAGCACACCGGATTACCAAAGCGACTACAGGGCACAGCTGGCCGGAACCGAACTTCTGCAGCATCCGGACTTCGGCACCATCGAAGTCCGCCGGCTGCAGGCCCTGGCCCGAAGCGACAGCAGCGCCTACAGCCGCATCGATTTTCTGCTGACCCTGCCCGACAATATGCCGCTGCGCATCGAATATTATGCCCGTTCCGGGCTGCTGTTTAAAACCATGACTCTGGGCTGGTTTACCGAACTGGCCGGGCGTATCCGTCCGCGCATCTACCGCATGGAAAGCCTCGCCGAACCGGGGGCAGTTACCACTGTATCCATCGAAAAGCTTGAGGAGCGCGACAATCCGGCCGACTTGTTCGATCCGGCCAAACTTACCCGCTGAAAATGCCAAGGAGGATATCGTGCTGTTACAGGTACACGCACTGGAAAAAGACTATCATCTGGGAAAAACAATTATACCGGCATTGCGCGGTCTGAGTTTTAACATAGCCGAAGGCGATTTTCTGTCCATCATGGGACCATCCGGCTGCGGCAAGACTACCTTGCTGAACATTCTCGGTTGCATCGACAAGCCAAGCCGCGGCACGGTGTATTTTAAAGGAGTCGACCTCTCCACCCTTTCGGAAAACCAGGAAGCCGACCTCAGACACCGCGAGATCGGTTTCATCTTCCAGTCCTTCAATCTGGTTCCGGTGCTGACAGTCGCCGAAAATATCGAACTGCCGCTGCTGCTCGGCAAGGCCGGCAAGAAAGAGCGCAGGAAGCGGGTGGACGAGCTGGTGCGGCTGGTTGACCTGTCCGAGTTCGCCGTCCACCGACCGGACGAACTGTCCGGCGGGCAGCGCCAGCGGGTAGCCATAGCCCGGGCCCTTGTTAACCGGCCCTCGTTAGTGATAGCCGATGAGCCGACAGCCAATCTGGACAGCGAAAATGCCCGCATGGTACTGGAGGAAATGGCCAAGCTGAACCGGCAGGAGGGGGTAAGTTTTATTTTCTCCACCCATAATCCGGAAATCCTGGAATATGCGCGGCGGCTGATACGGCTGAAAGACGGCTTGATAGTGGAAGATGTAACGGGAGCCGGCCATGCCCTACCTTAAGATGATTCTGTTTAATCTGGGCAAGCATCCGCGCCGCACAGCCCTTATCCTGGTCGCCATTCTGGCTTCGGTGCTGATTATGGAAATTGTCAGCGGCACGCTGGAGGGCATACGCCAGAATTTCTTTACCAACATGCTGGCCGACGGCGGTCACGGCCAGGTGTACGGCAGCGGCTACAAGGACCATCTGCAGCCCTGGAACAGCAACATTGTACTGGAAGACTACACACCGCTGCTGCAGCGCTTGAAAGATTCGGACGAAGTGGTCTGGGCCGAGCCGATTATCAATTTCGGCGCAATGCTGCTGCTCGATGATAAAAACCTCACCTGCCTGGCCAGCGGCATCCAGGGGCAGAGCCGCTTTTTCGATAAGGTCCGCAACAGCCTGGCATCCGGTGCCTTTCCGGAAACCGACAACTTTATACTGATATCGCGGCAACTGGCTGCCTTCCTGGATCTTTCCGAAGGACAGGAACTGGTTTTGCTGGCCGAAGACCGCAGCGGCAGCCCCTACTACCGGGTGTTTGTGATAGGCGAACTGTTCGAAACCGATTCAGCCGACTTTGACCAGAACCGGGTACTAATTTCCTTCAGCGCCGCCCAGGACCTGCTCTGGCTGCCGGACGGCGCCACCGAGCTGCGCTTTTTGCTGGAAGACCGTGATTCTGCCGACGATTTTAGCGACCGGCTGGCGGCGGACTTCGCGGCGGCCGGAGCCGAATTGTATTCCTGGCGCGAACTGAATGCCGGACTGCTGATGCTGATAGACATGATGGATGTGGTAATCATTTTCTTCAACCTGCTGATGCTGCTGGTGGCGGCCACGGTGATAACTAACGCCATCCTGATGAACGTATTCGAGCGCCTGCCCGAATACGGCACTCTGCGGGCCATCGGTTTCCGGCGCAGGCACCTGACTGCCATGATACTGGCCGAGGGAGCCATACTGGGTGTGGCGGGAAGCATCGGTGGCCTGTTGGTCGGCATTCCGCTGGTACTGTATTTCCAGCATAACGGCCTGGATTGGGGAGGCATCAGCGAGGCCTTCGGCATGGGAAGTTTTTTTACCTTTCATTTCCGTATTGACCATTCGCTGCAGAATCTGGCTACCGGAACCCTGACCGCGCTTGGCGGCAGCCTGTATGCGGCCTGGGCAGCCAGCCGGATGGACATAATCGGATCACTTAAAGAAACCTGAACGGCCTTCGGCGGAGGAGAAACTGATGAAACTGCTGCATATTGCCCTGCGCAATATTTTTAGAAATCGGCGTCGCAGTGTGCTGAACCTGATCGCCCTGACCACCGGCTTTGTGGTGCTTTTGCTGGGGCTGGGCTGGGTTCAGGGCTACCACAGCTATGTGTACGGGTCGATGATCGACCTGGAAACCGGCCACGCCCATTACCTGGCCAAAGGCTATCTGGAAGAACAGCGCCGGCTGCCGGTGGATATCGGCATCAGCAATTATGCGGAACT
>JAHIWF010000220.1 GCA_018815555.1 Spirochaetota bacterium | reverse complement strand
GCTGATGTCTTTCATGATGCGCCGGCTGCTTATAAAACGCCTGATTTCTTTCGAAAAGACAATGCAGATAGCCGCCAGTGGTGATTTAACTGTTACCGCTGCGGCCAGCGGCAATGATGAAATTACCGGCATGATAGAAGGCTTCAACAACCTTACAGCCGCCATCGGCGACAGCATACGCATCATTACCGACAAGATGGTCAATCTCAGCTCCAGCAGCACAACGCTGCGCGACGATATCGACAAGCGTGTAGAGGCAGTTCATGTAATGGACAAGGACATTGCCGACACTAACTCCAGGATAGAAGAACAAGCCACCAAGATCACCGAAACAGGCAGCATTGTTAACCAGATGATTACAAATATATCTTCACTTAACAATGCAGTCGAAAACCAATCTGCCAGTATTACCGAATCTTCTTCGGCTATCGAGGAAATGATCTCGAATATTGGATCAATTGCCCGCACCACCGAAAAAACCAACAACGAGGTGGCTGAGCTTAAAACAGCTTCCGACACCGGCCGGCAGAAACTGCAGGATGTAGCCGACCTGGTTGGTTCAATCGCCCACGGCTCTGAAGAGCTAATGGAAGCAAATACCCTGATAGCCTCTATAGCCTCGCAGACCAACCTGCTGGCCATGAACGCGGCCATCGAAGCGGCCCATGCCGGCGAATCAGGTAAAGGTTTTGCCGTTGTCGCTGATGAAATCCGCAAGCTGGCCGAACTTTCGGCTACCCAGTCGAAGGAAATTACCCAATCCATTACGCGCATCATGCAGAATATCACGCAGGCGGTCGAGAACTCCGATCAAACTCAGACCGCCTTCGACCGCATCGTGCATAAAGTGGACAGCGTAGAAAACATGCTGCGCGAGATTACCCATTCGATGACCGAACAGTCAGCCGGCAGCCAGCAAGTATTGGTAGCACTCAAAGACATGCGTGAAATAACCAACGCAGTGCAACTCGGGGCCGGAGATATGGAACAGCACAGCTCGGAAATTCTGGCCGTACTGGAAGCGCTCAACCGCATCAGCCAGGTAGTGCTGCAAGCCATCAACAAGATTGCGGACGGCTCGAGCGATATCAACAAGGCGTTTACCCAAATCGCCGGCATGATGGAGCAGAATAACAAAGATATAAGCGAAGTCGACGAAAAGCTGTGTGCCTTCTCGGTAAATAAAGAACACATCGCCTGTATTGACCCGGAATAGCAACCAGATTCATCGCGGACCTATTGTCGAACCTAATCATCCAATAATAAAAAACCGTTCAGGTTTGCTCCTGAACGGTTTTTGTTTGCTTAGCAATAGCGGCTTTATCCGCCCAGATAAGCCTTCTTCACAATCTCGTCATCCTTAAGACTGTTGGCATCACCGGAAACTACCACATGGCCGGTTTCCAGCACATAGGCCCGGTTGGCTATCTCCAGAGCCTTGTAGGCGTTCTGCTCCACCAGGAGGATGGTAGTTCCCATCTTGTTGATTTCCTTGATAACCCGGAAAATCTCATCCACCAGCACCGGAGCCAGACCCATCGAAGGTTCATCCAGCAACAGCAATTCGCCATTGGTCATAAGGGCACGGCCGACTGCCAGCATCTGCTGCTCGCCACCGGAGAGCGTGGCGGCAGGCTGCTTCCGCCGTTCAAACAGACGCGGAAAGATGGTAAACACCCGGTCATAGTCCAGCTTAAGCTGTTCCTTCTGCTTGCGCCTGGTATAAGTAGCCAGCGTCAGGTTTTCCTGCACAGTAAGGTTGGTAAAGATACCGCGCCCTTCGGGCACCTGGCATATTCCCAGATCCACAATACGGTGGGGCGGAACAACATTTACATCCTGTCCCTTAAATACTATAGAGCCGGACTCCGGACGCAACAAACCGGAAACAGTCTTAAGCGTTGTGGTTTTGCCAGCGCCGTTTGCACCAATCAGGGTAATTATCTCACCCTTCTCTACATTGAATGATATTCCTTTAACAGCCCGGATCGCGCCGTAAGAG
>JAHIWF010000219.1 GCA_018815555.1 Spirochaetota bacterium | reverse complement strand
GTGTTACAACAACCCCAGCCGCATGCTGCAGGACTTTGTTCCCGGAACGATACATCTGGTGGTATCTGACTTGAATATGCCCGGCCTGAGCGGCCTGGAACTGATTCAGGCGCTGAAGGATAAAGATCCGGGTATTCCGGTGGTTGTAATGACCTCGATGGATGATGTCAGTATCGCGGTCGACCTGTTTAAAAAGGGTGTACGTGACTACCTGCTGAAGCCGCTGGTACCGGAAGACATGCTGCACCGGCTGGAAACCATTTTTTCCGAACTTTCACTGCAGCACGAGCTTGACCGCATAGAGCGCGAAAAAAGCCTGATAGAGCTGGAAAATGAAAAACTGGTTAACTGGCGCTTATTGTATGCCCTAAAGGATATTACCCAAACCGAGCAGATGATAAAGCTGTTTACCCGGTCGGTAAATGCCAGCGGTGGCTATATGTGGCTTGATCTGCTTAAAGAACTGCCGCGCAAGGATGACGGATCGGTAGAACTGGATGCCGAATTCCTGAACCTGATTATCGATTCTGTAGGTACCCAGCGGAAGACCTTTGATTATCTGACCTTTATCAGCCAGCTGCCTACCATGAAAATGGTGGAGGATCCCCTGCCGGGCCGGCAGTTCATTCTTGATATGGTTTCCTATTGCGAGCAGCGCCTTAAACCTCTGGCCGAGGCCGACCACCGCAAGTTCAATCTGTATCACAGTGATGCCGGAGTCTATGGCAAGGTGGTATCGGACCGCCGGCTGGTGTACCAGATTCTGGACGAACTGTTGATAAATGCGCTCAAATACTCGCCGGCCGAGACGCCGGTCTATCTGGATATTGTTACTGCTGATCCGCAGCAGGTGCTGAAAGGCCGACCGGAAGGCAGCTCTGCCACACAGCGCTGTGTGGTGTTCACCTTCCGTAACTATCCACGGCTGCTGCAGGCAAAAGACAAGCAGGGTAATCAGATCAGCGGCGTACCTTATGATTACAGCGAGCTGCTTTTTGACCTTTTTTACACGCTGGAAGCCTTCCCGACCACCCATCCGGCAGAAGAGTGGCCGCACGGCACCGGCTTGTTTGTAGCCCGCAGCCTGGCACGGCGCATGGGCGGCTGGCTGGAGAATAAAACCGTGGTGGACTATACCAAAGCACAGCCCCAGCCGCTGGTTCAGTTCAGCCTGCTGCTGCCGCTGGTCTGATTGTCGCTGCGCCGCGATCAAGCTTTTATTCGGCGGTTCCGCAGGCACAGTACCCGCGGAACCGAGCAGTTGCCGCGGGCTGCACAGTTTTCAGGTTACCTGGGCAATCGCGTCCAGCAAGTCGGCTTTCTGGAAGGGTTTGGCCAAGAAGCCGTTTGCGCCGAGCTCCTGCACCGTGCCGATTAGGCCCTGGTCGGATTCGGTGGTTAGCACGATTACCGGAATCTTTTTTATATCCGGCCGGCTTGCGCGCTCACGCAGGAAATCCACACCGCCCATTACGGGCATGTTAACATCCAGTATGATGCAATCCACCTTGTTGGCTTCCAGGTACTGCAGGGCAAGCTGGCCATTTTCCGCTTCGGCACACTGATGACCGGCCCCTTTAAGTGTCATGGTTAGAATCTTGCGTAATGTTGCAGAGTCGTCAACACAGAGAAAAAACATACAACCTCCGAACCTGGTTTGCCCGCTCGAACGGGCTTGTTGCTTGCAGCAGTATTCCCGTCCGGATCAGGCAGCACGGGATTTCCTATTGTAGTGTTTGTCAAATAAGCAATCCGAAATTACGTATTCGACAAATCTGAAGCATTTGCAGTATAGTATCCAGTATCTTTTTGGAGATTTCAAGTGACGGGAGCGGTGATGCGCAAATTTCAGCTGTTTTTCCTGCTTGTATTGGCACTGGTGGTGCTTGTTATAATAACCGGTACGGTGTATGCCGTGCTTTCCGGGACGCGTACCCAGAAGCTGGCTCGGCAGCTCATACCCGACCTGGCGGCTACGCAGACTGTGTATAATGGAATAGGCCGTATCCGTACAAAAGCGGCCGATAGCGATGCTTTAATTCTGGTCAATATTGTTTTCCCTTATGATGCTGCCGATAGTGCCTGGCGGGATGAGCTTTCGGACAAGCGTGACCAGTTACGCTCGGCGGCCATTGCTTTTTTTGCCGGCCAGAGCCTGGCAGAGCTGAAACAGACTAATGAAATGGTCCTTAAGGCCGCCCTTCGCGATACACTCAATCAGTACTTGGTGTTGGGTGTGGTGGAAGATTTATATTTTACCGAATTTGATATTCTGCCTTAGCTTTTAGCGCCAGAACTGTTCCCCTTTTACGCCGGTATCCAGCTAAAGCCGGCTTGGTGTTTCAATTTGATCAATTTGTTTCATTATTACTCATCAAGGTGTTTCATAATTACACGCTGAATATTCAGTTGGTCACTATGGTGCTTGCTTTGGGGTTGAAATTCTTTGAATTGAAAAGTGTTTTTGTATCACTGTCATTATGATAACCGCATAATTTATTATATTAATTGCAATTAAAAATATTTCTAAAAAATATTGCATATTTTCATAGTTGGCATGCTTATAGCAATATAGTGAGTGGATGTGGATACAGGCTGTTGGCCCAGGGTTCACACTGCCATATTGTGGCAAGACGGCAGAGCAAGCCGTAAACATAAGGAGCTTAGCATGAACACTGTAATGACCTACAACCCCGAGACTGTACTTTCGGTATTTGATGACTGGGACAAGCTGGTTGATAATTTTTTTGTAAACAGCAACAGTCTGCGCGGCGTTTCACCCCTGGTGGATATACGCGAGACCAAGGATGAATATTTTCTGGAGGCAGAGCTGCCCGGTCTCTCCGACAAAGATGTAGACATCAAGGTTCAGGATCGTGTGCTGACCATTGCCAGTCTTAACGATAACAAGGAAGCCAAATCCGCTGAGGTCCGCTGGCTGGTGCGTGAACGCCGCAGCTTCAGCTTCCGCCGCTCGTTTACCCTGCCGCGCAATGCGGATGTGGATAACATCAATGCCACTTTTAAAGATGGACTTTTGACCATAACAATGCCTAAGAGTCCGGAAGCCAAGGAACGGGTAATCAGCATTAACCGTGCCTGATCGGGTTTTGGTATCCGAAAAACTGCACCGCCATGTAGCCGGTGCAGTTTTTTTTATTCAAAATGCCGCTAGCCGTTGACACGCCGGCCTGCTTTTGGGTATTGTCTTTGACTGTCAGCACTTCCAGCATACAGATGCAGAAAGGGCTGATTGATCGGGATGCTAGCTCAGTAGGTAGAGCAACGCCCTTTTAAGGCGTGGGTCACAGGTTCGAATCCTGTGCATCTCAACATGATCGTTACAAAGGCTTGTCCGTTTGCCACGGGCAGGCTTTTTTTGTCTCCGCATTGCATTTTACTGTCAGTCCATTACAATAGTACTGCGGTCCGGATTGAGAACGCAATATTATCCTGCAATACTGGTGAAGGTGTCATGATAGCAGCCGATTCAAAATTTCGTTTTTTCTGGAATATCCTTATTAGTCTGGTAAGCATTGGCGCTGTCCTTGTTTTGCCGCTGTCGCTGGTGTATCCGATACTGTCACCGGCAATGGCTGTGCTGAGCGGTCTGTTTTTATCCATGCTGTTTGCAATTGATCTTGTTCTGGAGTTTTTTACCAGCTATGTCCGGATCGGGCAGGTGGTGACTGACCGTAAGGAAATTGCCAGCCGCTATCTGCGGCATGGTTTTGTGCTTGATCTGATTTCGGCGCTGCCCTGGTTTTTGATGGTGTCGCTGCTGTTTGAATCAGGTTCATCGGCTTTTTCGCTCATCGGTCTGGTGCACCTGCTTAAGCTGGTAAAAGCCAACCGGCTGGTGAAAACCCTTGTAGAAGAGCGGATAAATCCGGCTATTTTGCGGCTTATGTTGTTGGTATTCTGGATTATTATTGCTGCTCATCTGATCTCCTGTGCCTGGATCATTGTATCCGGCAATCCGGATCAGCTTGCTCCGGTGGACCGTTATGTACTGGCGATGTATTGGACGGTAACGACGATAACAACTATCGGCTATGGTGATATAACTCCAAAGGGTACTACCCAGATTCTGTTTGTGATTATGGTGGAGATCTTCGGTGCAGCCATGTATGGTCTGGTTATTGGTAATATTGCCGGACTGATTGCCAATATTGATGTGGCAAAAACCCAATACAAGGAAAAACTGGAAAAAATAAACGCCTTTTTTAAATACCGGGCTATCCCGGCAGAAATCAAGCGGAAAATTGATAACTATTATGCCTATTTGTGGGAGACCCGTCGGGGCTATAACGAAATGGCAATTCTCGATGATCTGCCAAATGCCCTGAAGGAGTCGGTCGCACTATGCCTGAACAAGGAGATTATCGAAAAGGTACCACTGTTTAATTCAGCTGAACCGCCCTTAATCCGCGACATTATCATTAATCTTAAGCCAGCGGTTTTTACTCCCGGAGACTATGTGGTGCGTGCCGGTGAATATGGCGACGAGGTGTTCTTTATCAGCCGCGGTTCGGTGGATGTCATGTCGCCGGATGAGACGGCAAAGTATGCTACGCTGACTTCTGGTGCGTTCTTCGGTGAGATGGCTCTGCTGTTGAGCACAGCCCGTACCGCAACCATTAAGGCTGTAGAGTATTGCGACTTGTATGTGCTGGACAAGGCTACCTTCGACAAGGTAATCGGCCGCTATCCGGCGTTTCAGGAATCTATCCGCAAGATGGCCGAAGAACGCCGCAAGCAGAACGAGGCCGCAGCCCGTAAATAAGCTGTTTACAGATGTATGGCTACGCCGGCTGAACTTTGGAACAAGAGGGAGGCCGGAGCCGGCCCGCGCAGTTCCAGCTGCTGCATGCCGAAGGAGAAGACGCTAAAGCGGCCACCGATATGTAGGCTGACTGTCTGGTTTATATTGGTATGTACTTTTGCGCCAAGGATAATGCTGGCCAGCTGGTCAACAGAAGTGTCGGCATAGCTGCGTGCAATGTCTTCGTAGCCGAGGTCCACAATCAGGCGGTAGGGTACGCCTTTCTTAAAAACGTCAACATTGAAGTTATACAGCACTGAGCTGTCGATGATGCGGGTTGTGGCTGTAAGTGCATTGTAATATTTACGAGTAAATATTGATGCTGTGCAGATAGCATTGGGGACGTAAAACCCGGCGGTAATGCGGCCGGCTTCCTGAATGTAGTCGCCGGTGGTATACAGGCCGGCTCCCATCGAGGCCTCGCTGCTGAACTCGACTATAAAAATGCCCGGCAGCTTCAGGCTTATGCCCACTGCAATGCCGCCTTTTATCGGCATGGCCTCCGAGTTGAATACGCCGAGTATCGGTCCGCC
>JAHIWF010000218.1 GCA_018815555.1 Spirochaetota bacterium | reverse complement strand
TTTCGATAAGCTGCTGGTAATAAGAAGTAATGGACTATATGCCGTGAGTCCGGTTCCAGAGAAACTCTTCGTCGACAAAGACATGCCCTATTGTACGATCGCGGATAAAGATGCTCTTGCCTCGGTTATTTTCAGCGCCGTATACCGCGATCCTAAAACTGCCCAGCCTTACATCAAGCGCATAAAGATCGAAGGCTGGATCATGAACAAGGATTACCACCTGGTTCCCGAGCATGCCGAATTGCTGTTCTTTACCGCCGAGCCGGATAAAAAGTTTACAGTTCATTATGCCGGACGATCCAGGCTAAAGGCCGGCTCACAGGTATTTAATGTAAAGAATTTTGAGGTGAAGGGGTTAAAAGCCAACGGTATAAAAGTTTTGCCCCGTGAAGTGGTTATGGTACAGGGTGTAGACAGCGGCCTGCTTTTTCAGGCTGAAGATTTGCCGTCAGGAACTGAAGGAAAGGCCACTACGGCGGCAGACAAAGCCAAATCCCTGTCTGCGGCTGCTGCGGCCAAGAAATCTGCCGGTAGTAAAGCGGCAGCCGCCAAGCACCCTGCCGCTGCTGGCAGTAAAACCAGCAAAGCTTCCAGTGCCAAAGCCGGCAAGACCGGTACTGCAGCGCCTGCCAGGAAGTCTGATACGGCAAAAACAAGCGGTTCCGCTTCTGCTAAACAAAAACCGGCGGGCAAGGCTGTTAAGGCCGCTAAAGTGTCCGCTTCAAGTAAAAGCCCAAAAACTTCGACACCAAATGAAAGCAAAAAACCCGGATTGTTGGAAATTGCCGGACGTAAAAAGAAATAGATCAGCTTTATGCCAGATTACCGCTGCGGGCGTGTGCTCAGCAGCGGTTTTTTTTGACCAGTACCCCCGGTCGGCGTAAATCCTGAATGGTGGCAGAGCCAGTAAGCAGCATTATCGATTTCAGTGACTGTATGGTGTTTCCCAGGTGCTCAACTACCGCTTCATGGCCACCCAAGCTGACGGCACGGGCAAGGGGGGTGGCCATGCCGCACAGTGTCGCGCCAAGGGCCAGAGCTTTGGCACAGTCTGTACCGTTACGCAGGCCGCCGGAAGCCAATATTTTGCCGGGATAGTCGCTCAGTTGTTCCAGCAGCTCCGAACTACGATAACCCCAGTGGTCAAATTCAGGCGCTATCGCACTGTTGCCGCTGCGGTAGGCTTCTACTCGTATCCAATTGGCCCCGCCACTGCCGGCGATATCGACATAGGCAGCACCGGCAGAGAGCAGAAAATCTACCTCATCCGGAGCTATACCAAATCCGGTTTCTTTAACTATCACCGGAAAAGGCGCAGTGTTGATGAATGCGGCAAGTGCTGTGCGTACTCCGCGGAAATCGCGATCGCCATCCGCCTGGAACAACTCCTGACCAGGGTTGAGATGAATAACCAAGGCATCCGCCCCGATCTGCTTTACCAGCTCAATGATGCGTGTACTATCTTCGTCCCGTATGACAACAGCACCGATATTTGCCAGTAGCGGAACCGCCGGAGCCCATTGTTTTAGCCGGAAATCATCCAGATATTCCGGATGATGCAGCAGAACCCTGATGGATCCGGTGCCTATGGCCAAACCAAGCTGTGCGGCAGCCAGTGCCAGTTCACGGTTAAAGCTGAGCGCTCCGATAGCTCCACCGGTCATGCAGGAAATGAACAGTGGAGCCGGAGAGGTCCAATCCAGAAAATCTACCCTGGTATTCAGACTGTTCCAGTCGGTTTCAGGCATGGACCGATGGGCAAAGTGCCATTGGTCAAAGCCGCTGGAATCAGTTTCTATTTGATACAGTTCGGGTTTGGTGCATATTTCCAGATGTCGGATCTTGCGCTGGCTGATCGTCTCCGGCACTGTATTCATGTGTATACTCCCTGTAGCCGTCTTCCCGTATTGCACTGAGCCGGAAGCGCGAACTGGCTTTATGTGTATCTGCACTCTGCTTGTAGGTCTGCATGCTTGCTTCTGTCCAGTTGGTATAATCGCTGAAGCTGGCCGGAGTACTGTTTTCCAGCTGCTCATCCAGCAGCCAGCGTTCGATGATATGCGGTGCATTCGGCGCTACCGTGGCGCGTATGATCATCATCATGTTTCCCGAACCGTACGAGGCCAGCAGCAGCTTCTTGCCGACGATGTTCTTGCCCATTCGCTTGTAACGGTCCTTGAGTGTCCAGGCCAGGCAGATAAAAATGCTGGCGGTATAGGCATTGCCTATTTCGGCGACTGGATCTACCCCATGGTAAAAGCCCCGTTCTTCCAGCCAGCCGATAGCCGCCGGTTCATCCAGCTGCAGATAGGTGCCCAGTATCTTTTTCATGGCCATCTCCGGCATATTGCGAAACGGGGTGTGCAGGGCCATAAAATCGGTATCGTTCAGTACAGCCGCGGGGCTGAGTCCTGCGCGCTGCGCATGATCCTGTAGGGCTTCGTCCAGGCTCTGATTGTAGCATTGCATAGAATAACTGCCCTTCACCTTGGCGGTACTGCTGCCCAAGGGACGGAAGAAATCGTCTACGTCGCTGGAGTAGAAACCGACAGTATCCAAGTCCAGCTCCAAAAGGCGCGGATTTTTCTCCAGCAGAACGGCGGCCGCACCAGCCCCCTGGGTTATCTCGGCGGTGCTGCGGGTGGTATAGCGGGCTATATCGGTGGCCAGAACCAGAGCGCTCTCGTCACGGCCGCTGGCGGCCAGCATGCCGGCATTGGAAAGCATGGCCATAGTGGCGCCGGCACAGGCATGTTGGGTCTGGTAGGAGGCCAGGCTGTTCGGCAGCGGCATTCCGGAGCGCTGCAGCATACCCTGAACATAAGCTGATAGCGGTTTGGAGTGGTCTACACCGGTTTCTGTTCCGGCACTCAGGTAACGCAGGGTGGCAAGCGCCTTGCCGGAATTGTGGGTCAGCAGATTATAGGCAGCTTCGGCAGCCATGGTCGCGCTGTCTTCGCCGGGTGCCGGGAAACGGATTTTGCGCTGTCCGGTTACGGCTTTGGCCCGGCCAAAATGTTTTTCCAGCTCCGGGTTCTCCCGTATGCGCTCGTTTGCTATAATATCCAGGTCGATACTCATTTCTGGAATGTACACTTCAATATCACCAATACCGTATTTCGCTTCGGTCATTTTCACTCCTCTGCCTGCTTAATTTTACAGGCTTGATTCTCTATATGCATATCTATATATAACAGAAAGTAAGTATAAGGTACTTATAAACTAATTGTAAAAACAAGGTATACTCTTGGAAAAACCGCGTTTTGCAAGAGCCAACATAGCAACAGTCATTCTATATTTTTTTTATTACTGATGCAATAAACGTGTAGGATAATATAGCACGTTCAGGCTATAATTCAGGTTAAACCTGACTGTTACAGGATACTGCTTATGCCCACCCGAAAGGAGTAATGAAATGGACCAGACTTCAGTCAAACGGAGCCAGTATGTAACTGTTGCCTCCTTCCTTACCGTGCTGCTTTTTGCGCTTTTTCTGGTTGGTCATCTAGTTGGCGGATTACGGCCGCTGGTGCTGGTGCTAAGCCCCTGGTTCTACCTTCTGGCCGGAGCCTTGGTGCTGTATCCATCCATCCGTACCAGCGGCAAACCCTTTGTGGTCTGGGCCGCCTTAACCCTGATTGTTGTGTTTGTTCTGTCTGCTCTGGGAGCGGCTAACGACAAGCTTTTTGGCGCATTTTCCTATGGACCAACACTGAGGTTCGGCTTTTTTGATACTCCGCTGGTGCCGGCCTTTAACTGGGTGCTGGTGCTGTATGCCGGCAGCCGCTTCGCTCAATCGCGTCTGCAGGGAACTTCAGGCGTAGTAGGCGAGTCTATTGTTGCCGTGTGTACCGGTGTTCTAATCATGTTTTACGAATGGATGATCATTCCTTTGGCCGAACGTATGGATTATTGGAGCTTTGATAGTGGCAGTGCCGGGTTCAGGCATTATTTTGCCTGGTTTGTCATAGGCACAGTGGCATCCTTTACCTATCTGTATTACATCAAGCCGCGGTTGCAGAAGGTGCATCTTACCGAGTCGCAAACTGCTGCCGAGTTTACTGCCTCGCGGCTGGTAAGCCTGTATGCCTTCTGTCAGCTGGTTTTTTTGGTCACACTGCGGATAGTCTGGGCTGTGAACGGTAACTGAAGCTATGAACCCAGCCGTTTTGCCTGCCAATTTCCGTAAACTGCCGCCCGAGGAGCGCAAGCTGCTCTGGGAACAGTTATTTTTTGTTAATGACGATGAGCGCTCGGTAGCCGCTTGCCCGCCATCGGCCTTTGAACTGGCTGATTTAATGGTGGAGTCGGCCGTCGGCACGCTGCCGCTGCCGCTGGGTATCGTTTCCGGTTTTATCGTAAACGGCGAGCCCTATGACCTGCCGCTGGCAGTCGAGGAACCCTCGGTAATAGCCGCAGCCGGATATGCCGCCTCCATTATCGGCAAGGCCGGCGGCTTTCAGGTCAGCAGCGGAGAGCCGCTACTGCATTCGTATGTGTATCTGGAAGCTGTAAGCCCGGCCGGAGAGGCTGCCTTAGCTGCCGGATACGACCGACTTATAGCCTGTCTGGATCCGGTTTTGGCAGGCTTAAGCCGGCGCGGCGGCGGTTTGCGCCATCTGCGGCAGTATCGCCTGCCGGAAACCGGTTTACTGGCGCTGGAGCTGCTGATCGATGTGCGCGACGCTATGGGTGCCAACATCGTCAACACCGCCGCAGAAGCAGTACGTCCGCTGGCTGAAGAATTGTCCGGCGGACGCAGCCTGATGTGCATACTTTCCAATGCATCGCCGGAACGCCGCGCCCAGGCTGCCTTCTGCCTGCCGCTCAAAAATCTGGCACCGTACTGTCGCGGTCTGCCGGCTGAAGATATCGCCAGGCGCATCGTGTTGGCTGCAGCCTTGGCTGACGAGGATCCGGCCCGGGCCGTTACCCATAATAAAGGCGTCATGAACGGGATTGCCGCCCTGGCCCAGGCGACCATGAACGATACCCGGGCCATAGAAGCGGCCGCGCACAGCTGGGCTGCCCGCTCTGGTCGCCTGCGCTCGCTGACAGCCTACCGGGTGGCGGACGACTGTCTGCACGGCAGTATCGATCTACCGCTGGCCTTTGCTACTGTCGGCGGTTCGGTAGATCTGCATCCGGTATCGCGCGCCTGTCTGGCGCTGATGGGCAAGCCGGACAGCATGAAGCTGGCTGCTCTGGCGGCAGCCCTTGGCCTGGCCCAGAATTTTGCCGCACTGTTGGCTTTGGTAAGCGGCGGCATTCAGGGAGGGCATATGCGGCTGCATTCGGCCCGTCTGGCTTACCGCGCCGGAGCCCGTGGTGCCCAGACCCGGCTGCTGGCAGACCGTCTGGCTGCCCGCCACGACTTTAGCCTGCAGGCGGCACGTGAGGAATATAACAAACTGCAGGGAGATGCCTGATGCAGCAGATAAATTCGGTAGAGGTCCGTACCAATCCCAGTCTGGCGCTGGTTAAGTATTGGGGTAAGCAGGAACAAGGACGCAACATACCGGCAACTAGCAGTATTGCGGTCAGCCTGGCCGGCTTGGAAACCACAACCATACTGAGCCGTGGAGGATATGACGATACCGTTATTCTGGACGGGATTGCACAATCGCCGGCCAGGTTCAAGACTTTTTTTGACGAAGCCCGGCACCTATACGGGCATGAGCTGCATTTTCAGGCCGAGAGCGGCAATAATTTCCCTTCTGCTGCCGGCCTGGCCAGCTCCTCTTCGGGCTTTGCTGCTCTGGCTCTCGGCTGTGCCGCCTTGGGTAGCGACCGGGGGCCTCCCCCCTGGACCGGGGGGCATCCAGATAAAACCGAGGCGCTTGAATTTTCCGGAGCGCAGCTGCAGCAGATAAGTTCTTTGGCCAGGCTCGGCTCGGCCTCGGCGGCCCGGGCAGTATACGGCGGCTGGACGCTCCTGCCTGCCGGTGCGGAGGCAGCTGTTCCCTTGTACACATCTGATTTTTGGCCGGAATTCCGGATACTGGTAGTCGTGCTCAGCGTTCATAAAAAAGACACCAGCTCACGCTCGGCAATGGAACAGACCCGCCTGAGCTCACCCTTTTATGCGGCTTGGGTGCGTGATGCTGCCAAACTGAGTCAGGAGGCTGGACGGGCCCTGGCCGAGCGCGATTTGCAGAAACTAGGTGAACTGGCCCGGCTTTCCTATTGCCGTATGCATGCCAGTGCCCTGGCTGCCGACCCGCCGGTACTGTACTGGTTGCCGGAGTCCCTTGTGGTACAGCAGCAATGCGCCGCATTGCGGGCCAGGGGTATCGGTGCCTGGGAGACCATGGACGCCGGACCTCAGGTGAAGATACTGTGCGACAGCCGAGAAATCGATTTGATCCGCCAGACCATAGCCGAAGTTCTGCCCCAGGCCGGTCTGCTGGAAGCTGCGGTAGCTGGAGCTCCTCAGGCCTGCAGCAGTGGCTCTGTCCTAGCTGCTGCTGCGCCAACTGAGCCGGTCTCACCAGGCAAAGCTGCCACACTGGCCGAAAGCGAAAAATGAAAACGCAGATCAGTGTAGCCGGAAACCTGCTGCTGGCCGGCGAGTATCTGGTTCTGGAAGAAGGAGGTCCCGGTCTGGCCTTGGCTCTGGAACCGCGTATTACCCTCGAAGCCCAAGCGGCCGCAGAATGGTCGCTTGAGGCCCGTATGGGGCCGCAGCGGCAGCTTTGGACACCGGGCGAACGCGGACTGCCTCTGGCCGATGCGATATTCGACACTGCCGCGGAATATCTGGCAGCTGCCGGACGGTCTTTCCCTCATCCGGCAAAAATTATTATCGACACCAGCCCATTTTTTGATCAGGATGGCCGCAAAAGCGGATATGGATCTTCAGCGGCCGCGGCGGTAGCGCTGTCACTGTATCTGCTGCGTTCTGCCCGGCCAAACCAAAGCGGGGAAGAGGCTGTTGCCGTTGCTCCAGCTGCCGCAGCTTCTGCCGTAACTGAGGGCTCTGCTTCTACCAGTCTGTCCGCCGCCATGCCAGCCGAGCTGGCAGTTGCCCTGCACGGGCACCGCCGCATGCAGGGGGGGCGCGGTTCCGGTTATGATATTTTTACTTCCTATTATGGTGGTTTTGGTCTGTTTAGCGGTGGAGTCGAGCCTGCCTGGCAAAAACTGGCGGCGCAGCAGCTGCCTGATTTGTTTTTGTATCAAGGACTCTCGCCAGTATCGAGCGCGGCCGCCGTGGCGGCTTTTACGGCAGCCCGGTACGGGTCTGAACAGAGTCTGGTGGAGGCCTGTCTTCAGTCATCCAGAGCCGCCGTGCTCGATTATGCTTGCGGCCGAAGTGCTCTAGCCGAATGTCTGTATGCTGCCAGAGCGGCCGGCCTGAAACTGGGCCGGCTGATTGCGGTCGATGCGCGCATGAGCCCGGACTTTGATCAGCCGGAATTGTTCAGCAAGGCGCTGGGAGCTGGTAATGAGTTGGGTTGTCTGGTTTCTGTCCGGGGCGATCGTCCCTGGGAAGCGGCCTTAGCCGGAATGAATTTACTGCCGGTGCGCCTATCCGGACCGCCGCTCTGCACCGGGGCTTCGGTATGAACGAACCGAAACAGCTGCAGGCCGAAGCCAATGGCAAGTTGCTACTGTTTGGCGAGCATGCCATCCTGTATGGTTATCCCGCGCTTGGTCTGGGGCTGGATCGGACCCTGCGCTTAACCCTGTCGTATTCTGAAACCGGCAGCCTGCCTGCCAGCCAGAAAGATTCCTTGCCAAGTCTGGAACTTCCGGCCCAGTATCATGCTGCCGTCCGTAAGGTAATGCTTACTGTCAGCCATGAGCTGGGCAGGGCCTTCCCGGAGCACAGCCATCTGAGCGTGCAGAGTCAGCTGCCGCTGGCCAGCGGTTTCGGATCCTCGGCCGCTCTTTGTGTAGCCGCTGCTCGTTTGCTTGCCTTGCTTGCCAAGCCCGCAGTATCCGGCAAGCAGCCGCCCGCCAGCCTGGATACTGAGCGTTTGTGGCAGGCCGCCCATGAGGCTGAAAAAATCTTTCATGGCACACCGTCTGGTATCGATACCGCTCTGGCTTTGCATAGTGGTCTCTTAGCTTTTAAAGCCCGGGCTGGCGGTCTGCCGGAGCTTCGTCAGCTGCAGCGGCAGGAGCTGCCGCTGGTATATGGCAGCGTGCCGCGTGCGGCCAATGCCAAACGCAGTATCGGCCGTCTGGGCGAGTTGATGCGACAGCAAGATCCGTCCTGTACCGAAACGATGTCGCTGCTGGGGGCTTGCGCGGAGAGAGCAATTCAGCTTCTGGATGGCGGGTCGGGCAGCCTCTGCACTGTTGGATTAGCCGAACTGGCCGATTTGGCCAACCAGGCCCATGCCGGGCTGCGCAAACTTGGTTTGTCCACTGAACTGGCAGAGGATTTACTGGAAGCCGGAAGGACCGCAGGGGCTATGGGTGCTAAAATAAGCGGCGCAGGTGCTGGTGGTGCCTTTTGGCTGCTGGCAGAAAACCGGCAAAAAGCCGAGGCTGTTTTTGCCGCTCTAAACAAACGGGTAGAAAAGCTCGGCCTGCAGTCGTCAGTACAACTGTTTATACCATGATGCCATGCACCTACGGTATCGGCTTAGTAAGTGCCGGTAGTAGGTTCTCCTATACTGCGATTAAAGTTCATTTGCCCCGCTGCAAGGCAGCCAGGTTTTTAAAATTGCCGAAAACTTTTCCTGATCTATCGGTTTTGTTATAAAATCATTCATGCCGGCTTCGAGGCATTTCTGTCGCTCTTCGGTCAGGGCTCCGGCAGTGAGCGCAATAACCGGAATCCGGGATTTGCGGCCATCAGTTAACTTGCGCAGTATTCGGGTTGCTTCCAGACCGTCCATGACAGGCATCTGCACGTCCATAAACACCATATCTACCTTGTTTGCTTCAACCGTGGCCACTGCCTCACTGCCGTTTCTGGCTTCCAGAATCAGCGCATCGGGGACGGCCCGCTGCAGAAGAGCCTTTGCCAGAATCAGATTCATTTCCACATCTTCCACAATCAGAATGGTTTGCTGGTACTTTTCTGTACTGTCTGCGCAGAATGGCTCCGGTTTTGATTCAGCCTGCCGGAGTGGCGGTACTTCGCTTAGGGCCTGGTACAAATATTGATGCAGCAAGCCTGCTTTGATGGGCTTTACCAGACTGAACATAACATACAGCTGCTCACATTCGATTTGCAATTGCGTGCTGTCGAGCGAGCTGTGCAACAGGATTATCGGCAGCAGCTGCCTGCCTAAACCCAGCTGATAGCGGATGGCTTTAATGGTGTCCAGTCCGTCGAAAAAGGGCATATGGTAATCAATTATTGCCAAATTGTACTGTTGACCACTTTCCAGCAACCTGATTGCATCAAGTCCGGATTCACAGGATGAAAAATCCATCCCCCAGTAGCGCAGGTTATGTTCAAGTATAAGCCGGTTGTTTTCATTGTCATCAATTATCAATATTCTGGCCGGAGGCAGCGGGCCGATCTCTTCCTGCTCGCTTGTCTCCGTACAGGCGGCAAGAACGCTGAAGGCAAAACTACTGCCGCTGCCTGGAGTGCTTTGGACCGTAATTTTGCTGCCCATTTTGCCAGCCAGTTTGCTGGATATTGCCAGCCCCAGCCCGGTGCCGCCAAAGCGGCGCGTGGTAGAGCTGTCTGCCTGAGCGAATGCCTTAAAAAGCTTCGCCTTGTCTTCTTCGTGTATTCCGATGCCGGTATCGCGCACCGTAAAATTGTACAGCCCCAGAGTCTGCTGCTCCTTCTGCTGCCATGAAAAGTCGATAGTCAATTCTACTTCACCCTGACTGGTAAATTTGATCGCGTTGTTAAGCAGATTGATTAATATTTGTTTCAGCCGGAGCGGATCAATATAGGCAAAGCGGGCTGTTTCCGGAGCAATAGCCAGCAAAAGTTCCAGCTGTTTTTGTTCAGCATTGATCTTTACTATGTCCATACATTGTTCGGTCAGCTTTATGATGTCGGTACGCAGGATTTCCAGCTCCAGTTTGCCAGCCTCGATTTTTGAAAAATCCAGAATATCGTTGATGATGCCCATAAGGGCTTGACCGGAGCTGTTAGCATTTTCGGCATACTGTTTCTGAGTCTGATCCATCGCCGTTTTTAAAAGTAGATCGGTAAAGCCGACAACCCCATTCAGCGGAGTGCGTATTTCATGGCTCATATTGGCCAGGAATTCACTTTTTGCCCGGTTTGCCTGTTCAGCATCGTCGCGGGCCTGCCGCAGCTCTATTTCATTCTGCTCTTTATGAGCAACATATTTTCTTATTACCTGGTTAAAATACAGCAGACCGAATACCCCAATCAGATACAATAGCAGAAAGCCGCCGAGCAAGAGCGCTGATTGTCTGAAAGATTGGTCGCTATAAAAGGCCATGGGGATGGAAACGCTGATACCGCCGACAATGTCGCCGATGGCATAGCCCTGTGTGGTATGGCAGACCAGGCAGCCTGCGGCGGCCTTAAGCGGCTTCATGAAGCGGAGATGATCCTCACCGTCCAGCAGGCTGATATCGCTGACGGCGTCGATGCCTTTTTCAAAATCCAGCATGGCCCGGGTTTCCCAGCTGTCGGCAGCATTGGCCGGACGTAATGGCTGCAGACTGGTGATATGCCCCTTCATACCAAGCTCGCGCTCGGCCAGCTCATGCACCTGTCGTGTCATGTAGGCCGGATTTATCAGTGTCAGTTTTTTACCGGAGGGGGTTTCGATATCGCGCTCGGGGGTTCCTTCCAGATATGGATTGGGTGGGGTAGTATCACTAACCGGAGCATACACGCCGCCATGGCCGGTAGCCCACAGTCGGTACATCAGATCCTTATTAAAGCTTTCTTCGGCCGCAGCCTGAATGGTACGCAGCATAGACTGGTTTTGCTGGTATAGATTCAGCATGGCCAAAGCCGCAACCAGGACAGTCCAGGCCAGTACCAAGAGCGGAAAAATCCAGCGTATCCGGGAGTGCTTCCAGGAGCCAGCACCAGTACTTGCCTGCATGTCTCATCCTGTCTGATCGGTCTTGTTTTAATTATAGGTAAAAGGCGATGAAAATAGAAGTATACCGGGGGATTTTTTTCGGGCAGTTGCTGTACTT
>JAHIWF010000217.1 GCA_018815555.1 Spirochaetota bacterium | reverse complement strand
GCGGTAAGCGCTACCAATATTGACCTGAATGGCACGCTGTATACCGCTTTGACCGATGACCTTAGCTTCACCGGTGCGGTCGACCTCGATGCCGCCGGCCTGATCACGGTAACCGGCGGTTCTGCCGCCGGAGACGACATAAGCTTTACCAGCACCATCGATGGCACGCAAGCCTTTACCCTGACAGCCGGTACCGGTACTATCACCTTCTCCGGAATCATCGGTACCTCCAGCGCTAGCGCCGTACGACCCTCAGCCCTCACAATCGCAAGCGCAAGCCTGGTCACCTTCAGTGATAATATTTTTATTGATGGTGATATCGAAGTCCGTTCGACCGACCTGGATATCTCGAACGTTGCCCTGACCGATTTTGATGTGGAGCCTGGACGTACAATTCGGTTCTACACAAGAACCGGCACAGAAACTATGGGTATCGGTGGAGCAATTGCTGACTGGACAATTAGTGATGCGGAACTCGCAAAAGTTAAGCGAGCCGCGAGCCTGCTTTTTGGCGAAGCGGGAGTTCAATCAGGCAGCATTACGATCCAAACTGTAGAATCTCCGGTTCCAGCGGCTGCTATAGAATTTAATAGTGATAGCGGCGCTGGTTCGGTGGTTCTCGATGATTCCGGCAGTGCTACCGCTTTTGCTACTAATGGTACTGGGGCAATAACGATTCGTGCCGGTACCAGTGGTATTTTAGCTGCACAAGCGGCTTATAATACTTATGCTGAGTTGAGTACAACTGGAGCAATAGACCTGCAATCAGCTGGTGTAATAGCTTTAGCGGATTCAATAGGCGGCGCTGACAGTGTCGGCGGTCCAATTATACCAGCCTCTCTTGCAGTTACTTCAACAGGGGCTACAAGCTTGCGTGGACAAAATTATCGGAGCACTGGAAACCAGACCTGGACAGCTGGTAATTTGTCGTTGCTTGATAACCCCAAGATTTTCCAGGTTGATGGTGCTGCCAATGTTTTGACGTTCGCAGCTTCAACCAATAGTGCTGACCAGAATGTAACTATCCGTACCGACAACATCAATCTTAACAACAACCTTAATTTAGGAACCGGTAACTTGTATCTATATACACGCACACCGGCAGCGCGTGATATTGTTTTGGGTGCACCGGACGCCGGTACTGCTTTAACACTTACTGATGCGGAACTGGCGCGGCTGGGTCCTGTATCAATAGGTGCGCTGGTAGTCGGTGAAAGCGGACAGCAGGCTGGTGACGTAATATTTACAAGTGCGGATCTTGCCGGTTTGAATGGAGGAGCAGCTGTTTCTGTTACCGTAAATTCGAATGCGGTTGGCGGAGTAGTCCGGTTTGAATCAGATGTGTTTGCCGACTCTTTGTCGCTTGGCTCACATGAGCTTTCCGTATATGCATACGATATCATTGAGGCTGCTCAGGTTCCTTCTGGCCGCAATGATATCGTAACAAGCGGTATCATTAACCTGAATACCGATGGTGCTGCAGGTGTACGGATTGGTCAGGGGCCGGTAGCGGCTTCGCCATACACAGGCTACTATCCAATTGTTATTGCGGCTGGCCATGCAGAAGTGAACGTATCCGGTAACAACAGTGCTGGTGTGTATTTGATGGGTAATGGGGCCAATGTAGTCATTGGTACCATAGCAATTTCTGGCCCGCTGTATACCGATTTGTACAATAGTACCGGATTTATCTATCTTACCAAAGATATTGATACAAATGGTCAGTCGGTTAACTTTATCCAGGCTGTCAGGCTGCGTCCGGATATTGGCAATCTGATTACTATTACAAGCAGCGGCGGCAATGTAAGCTTCCAGCAGACGCTCGATGAGGATGATGCCGGCGGTGTTGCGGCCGGTACCAATAGTCTTACTATACATGCAGGTACTGGTACTATTGTATTTACCGGTGCAGTCGGCCGGCATGCGGTAACTCCGAAGCCTTTCCGGAACCTGGATTTGACTGGCGCGGCTGTTACCATAAGTGGCAGCCTTACCACCGAGAATGGCGGCTCTCTCTCCATCACTCATTCTGGTGTACTCACCATCGCCGATATTGACGGTCCGGCCGATATTGCCAATTTCGATATTGACCTGGACGGCTCTTTTACCAGCACCGGCAGCGGATCGGTGCAGATAGCCGGTGATATCCGTACCAATAATCAGGCCATGCAATTCGATCGGCCGATTACTCTAAACGGTTCGCTACAGCTTAGTACCAATACGCTTGCCGGCAACATTGTCTTTGGTAACACAGTGGCACTGAATACCTTTGCTATGTCTGTGGCTGCCGGCACCGGGACTGTCGCATTTAACGGACCGGTTTCGGCTACTGCCGACACCGGTTATATCCGCCTGTTGTCCGCTTCCGGTTTAACGAGTTCGGGAACAATCAATGCCCCAACTGTCGATTTCTATATTGACGCGAATGGCTCAAGCATCACCCTGGGCAGCAATCTGACCTGCCGTAATTTTTACTTCTACCGCGGCAGTCTGAATCCGGCAAGCAGAACAATTCGCACAAATCTTGACTTCGCCATTTTCGGTACCAGTTACGACCCAGATGACGCGGATTTTAATGGAGTCGACACCCGCTTCGAATATTATGACCTCGGCTCTCTGGCTTATTATCCAGGCAGCTTTGTAACTTATGCCAATGCCGCCTTTGCCAACTTGACCGGAACGACAATCCAGGTTGACGCTGATTCTAATGGTTTCGGTAATTTCTATGTTAATGGCGCGAATATGAACTCTGGCGCCTGGTCACTCGTCCTGCCGGACAACAGCACCAGCACACCGGTCTACAATCCAACTGCCGCCGCTACCACCAACCAGTGGGGTGCACCTTATGCAGTGGCCTTTAATATGGCCGTTGCAGACAGTACTGCCTCCGGCGGCGTGGTTGCCGCTGCAATCCCCGGAGTTGCCCCTGATGCTGGAACGCATCATAGTGTTACAGATTCAGGATCAAATACCAACTGGAATTTCGTTGCCCCCCGCCTGATGGCTGTGCGTACCATGTACGACAATGTTCTGGAACTAACTTTTGATCAGCCTATCGAAAACAGCAACAACGAGATTGCTACTATTATCGGGTCTATTCTTTTGGATAATGGTGCGGCCGCGTTTACTGGAGCCTTTGCTTTTGATGGCTTAGGTAATTATATTCCAACTGGTACGACTGACCGGTCGGTCTTCTACATCCAGACGACCAATGCTACCTGGAATACCGATGCTACCGGGGTCAGCTCCGGTGCTGCGCTATCCACGGACCGTTGGGGCAATGCGCAAAGCGTCATCCCTGACCTGACGATTCCGCTTGGCTTATTGCGGGCTGCCGGCGGTAAGGCCTTTGTGCGTAATTATGGCAGCACCGTGGCTGCCAATACCGTAGTCTATGACGGCACTATTGCAGGCACAGCGTTTACAGACGCCTGCCGCCCGGTTCTGATATCGGCCGAACTCGGTACCGCCCCGCACGAGGCCGATACCTGGGTATCTGTCCGTCCGGATGATGCCCACCATTACATACAGCTGCGTTGGTCCGAACCGGTCAATCTGGGGTCGGATCCGGCCTTCCAGATCGGGGCGGCTACACCTGCTCTTAATGCTAATTCTGCCGCCGATTTTAGTGTTCCGGCCCAACCGGGCGGTCAGGTAAACGGCAGCAGTGTTGCGGGTTATTTTAGCGCCGTCACCGGTTCGGTTATCAGTGGAACCCGTGATGCCGGCCAGGCAGCAACCGACGAGATTCATGGCCTGTACCGTGAAGTGATAGTTGCCGGTAATACATATAATCAATATGGCGACCATGGCCTGTACATTTCGCTGGCTGGCTGGTCTTTTGTCAATGGCGGTAATGAGCGCTTCTGGCCCGGGTACCTGGACACCGCAAACAGTTTGGCCGGTCTGATAAATGTTCCGGTGAACAATAATATCGAAGATGCTGTCGGTAATTCTGTTGAGAGTACGGCAAATACTGAGGATCCAGGCAACTATGGCAGCGCGTATCCGAAGGCCGATATCAGTATCAGCGGTACTCCCTGGGAAAGTGCATTGTCTGCTGCGGACTTTGAATTGGATACGGCAGTTGAGTCGCTGGCGGGATCGTATGACATTATTCCGTTGGATCGCTCGCCGGCAGATTCGTATATCGACCGTTTCGAAATCCGTACCACCAGGGCTGTCCGTGATTCTTCGTTGACGTATCCCGCCGATAACTTATCGGAGTTAACAACCTTGTCCGCCGGCTTTGTTTTCAGGGATGAAATAGCGGAAGCAGTATACCGTTATGGCGGTTCGGTTTTCGATACTACAGCCTACGCAAGGCCTTTCTGCGCAGCTCCGGATTATCTTTCTGTCTCGGAAGCAAATGATAATCTTGTAACTTTAGCACTGGGAGCAGGTGACCAAAATAATTTTTGGACAGCCCGCAGCAAAATTTTGTTTGAATACTCTGCCAATAGCGGATTTGTAAGCGATATACATGGTTACCGTCTGGCTTCAGTCAACGGTGCTTGCGCCGACAAGACGCCACCGGCAATTCGCTTTACTACCGGCATTGTTGGCTCCGACCAGTTGTATGTTATTATGTCGAAGGGTATATACAACTATTCGGCGTTTGGTCTACAGCCGAGCGATTTTATCTTCGAAAATAGCGGTTCTATAGTTGTGCAGGATATAGCTATTCTGAGCGACATTGGCGGGCTCGCTTATGAAATGCTGCTTACACTCAATCAGCCAATAAATCCCGGTTTTGCCCTGAATGCCAGGCTGGGACTTAGTTCGCAGGTAGAGGATGCCGTAAGTAATTTTGCCAGCGGTGTAGCAGAACGACGAGCAGTCGATCTTGCTCAGGTTGCCAATGCGGCGGCTGGCTTCCCCGGGGGACTCCTGTCGGTGCTTGGCGCGTCAGATGGTGTGCATACTGGTGATCCGATGCAGTCAGAAGGCGCTTTGGCGGCCGGTGCGCTCGGGCTCTTGCGCCTTTTCGACAATTCCGGACGCATGTACGCCAGAGATACTACTGTATACACCGCTATGAGTTTTGGCGGTGGCGCCAGCAGTGCTCTGCCTTTGGTGCTTTATTATGATGTTGCTCCGCCGGAAGACACCAGCGCCGCATTCCCTCTGACCGGACGCTCTACTGAGTTGGCTGCTTTCTGGCTGCCTTCGATACTGCCCGGTTTTAACCTTAAGGCCAATGCAGAGGCCCGTTCGGTTTCTCCCTTCTATGTATCGCGCCCCGACGGTATCAGCCGGAACTTTACCATTCCATCATCCGACCCGGAAATTGCCGGCGGGGTTTCGGTAAGTTTCCTGTTCCGTTACGGCCAGTTATGGATAGCGCGGGCGACCGACACTGCAGCACCACAGAATTTTGACCTCTGGCGCTACCGGGTAGAGGATGTTATCAAGCAGCGGGGCGGTGTGACCATTCTGAACAACGTGATTGACTCCACCCGCAACGAGCGCACGGCCCTGCAGCTGGAGCTTGTGGAGGCTGGCCAGGTGAGTGTGCTGGTGTTTACCCTGGATGGCGACATTGTTAAGGCCCTGCATCGCGGGCGTCTGGCTGCCGGTAACTATACCATGACCTGGGACGGTACCAATACCGCCGGCAATCCGGTGGTGCGCGGTATGTACTTCGTCCGGGTGGTAGCACCGGGTATCGACGAGATACGCAAGGTAATGGTGGTTAAAGATTAATTTGCTCTGTAGTCGTTAAGTTTTATATCCCGGCCTGTTTCAGGCCGGGATTTTATTCATCGAAGCCGTTAATGTAAAAATTAAGTGACGGTGCCGCAATCAGAATGGCACCGGCATCGAGCAAGCTTGGGTTGGTCGGACTGATTGCCAGCTCCATTACCGCAGTGTTGCTTGCTTCGTCGAAGCGTTCCATATTGTTGAACTCATTCATGCGCAGTACCAGCCGTTGCCAGCCCTCATTAACGGCATATGTCTGTTCCCAGCCTTTTACTGATTCGAGGGCTTCATTTGTGGCATCCCAGCGCAGCTGGCTGATGCGCAATGAAGTTTGATAAGCCGCATAGTTCTCGCTGATTCTGCTGCTGTCGTTAAAGGGCCGGTCTGTCGGGTCGGTTTTTATCCATACCGAAAATTCATACTGCCCCGGAACCAGACCCGGTTCAGTGTCGGAAGGGGTGAGCAACAATCGCAATATTGGCTGGATGTCAGCCCGGATCATGCGTACTTCGTCGATATACGTGGGTTGATTGGTACCAGATACAAAAAACAACGTGTCAGCCTCCAGCCCGATAAGGCGGTCGGCAATAAAAATTGAGTTCAAGCTTGGTACCGCGATAAGCTGCTCGGTTGTTTCGTTGATAAAGTCGGTCTGGGATCCAACATGGTAAGGAAGATTAACATTTGGCCAGGTCATCAGCCGGAGGTAGTATGAGGGCTTCGGGTCGAAAATTTCGGCTTGATCGAGTAGCAGGTCCGACATCTGCCAGCTGATGTATTTGTCTCCATCAGCAACAAGTAACAGTGAGTTGCTGTGGCCGCCACCAGTACTAAAACTACTGGAAGCGCCTGCTCCCGTTACGTATGGTGCTAGCCCCGCGACATCTGTATTTTCGAAGTTACCGTTGCTGAACAGATTCTTCAACTCCACCCGCCACACAGCCGCATCAGCCGCCAGCGTAGTCTCGTCACTGGCATTTACCGTGGTTCCAACGGTACCCGCGTCGGTCATGCTCATGTACTCGTAGCTGTTGCCGGTGCGGCCGCGCCAGGCCCAGTCCCAGGCCGCATGAGTATCCAGGGCTGTACCGCCCTTGGCATCAGCCGATACTGAGGGGGCAGCCAGGGGATAGTCGGCTATGTAATTAGTGCTGGATACGTAATACTCCGGGCCAAAGGTAGGCGGCAGCTCGCAGGCGCTGGTGGTCACTATAAGAATAGTGGCAAACGCCAGCCCCAGGCTGGACAGAAAAAAGACTGGCTGTCGGCAGCGGGTCACTCCGGACGGATTGTTTTGTTCCATAGAATCAAGTATACAGCACTTTCCCGCATTTTTCGATACCAGCCTTAAACAGGCCGGCTGTAAAATCCTTGCGCGCCGGCAGTTTCTGGCCCATACTTGTACTGTAGGTACGGGTTATAGATGCCGGCCGGGAGGGTTTACATGCACATTTCAGCGTCAAACTATTTCTACAGATTGGCTGGATCGCGGTTGTTGGTGGCCTGGCTGCTTTTGATCTGCTGCATATTGCCGGCGATAGCTCAATCCACTGCCATCGAAGTGCAGCTGCCTTCTATGCCCCAGACTGTTGACCAGTTTCTGGCCCTGCGCGCCGAGCAGGGAAGCAAACCGGAGGGGGCGGCCGCGCTGTTCTGCGTTGCCCTGCTGCGCTACAGTGAAGATCAAGCCGCCGCTTTGCCCATGCTGGTGTCCATTCTGGTTAATGACGGTAGCCTTTTGCAGGCTGCGGCCGCCGGCAAGGGCTATCGCGGCTTTGACCTGACACGCAATACCTACTTTCTGGTCGACCGGGTGCTGGACGCGCCTTGGATCGCCCGCTCCTATGTGCGCGGAACTTCACCGGATGCGGCTTATGCGTTGCCTGCCGGATCCTTGCGTTTTACAGTCAGCACCAATCCTTACAGCAATATTTCCGCAGACGACGTAAAATTGTTTGTGGCCAGCAGCGGGGCGGACAGTCCGCGGCCGCTTCGGCTTAAGCGCAACAGCGCCGGGCTGTGGAAGGTGGCCGAGTTCTCCAGCCTGGTGGTCGGGGTGCGCACGCCGGCCGCTGCCGACGGGGACGATTTGTAGGCCTGTCTCAGTTTGACCCCTCCCTGCTGCTGCCTTGTGTCTGATTGCTCCGGCAGGCTAAAATAAGCTCGCTCTTGCAGCACATCCCCCGGTTCCGGAGTACAGTTTGCGTTTTTCTCCATCTGCCCTGTTGCCTCTAAGATTCATAGTGACCCTGCTGTTTTTGCTGCCGGCTATTGTCTTTTTCAGCTGCGCACCTGCGGCAGAGGATGCAGCAGCTGCGGCCGGAGCGGGGGCCGGTAACAGTTTGCTGCCTTCAGACACCGATTATTCCGCCCTGCTGCTTGCCCCCGAGCTGAGCGCAGGCTCGGCGGCTACGGCCGGCCCTTCCACCGCCTCCTCCTCGGCAACACTCTCCATCGATGATTTTCCACCCATACCCGAGAGCGGCACGCTGAAACCCGGCGATACCGATTTTATTCTGTACTTCGACAAATTATATGAAGACAAGGAACAGTATTACGGCCGGCGCATCGAGCTGTCCGGCATGGTTCTGCACGATGCCGCTCTGGCCGCCGACGAGTTCCTGATCGGGCGCAACCTGTTGTGGTGCTGCGAGGATGATTCGTACTTTGTCGGTTTTCTGGCTTTCGGCCTGCCCCAGCTGCCGGAAGACGGCGCGTCGCTACGGCTGGAGGGCTGGCTGGAACCGCGGCCCTATACCGATTCGGATACCGGCCGCAGTTTCGACGTTCCGGCCATCCGCATCGACCTGGCCCGCCCCGACTATGATTTTGCCTTGACTGTGTATCCTATCGAAGGCACGCTGGACTAGGCAAATGTCGAGGCGGCTCACTGTATGCGGCCGCTTGCCCCCCCGGCTCTGGTAGCTGTATGCAGTGACCGGAGGCCTGGTCAATACTCGGGTAGTGGCACCTGGCGCAGTGCGAAGGGAACTTCAAACACCGACTGCAGGCGCTCTGTGGTCAATATGTCGGCACTCGGGCCGGCAGCGGCAATTCGTCCGGCTTTTAAGAGCACTACCTCGTGAGCGCAATGTTGGGCAAAACTGATGTCGTGGGTGGTAAACAGGATGGACTGTCCCTCGGCGGAGAGGCTGCGGATGATGAGGGCTACCTGCACAATATGCGCCGGATCGAGCATGTCGGTCGGTTCATCCAGGAGGTAGCTGTGGGCCTCCTGGGCTACGCAGCGGGCCAGCCGCACCAGCTGCAGTTCGCCGCCGGACAGGGTGGTTATGCGCCGCCCGGCCAGTCCCGCTACGCCGCAGCGTTCCAGCGCCCGCCGCGCAAGCCCCTCGTCCGACGCGCGCGGCAGCTGTAAAAACGGCAGATGCGGCGCCCGGCCGAACAGCACATATTCCAGGGCGGTAAAGGCGAACGACAAGCGCTCGCTTTGCGGCAGCCAGGCCGTCTGCCGGTCGCCACTGCGTCTGCCGGTCGCTGGTTTCAGCCAACCGGCGGCCAGGGCCAGGGCGGTGGATTTGCCCGCCCCGTTTGGGCCAAGTAAGGCTACTACCTTGCCGGCTTCCAGGCGCAGCGAGAAATCCTGCAGGGCGGGGCGGGGTGCGTCGCGGTAACGGTAACTGACTTGTTCCAGCTGCAGCATGCTCAGGTCCTTTCCACGCGCAGGCGGCGTCCGGCCAGCAGGGCAAAGAATACGGCGGTACCTAAAAGGGCGCTAACGATGCCCAGCGGCAGTTCGCCGGCGAACAGGGCGCGGGCTAGGGTGTCGCAGAGCAGTACAAATATTGCGCCGGTCAGGGCCGAGGCCGGCAGGCTGGCCGAGCCGTCACTGCCCAGCAGCAAACGCGAAACATGCGGTACAATCAGGCCCACCCAGCTAATCGGGCCGGCGGCGGCGCTGACCGAGGCCGCTCCCAGCGAAGCCGCGCCCATGATAAGCAGGCGTTCGGCTCTAGGCCTGGCACCCAGCGAGGCGGCGGTGCCTTCGTCCAGAGACAGCAGCAATATCCGCCAGCGCAGCAGCAGCAATACGCTAACCGAAAACAGCGCGGGGCCGGCAGCTATGGCCAGCAGTTCCCAGCTCATGCCCGACAGGCCGCCCATCAGCCAGTAGCTGATGTCCGGCAGCTGGCGGATTGGATCGGCCAGGTATTTAATCAAAGATACGGCGGCCGAAAAGAAGGCCGAGATGGCTATGCCGGAGAGCACCAGGCGCAGGACAGCGCCGCCGAACTGGATGCGGCTGGCCAGAAAGATGGCCAAGCCCAGCGCCAGCAGGCCAAAGCCGAAGGCCAGGCCGAAAATGGCCAGCAGGCCGCCGCCCAGGCTCATGGCCAGCGCTGCTCCAAAGGAAGCCCCCTGGCTTACCCCCAGAAAGCCGGCATCTACCAGCGGGTTGGCAAATATCAGCTGAAAGGCGCAGCCGGCAGCGCCCAGGGCCGCACCGGCCAGGATGGCTCCCAGCACGCGCGGCAGACGGATGAGCAGGATGATGTTCTGCGCCATCGGGTCGTCCAGCAGGCTGGCCGGCGGCATCAG
>JAHIWF010000022.1 GCA_018815555.1 Spirochaetota bacterium | reverse complement strand
TGACAACGCGGCAATCATCGGCGACTTGGTAGAGAAGGCGCGCAAGGCTCAGGCCATCGCCGCGACCTGGGATCAGGCGCGGGTGGACGAAATCTGTGTGGCGGTCGGCTGGTCGGTGTACAATGACGAAAATATCGCCAAGCTGGCGGCCGCGGCGGTTGCCGAAACCGGCATGGGTGTGGTGGAACATAAAATAACCAAGCACAAGAACAAGGTGCTTGGCGTTTTGCGCGATCTGCGCGGCAGTAAATCGGTCGGACTGATCGAAGTGGACGAAGCGCGCGGCCTGCGCAAATATGCCAAGCCGGTCGGGGTTATTGGCGCGCTGGCTCCGGTTACCAATCCGACGGCGACACCGTCTTCCAACGGCCTGAGTATTCTAAAAGGACGCAACGCCGTCATTTTTGCGCCGCATCCCAAGGCTAAAAATGCCAGTGGCATGGCCGTGCGCTTTATGCGCGAGGCTCTGGCCAAAGTGGGAGCGCCGGAAAACCTGGTGCAGATGATTGCCGAGCCCAGTGTAGAGCTTACGCAGGAACTGATGCGCCAGGTGGACCTGGTTGTGGCCACCGGCGGTGGGGCTATGGTAAAGGCCGCGTATTCTTCCGGTACTCCGGCCTACGGTGTGGGCCCCGGCAACGCGGTGCAGCTGCTGGCCGAGGATGCAGACGTGAAGGATGCCGCCGCCAAGATTGCGGTAAGCAAGGCCTTCGACAATGCTACCAGCTGTTCCAGCGAAAATTCGGTAGTGATACATGAATCACTCTATGATTCGGCCGTGGCGGCTTTCCGCGCTGAAGGCGGACATCTGTGTTCAGCACCGGAAAAAGCATTGCTGCGCAAATGGATCTGGGTAACGGGCAAAGATGGTCATGAAGGGCTGAATCCTAAAATAATCGCCCAGAGTGCCGCCAAAATCGCCGCAGACGCCGGCTTTGTGGTAGGTGAAGGCGTGCGTGTCCTGATGGTGGAGACCGATCCGGCCCTGACTCCGGCGGAAGAAAAGTTTGCCCAGGAAAAAATATCACCGGTAATGACCTTATGGCGCTGCGCTTCGTTCGACGACGGTCTTGCCAAAGTGGTAGCCATTACCGATGCCTGCGGCACCGGACATTCTTCCGGCATTTTTACCAACCGGGCGGACTACATCGACCGCATGGGCAGCACCATGCGCAGCAGCCGCATCATGGTGCGCCAGGGCATGGCTTCCGGCAACGGCGGCACCTTCGCCAACGGCATGCCATCGACAGTTACGCTGGGTTGCGGTACCTGGGGCGGTAACATTACTACCGAAAACATCAGCTGGAAACATTTTGTAAATATAAGCTGGCTGTCCTTGCCGCTGCCCATGAACCGTCCCGGCGACGATGAAATCTTCGGCGAGTATTTAACCAAATACGGAAAGTGAGAAGGCATGAAACTGTTTGAATACCAGGCCAAAGAAGCCTTCGCCGCCGAAGGCATAACCATTCCGCGCGGATTGCTCTGCGAGACTCCGGCTGCTGTTGCTGCCGCCGCGCAGGAGCTCGGCTGCCCCTGTGTGGTAAAGAGCCAGGTGCTCTCCGGCGGCCGCGGTAAAGCCGGCCTTATCCGGCTGGTGCGCAGCGTAGCCGAGGCTCAGGATTACGCCGTCAGCCTGATTAACGGCCCGCACAAGGTGCAGCGTTTGCTGGTGGAAGAAGCGGTGGATATCGGCCGCGAAATTTATATTTCCATAACTGTGGATCCGGCCGCCGCCACTGCCCTGGTGCTGGCCTGTGCCGAAGGCGGTGTGGAAATCGAAGAGCTGGCGCGTGACCGTCCGGAGAAAATCATCCGCGAGGCGGTGGACATCGATGTCGGGTTGCTGCCGTATCAGGCCCGCAACATCGGGTATGCGCTGGGCTTTGACGCCGATGGTGTAAAACAGTTTGTACCCGTGCTGGAAGCTTTGTGGCGAGTGTTCCGCGGCAAGGACGCCGAGCTGGCGGAGATAAACCCGCTCTTTGTTACCAAGGCCTCGGAGGGAAAGCCGGCGCGCATCATCGCCGGTGACGGTAAATTGTC
>JAHIWF010000216.1 GCA_018815555.1 Spirochaetota bacterium | reverse complement strand
TGACAGTTGTCGAAATCAGCGCCGCCTACAACAGTCGCTGGCAGAATTTGCTGGCCCTGCGCCAGGAAATTTTACAACTGCAGGCCGCATCGGCGGCTCGGGCAGATGCGCTGGCGGCGGTAAACGCTGCCGGCTTTGCCGAAACCGTTTCGGCCGAACGCCAGGGAGCCTTCGACGGCTATCTGCGCTCCGGTCTGGCCCGCGCCGAAACTACCGCGGTGCGTCTGGCTGCCGCCGAGGCCGGCAACGACTGGCAGGAGCTGGACAGGCAATATAAAAGTTACCTGACACTGCTCGACCAGGCTTCCGAACTGCTGGGCGGTCTGCTCTCAGACGATCCGGACCTGCCGGACGCAACATTCCGTTATCCGACGCGGGCCCTCACGACTACCACTGAAGCCCAGACTGCCTTGCAGCGGCTGGCCAACGAAATCAGCGCTTTTACCGCCCGCTATGGCGCTGCGGAGGACTTTATTGCTTCTTCCGCCGCTATGACTCTTTGGCTGCAGCAGGGAGCAGCCCTGGCTGCTGACACCCGTACAGCATTGCAGACCGGCACAAGCCTGAGTGCCCGCGCCAGGGACCAGCAGCGTCTGGCCCAGTCCAGCCGTCTGGAAGCCGAACTGCGGGTAAACGAGAGCCGCGCCGCCCTCAATCGCTCCGATTTCGAGCGGGCCCGTGAACGGCTGGATCGGGCCCGCGATGCCTATAATGCATCTTTAGACTACGAACAGAACGCCGAATTGCGCCGGGCCAGCGACAGCACCCTGGGCGAGCTGGCAGTGGCTATCCTGCGTGCCGAAAACGACAAGGTGGTGGCGGATACCCGTGCCCTTATTACCTCCGGCCGTGCCCTGTATCTGCAGGGAGAGTTCGATCGGGCCGAGAATGTACTGCTGCAGGCCCGCGCCCGTTGGGCTACCACTAATGTGGATCCCATGGCCGAGGTGGAGTACTGGCTGCGTCTGGTGCAGAATGCTCTGGCCGTAAAGTCCGGACGTGACATTCCGGTAACCGCACCCTTGTACCCGGAGATGAGCCAGCTGCTGGCTAACGCGCGCAAGTTGTACGACGAAGGGCGTGTGCTGCTGTCCCGCGACAAAATTACCGCCCTGAATATTTTCGAGCAGGCCAAAAAAAATATTGAGCAGGTAAAGCTCATTTTCCCGCTGAACCAGGAAGCCAGCCTTCTCTTGTTGCGTATTATGCGCCTGATTGATATCGGCGAGTTTAATCGCAGCGCTGCGGAAAAGGTGGCGGCCGCCCGCGCTAAAATCCGCGATGGGGTAAACCTGGCCGAAGCCTATGCCGACCTGAAAGACATCCAGTCGCTGGAACCGCGCTACCCGGGTATACAGGCCCTTATCGAGGAGGCAGAAATCGCGCTCGGCTTCCGGCCGAAGCCGCCGAACCGTGCCGACCTGGCCGAGTCTGCCAGTTTGCTGCAGGCGGCACAAGCTATCTGGAACTCACTCGATACCACCAGATTCCCGGTGGCTGTTACCCAGCTGGACCGGGCTATCGAGCTTAACCCTGATAATAGGCAGGCGGTGAGCCTGAAAGACCAGATTAATACCTATACCGGCGGCCAGGCCACCCTGATACTGCCCAGTGCGGCCGATGCTATCTACAACGATGCGGTGCGTCTGTACACACGGGGCGAGCTGCCGCGGGTGCGAGTAGCTTTGGTGCAGCTGTACCAGGCTTATCCGCAGGCTAACCAGGTACAGAAAGTTATTAATCTGGACGCACAGCTTACGGCGGCGGGTTACTAATGGTTGCGGCAGTTCCTGTTTCCGCTGTTTCTACTCGCTCTGCTGACCGCTCTTTTTTGGAACGGCAGAGCCTGCTTTCGGCAGTTCTGTTGCTGGCTTTTCTGGTCTTCGCTCTTGCCCGGCCTCTTGGTGCCCAGAGCCTGTACTGGGAAAATCCCCTGCGCCTGTCGCGTGGTGCCGGTTCCTATCCGCAGGCAGCCCTGGCCGGACCAGTTGGCAGCCAGCGGGTTGCCGCTATCTGGCAGGAATACGAAAGCGGACAGGAAGTTAACCGTGCCTGGCTGTCGCTGGCTTCATATGGCCGGGATGGGCAGACTATGCGCAGCCGTTTTGCCGGTCCCTTCAGTTTTAGCGGCAGCATCCCGGTTTTATTTTCCATCGCGGTGGACCGCAACGGGCGGCTGGCCATAGCGCTGGCCTCCGAACCGGGAAAGACCCAGGTGCTGTACTCGGATGACGGCGGCTTGAGTTTTTCGGAGTCCGTCTCGGTGCCGCTGGCGGAAAACGCGGTAAGTCCCAGGATTTTTCCGCGGGCAGCCGGCGGTTGGTATATATTTGTAACGGTAGGCAGTGATTTCGACTTTGCGCTCAGTTATACCTGGACGGCTGACGGAACAAACTGGCAGCCCCTGCAGCTCTTTGTTCCACCGGAAAGCGGGCTGCGGCAGAGCGTGTTGCCTTCTGCAGCTGCGCTGAACGGCCGCGACTATGTGCTGTTTCAGTCATTATCCGGCGGCGGCGTACGGCCCACCGATCAGCTGTACAGCATGGTCAGCGCTGATGGCGGGCTCAGCTGGTCGGTTCCGCAGCGTGTTACTGACTTTAACGAGCCTGTCCGTCGTGATCAGCCGGATCCGGATGCTTATTCCAATCAGTGGGTGCATCTGCGTCAGGTTGGCAATGAACTCTGGTACTCCTGGCAACGTCAGCCGACCGGCGGTGGCCGCTGGCAGGTGTATCTGGCCCGGCTGGACGAATCCGGGCGTACCATGGCCGGTACTGCTTCCAGGGTAACTTTGGATCAGGGCAATGCCTCCGAACCGCGGCTCTTTAGTATAGAAGGAAACATTGCAGTCAGCTGGTTCGACGACCGCCGCGGCAGTCCGCGAGTGTATATGTCGGTGCGTGACGGCCTCTTGTGGCGCGAAACTGATCTGTCCGGCCGGGCTGGCGGCAGTGGTATCTTAGGCCGTGCGGTATATCTGGATGGCGGCTTGTATGCCTTCTGGCAGAACGGTGAACTGGCCACGGCCAGCATTATCGGCCTGATTCCGGATACCACCGTACAGGCACCCCGCCTTACACCAGTAGATTTCCGCGATGGAGTGCGCATCCGGCGCGACCGCGCCAGTGTCCGTTGGACCATGCCGGCGGATTCTTCCGGCATTCAGGGTTATTCCTGGCTGTGGACCCGCGATGCCGATGAGGAACCGCCGGAAGACATCATGCTGCTGCAGGATGAGACCGCTCTGTCCCGGACTGCCGATGACGACGGGGAGTGGTATTTTGCCATCCGGGCCCGGGATTATGCCGGCAACTGGTCGGCCACCGAGCGGGTGGCCTTTGTACGCGATACCACTCCGCCCGGCCTGCCGCTTCCCCTGCCGCCGCAGACCGGCCCGGACAATTTCCTTTCAGCTAATACTTTTAGTCTGCGCTGGCAGGCTCCGGACGATCCGGATGTGGCCGGCTATGCCTGGCGGCTGGATCTGCTCGGTCCGCTGGACCGCCTGCCCGCCCGCAAGCGCCCGGCTGAAACCGCCGTGCAGCTTAGTGCTGCCGACCGCCAAGCCGCCAGTACAAGTAGTCCCGAAGCCGCCAGCGCCAGCGAAGCTGGCG
>JAHIWF010000215.1 GCA_018815555.1 Spirochaetota bacterium | reverse complement strand
TGTCGACTGGGATACCCTGGCCGACACCGGCAAAACCTGGACCTTGAGCTTCATTTTGGAGAATGCCATTGTTTGGACCGTGGCCCCGGATACCTTGACTACACCGCAAGCCATTCTGGATGCCTTCAGGTTGAAATTCGGTCCCAACCAGTCCACCACCTATGGCGAGGAAGATGACGGTATCAGAGCCACACTAAGTATCAACTGAACCCGGGGCCTCCGGCTTGCATTTTTTTTGCAAAATACCGCCCGGTATTCTATACTTTGCTTAATAGTCAAAGTAGTACGGACGGGGCAGCATGGAACAGGCAGCTCATAAACGGGCCGAAAAGGTCAAAAATATCCTGCTGGTGGAGGACGAAGCAATTATCGCCCTCTGCGAGCAGAAATTCCTCGAGCAGAACGGCTTCAGTGTGCGCATTGCGAATACCGGCGAGGCGGCAGTAAGCCAGGCCGCGCAAAACCAGCAGCCGGATCTGATACTGATGGACATCGATCTGGGCAGCGGCATCAACGGCGCCGAGGCAGCCAGACAAATCCTGCGCAGGCATGACCTGCCCATTGTATTTCTGTCGTCGCATACCGAGCCCGAGGTGGTAGAGTCAACCGAAGCCATAAGCTCCTATGGATATATCGTAAAAAACTCCGGCAACACCGTTTTGCTGGCGTCCATAAAAATGGCCCTCAAACTGTTCCAGGCCCATCAGCGCGAAAAGCGCAAACAAGAAAAGCTACAGCACTACGAAACCATCCTGCGTCACCAGGCAGGCTTGCACAAGCTGCTGATAGACATGGCAACCCTGTACATCAATCTGCCCGGAGCAGAAGTCGAAACTGCCATCAACAATTCACTCCGCCAGATCGGCGAGTTTACAATGGCCGACCGGGTATATATTTTCGATTTTGACTATGCCCGGAACCTGGCTGTCAATACCTATGAATGGTGCGCAGCAGGCGTTCCTGCACAAATTGACCGCCTGCAGGCCATGCCGCTGGCATCAATTGACGAAGCCATGAAGCTGCATCGGCAGGGCTTACCCCTGCACATGGATGAGGTCGAACGCCTAGCGCCGGGGCCGCTGAAAGCCACACTCAGCGAACAGGGCATACAGAGCATACTGGTAGTGCCGATGATGGAAAACGGCCGCTGTATCGGCAGTGTCGGGTTTGATGTAGTACGGCAAAAGCACAAGTTTATCAGCGAAGAAATTGAGTTACTAACCGTATTTACCCAGCTACTGGTAAATGTGCGCCAGCGTAAACGCAACGAAGAGCAGCTAAAACTGCACTCGCTGGTACTGGACCAGATCATGGACCATGTAACGATCACCGATCTGAACGGTCGCATTCTGTACGTTAACAAGGCAGAGGTAGATCTATTCGGCATACCGGCCAATCATTTGATCGGCCACTCTACCGACCGGTATGGTGAAGACCCCTCCTACGGGGCTACCCAACGGCAGATATTGGAAGAAACCAAAAACCAGGGCCAATACCGCACCGAGGTTGTAAACCTGGCCGCTGACGGCAGCCGGCATATCATGGACTGTCGGACCAGAGAAGTACTGGATGACCAGGGCAAAGCTGTAGCACTCTGCGGAATTGCCACCGATATAACCGAGCGCAAGCAGATAGAACAGCGATTGCGCTACTCCGAAGAGAAATTCAGCGCCATATTCCATGCCAGCCAGAATTTGGTCAGTCTGAGCGATCTTGAGACCGGGCTGTTTATAGAGGTAAATCCTGCCTTCTGCGAAAAAATGGGCTATCGGCAGGAAGAAGTAATCGGCAGAAAGCCGGCAGAAATTGTCCGGCTGGAACGGGCATATACCGAGGAGCTGCGCAAACGCTTGATTGCCGGCCAAATCATCCGCAACGAAGAAGCTGTACTGCGCACCAGGGACAACAAGGTACTCAATGTCATTCTTTCGGGCAGCATTATACAGGTGGCCGACCGGCGGTATATTCTTGCAGTGGCTGTAGACATTTCTGGACGACGAGCCATGGAGCAGGATTTGCAGCGCCGGATGCAGGAACAGGATATTCTTTTGCGCGAAACCCACCACCGCATAAAAAACAACATTGCATCGATACACAGTCTGCTTTCCATACAGGCCAACATCACCAGCTCAGCCGAAGCCGGCCAGGTGCTACAGGAAGCAATGAGCCGGGTGGACAGTATGTACAGTCTGTACGCGCATATGGTCAACACTGATGAATACCAGGATATGGATGCGGGCCTGTATCTGGGCGAACTGTGCGATTCAGTGATGGAGCTGTTTTCCGGCAAACTTGGTGAGGCTGCAGTCAAACTTGAAAAAAACTTCGAACCGGTACGGATCAGTTCAAGCCGCCTGAGCAAAATCGGCATCATCGTAAATGAATTGCTGACCAATGCACTCAAGTATGCGTTTCACCGCCGGGCTGAAGGCTGCATCAGTGTCAGCCTGCGCCTGGATAATGCTAGTATCGAATTGACAGTCAGTGATGATGGCAAGGGAATGGAGTCGGAAAAAGCATCAGGATCGGGAAAAGGTTTTGGCCTAACCCTTGTGCACATGCTCTGCGAGCAGCTCGATGCTTCGCTTGAACAGCGGAACCATTGTGGTACTTCATTTATACTGCGCCTTGCAGTCGATGAAAACAAGGAGAAATCTTAACCATGCAGCTTCAACAACAATCCTATGAACGTATCATCGAGAACCTGTACGGCGGACTGTATTTTGTCGACCTTTCGCGTACTATTACCTATTGGAACAAGGCTGCCGAACAAATCAGCGGCTTTAGCTCCGAGGAAGTGGTAGGCCGTCGCTGCGCCGACAATATCCTTACCCATGTAGATGCTGAAGGCTGCAGCCTGTGCAATGGCGACTGTCCGCTGGCAGCAACCATGCGCGACGGCTGCCGCCGTGAAACCACCGTGTACCTGCACCACAAAGCCGGTCACCGTGTTCCGGTATCGGTACGTGCAAGCCCCCTATATGACGATAACGGAAATATCTCGGGCGGCATCGAATTGTTTATTGACGACAGTCAGCGCGTTGTCAGCGAAACCCGCATCAAGGAGCTGGAAAAACTGGCGCTGATGGACAAGCTTACCTCGCTGGCCAACCGCGCCTATATCGACCACGAACTGGCCGGCCGTCTGGGCGAGTTCCGGGAGGTGGGGCTGCCCTTCGGAGTGCTGTTCATGGATATTGACCACTTCAAGAACTTCAATGACCGGCATGGCCATGATGCCGGTGACCAGGTACTTAAGTTCGTTGCCGGAACCCTCATCAGCAATTCCCGCCCCTTCGACCTATATGGCCGCTGGGGTGGTGAAGAATTTATAGGCATTCTGCGCAATGTTGACCAGACAGCCCTGGTCCAGATAGCCGAACGCCTGCGCATGCTGGTGCAAAACGCCTATCTGATACACAGTGGTGAAAAACTGTCGGTAACCATCTCCATCGGGGCAACCCTTGTACAAAAAGGCGATACCGTCGAAAGCCTGATACAACGGGCGGATAAACTTTTATACACCAGCAAAAGAACCGGGCGCAACCGGGTAAGTCTGACAGAGACAGGAAACTGAAAAACATGCGTGTACTTATTCTCGGAGCCAGCAATAAAAGCGGACGCTACTCCAACCGGGCCATGCACAAACTGCTGGAGCACGGCCATGAACTGGTACTGCTGCATCCCCGGTTGAAAAATATTGGAGCGCAGCCGGTAATCAATACGCTGGACCAAGTGCAGGACCAGATCGATACGGTAACCGTATATGTTAATCCAGAGCACCTGCAGCCACTCATTCCAGAACTGCTTAAGCTGAAGCCGCGCCGCTTCATTGCCAACCCGGGGGCAGAAAGCTCCGACCTGGCGCAGGCGGCCCGCATGGCCGGGATTCAGTACCTGGAAGCCTGCACTCTGGTGATGCTGCTGAGCGGGAAATTTTAACGGCGGTTATACACACACAAGCGGTTGCCGGAAGGATTGGTCGGCAGCAGGCACAAGCACGCTGCCGACCCGAATCGGTGATATGCACTCAGGTCAGCGGGCTGGCGTAAAACTCCTTCATGTCGGCAAAAAAAGCCTCCCGGCTGGCCTTCCAGGTATAGAACATATGGCCGCCGTCGTAATGCTTTACCTGCAGGCGTTCTTTGCGTTTATCATCAAGCTTCATCAGATGGCGCAGCCGTTCGGCGGTAAAAAACGGTGTTACCAGGTCGAAGAAGCCGTGGGTCAGATACACCTTCATATGCGGATTAATGCTCATGCCGTAGCGCAGATCGTCGGTAGCGCCTATCTGGCTTTCCAGAGCATGATTGCGCGTGTCGATCTTCCAGCTGCGGTTTACTTCCTCGCTGAGCAGGGCGTAATCGCGGTTGTTGTCCAGTTTCAAGGTTTTGCGCAGATGGCTGTTTATGCCCGAGGCGAATACCCGCTCCACCACATGCAGGGTCGGATCGGGGCCGCTCCAGTCATCGCGGTCCGGATAAGGGTCTTGTACGGTATTGGTGGCGTCATACAGGCCAAGGAAGAGGCCGCGGTCGCGCAGCAGGTTTTTTACAAAATAGTCTATGGTGATGCGGCCGAACTTGGCGCGTACGATTTCCGGCGGCAGGCCGATAAAATCGGCGGCGGCATTGTACACCCGCTTGCAGCGGCCGGGACCAAGCAGTTCACCGGCGGCCAGTACCGGCAGCAATTCCTCTACCGCAAACAGCCCGGCCCGGCGGGCATAGGACTGATGATCTTCGTTGGGTTTCAGGCGGCGTGCCCGCTTGTGCCAGGCGGCGGCGGCAGCCATGCCGGGAAAGGCATCCACCCACATCAGGGCGTCGTAATCCGAACCGTCCAGCAGGGTAAACTCCATGGCAGGTGATATAATAATCGCACCGCAGAGGGCAATGCCGTAATCCTTCTGCAGCATCCGCGAAAGTTTGGCCACCCGGAATCCACCATAACTTTCGCCGGCAATGTACACCGGACTCTCCCAACGGTGGAAACGCGAAAGGAAGCTGCGGCAAAACTCGCCGATCGACTCAAGATCGCGTTTCAGCTGCCAGTATTCCACATCCTTTTTGCCTTCCGCCTCTTTTTTGTCGGCGTCTTTTTTTTCGTCAGGTATCATGCGGCTTAAGCCGGTACCGATGGGGTCGATAAATACCAGATCGGTAAACTGCAGCCAGGTGTGCGGATTCTCCACCAGCTTGTGCGGCGGCGGCAGCACTTCGCCGCGCGGGCCGAAATCCACGATGCGCGGCCCCATTGCGCCAAGGTGCAGGTACACTGAAGATGCCCCGGGCCCACCGTTAAATACAAAGGTAAGCGGGCGGTCCGCTCCGTCCACCAGAAAATAACGCGTATAGAACATCTCGGCGGTCGGCTTTTCGTCCTTGCGCAGCACAATCCAGTCGGCCTCGGCTTCGTAGTCGAACGACTTCCCGCCGATAGTAAAGCTATGAATGCTGCGCGAACCCTGCGGCGCTTTATACTCCGGTGCGGCGGTGTTTTTGGCTTTATCGCCGCTATCTTCAGTTGTGCTGCTTCCCACAAATGTCTCCTTGTGTGTAATGTGCACACAGGATACTCCGGAAATCGGCAGGCGGCAACCTGATTTTATGGTTCGGCTTGGAATCTGGCCATGCCGGCTGCCGGCCGCATTAATCACTCCGGCCAGACCGGCCTGCAAATGAGGTAATTAAGCCAAGGGCCAAAAGCAGGATAGCAAAACGTTGCGGCATGGATTTTTGCCTCCACGATCTTGTACTACCTGGTCGCCACTAATGCTGACGAGCTGACGGCTTCCATAAGCGCGCAGGCCGCCTGGCTAAAACCCTGATCACCGACAATATTACGGCCAGCTGGCCTCGTTACGGTATGCTCGCGGGGCATACAGAAAACCGTAGGAACGGCTGCCATAGCGGGTATTTACCCGGTGGTGCAGCCGGTGCGCGGCCATGATACCGTCAAAATACCTGCCGCGCGGTTTAAGGCGCAGCCAGCGTACGCGGCGGTGAAACATCACATCATGAAACAGGGTATAGGCAATTCCGTACAGCGCCATGCCAAAGCCGATTGGCGGAAGGAACCAGACCTTATAAAGCAAGCCTAGAAAGATACATAAGAATGAGGGCAGTGCAAACAGCAGCACGAACAGATCGTTCAGCTGCAAACCCTTGCGCAACGGTTTATGATGGTCCTCGTGCCAGACCCACAGCAGTCCGTGCATAATATAACGATGCTCCAGCCAGGCCACCGCTTCCATGCCGATAGCAACCAGCGCAGTTATACCTATTGACCACACTATCCGCATACCCGACTCCTTGAAAACATGCTATGAAGAAAAGCCCTGCCTGACAGCCTCAGAGCTCCGTAGTTAATCCGGCCAGCTCAAAAGCGGGTCTGGCATATGCTTCCTGCAACAAGGGCAAATACTCGCGGCGCGGCAACAAGCTGCCACCCAAGTTTTGCTTATACGCCATCGGCATACCAAGATCCCAGAGACGGCAGCCGGCGTTGGCCAGCAGACCGCCAAGCAGCGTCAACTGTACCGTCCCGGCACCGGGAACCAGATAAAAACCGCTCAGACTGGTATATACACTGCCGATGCGGTAGCCAAGCTCGCCGGCGGCCAGCTCCGCATCCTTCCATAACTCCACCGATACAAGCTGCAGAACCCGGTCGGCAATGGCTGGCGAATCCCCTGCAAACATCCCATCGTCGAACTGCCGCGGCAGCTGCTGGTGCTGTTGCAGTTGTAGAAAAACCGAACACAAGTCCGGAGTCAGCCACCCCTGCCCGTGTACGGCAATACAGTGCTGCAGCACCGCCGGAAAATCCCGGTCCAGGCTCATAGTATAGACAGCTGCCTGCCGCCGGGCAGTACGACTAACATGGACCTGGCCAGGCGACAGCAAACAGCGCAAAGTATGCAACTTGGGTGTAAAAAAGGCGCGCTCCACCCCTTCAGCCACAGTAAAAACCGCTGACATCGGCATAAAGCCGGCCTGGGTGGCCGCACAAACCATCACCGCCGAAAGTTCCGGCGACAATATAAACTCGCCCGGCCAATCCAGCGCGTCCAGCTCGCGGGCCGCCGCCGGGAAGGCAGATGCAGAGCTAATCCAAGGAATACCATCCAGCCACTGAAGCGAATTATTGGCCATCACCCGAACTCAACAAGGCCTCGCGGACTTCAGCCGCCTTTTCCTCCGGCACCAGCACCAGCAGCCGGTCGCCCGGCCAGATTTCGGTAGAGCCATCGGGAATCAGTTCCGCGTCACCCCGGGCAATACCCACAATAAGAGTTTCACGCATCCGGGGCAGGCTGCTGACCAGCTTGTATGCCAGCTCC
>JAHIWF010000214.1 GCA_018815555.1 Spirochaetota bacterium | reverse complement strand
TACCGGATAGTAGCTGGTCGAGCTCGGGTCCGCCGCGTAGATGTATCCGCCGGTTGGAGCACCGGAGGACAGGTATACGCCAATTCTGGCAGTCGTCTGCGAGAATATGCTCAGGGTTACGGTAGATTCAGCGCCCATATTAGTGTACAGATAGTTGTTGCGGATCTGTGAATACCAGATGTTTTCCGACGAGCTGGCTGGCCTCAGTTTGGATGAAGGTGACGACGTTAGGTACGCTGTTTTCAGATAACCGATGTCTGCCGGCTTGGTTCCGGTCAGCCCCCAGGCCGTCCAGTTGGCGTTAACCCGATCAATGAAAATATTACCCATGCCCATAGCAATCAAGCCCCGTCCGCTGGCGGCTATGTTGCGTATCCTGTTATCATAGGTGGTCTGCCGATCTGCCAGTGTAACTCCATGGGTGATTATTACCGGATCGCCGTAAATTATGTTTTCATTGTTGTACACACTGTTGCTAATCAGGTCCTCCGGTAACAGGGTAACCGTCCACACCGGCATAGTGCCCACTATGGTGCTTCCGTCGACTATAGACCGGCCGCTGAGTATGGTGTCTTCAAGCGTAGCCTTTATTTTTGCAGCCAGAGCTTCGTCCGTTGTATCTCCCTTGTCGTAGACTACCGTTACATTCGACGAGTATCCGTACACCGAGGTCAGACTGTAAGGACCCAGCCCTCCGGTGTCGCTATTGCTGGCCTGCACGAAGAAGTAGAGTATTTTGCCTTTGGGTATCGAAACCTGCCGGTAAGTGGAGGTTGTATAGCCCAGATAGATAAGTGGCGATCCTGTATTGGGGTTGGCTGCTGGATCTTCGGTGTAATAAACCCGGTACTGAGTGGCTGCCGGACCGGGATCTTCGGTAACCTGGTTGAAATACACATTGGTATAGCCACTGGAGTAATAACCCTTGTAGGCATAGATAGGACTGGGTATCTGCAGGTAGATCGTATCGGCAAAGGAGGAGGTTAAATTGCCTGCCGGATCGCGTAACTGAATATTTACCTGTTTTGAACCGACTGTCGCCAGGAAGTTGACATCAGCAAGCGTTCTGGCCGAGAAGGCCTGCCAGTCACGCCATAGTCCGTTATACCAGTAGCGCAGCTCCAGTTCGGCGGCACTGGCATAATTGTCGGTAGCGCTTACATCCAGGTATACATCCAATGACGGTGTGTAGGTCTGGCCGCCGTTCAGCTGATAGGTGACGTTAGAAGGAGCGGTCTGGTCCAGTATTATGGTGTCATAGACATAAGCGCTTTCGTTGCCCAGACTGTCGCGTACTTTGACGTACACATATTTGTTGCCTTCACCCGATGGGATCGTGATGGTTTTGGAGGACAGGTAGCTTTCCCAGGTGGTCCAGCCCGCTGTGGTGGTGCCGTAGAAACTCATCTGCATTCCGGTTTCGGATACAGCCGAGATGGTGGCTGCAACCGAGGTTGAATTGGTATAACCCGCACCGCCTTTCAAGGAAATTGAGGTAAGACTCGGTGCCTGAATGTCTACATTTATCACTCTTGATCCGCTGCTGCCCCAGTTGCCCAGGCTGTCTCTCTCCTGAACATACATGGTGTGGCTGCCGTGCGCAAGAACTGCCGGTGTGGCGATGGTGGCTGTTGTTTCTGTCCAGGCTCCGCCGTCGACATTCCAGCGGAAGTAGCCGGTACCGTCCGTTCCGGCACTGCTTAGCCACGACCAGGTCGGTGTAGAGTCATTGGTCGGCGAGGTAACGTTTGCCATCACCGGTGCACTTGGCCCCAGGCGGTCTACACGCACCGTATGCGAACCGAGTTTGCCGTTCCAGGCCGTCAGTCCGGTGTTATACTCTTCGACGAGTATAGTCCAGGTGTCGTCGAAGCCGGCTGCGGTTGTTATGGTAGAACTGTCCAGTGTTACTGTATCGCCTACCGATCCGCCGGTACCGTTCAGCCAGGTCAGACTGTCGAAGGGCGGTGTTACCGGTACGGCTATATCGTTTTTACGTACCATATACCGGTAGGTAGCGCCGCTCTGGGCGGCTCCGCTGCTCCAGTTCCAGGTTATGGTTGTGGTATTCTGTACTGATGGTCCGTCCACGATTACTTCAGGAGGAGCGGTGTAGGTTGAATCCACCCAAATGATGTGGCTGCCGATTTCGGAAGTATTCCCTACTGTATCTCGTTCGAGTACTTCGAGTCGGTATGAGTATATTCCGCCTTCGTCATCTTCATCTGCTATGTTATCTCCGGGCAGTATGCTGCTGGTAAAAGCCGTCGCAGTATTAAATGCGGTCCAGTCAACGTAAACGTTATTGTCCGAAATCCTGGTAAGACGGTACTGGAAATTCCCGCTGCCGCCATTGCCGCCGCTTACCCAGGACCAGGTTGGAGTGGTGTTGGGTGTGCGGTCAATACCGAATACTTGCGGTGCTTCTGGGGCCACAATATCCCAGTTAAGGGTATAGTTCCCATAGGTCACATTGCCGGCCAAGTCGGTGCATTGCAGCTGGATACCATAATAGCCGTGCTCACTGGCAGAAATGGTGCTTATCAAGGATGTCGGCGAACCGAAGCTTACCGTGCCGGGTCCTTCAAGCTGGATCCACTCGGTAGCTGCCAGCCCACTGCCTTCTTCGAGAACCGAGCCATGAGTGCCGTCGCTGAAATTAATAGTTTGCTGTGTATTGAAAAGCAGTTCCACGGCGGAGCGGTTAATGACCGGCGCAATGGTGTCCACAAATATGCTGGTTTCGGTGTATGCAGAAGTATTACCGGCCAGGTCTTTGGGCGTTACCCGGAAGGTATGACTGCCTTCAGACAAATCTGAGGCAGGTGAAAATGATGTAGTGTCGATGGTGTCGACAAGCGTACCGTCGATTCGGACTTCATACACGTCTGCCCCGACTACAGCTTCCCAGCTGACAGACGGCCGGCTGCTGTTGCTGTAGTTGCCAGCCTTGCTTATAGTTCCCATTGCCGCCGGAGCGGTAGTGTCCCAGACAAAGGGTACCGAGGCCACGCTTTGGTTGCCGGCATTATCCACTACTGTAAGGCGGATCATATACACGCCATCGCCGGAACCGCCGGCTATGCCGGAAACCGTGGGGTCAGCGGTTCCCGGATTCGTTATCGTAAGCGTGCCCGGACCGCTTTCCTGTTCCCAGGAATAGGATGCGATACCGTAGGTATCAGTAAAGGTACCGCTCAGCGTAGTTGCCGTGTTTGTAATTTTAAAATCACCAACGTCCGGATCAAAGAATATCGACGGGGGGGTGGTATCCCAGGTTATATCAAGTATGGATACTATACTGCTGTAGTTAAGGTAGTCGCGTATCGCGACATGAACCTGCTTAGGGCCATCGCCTGCTGTTATGTCGAGCGCCCAATCGGTACGTACCGGAGACCAGTTCTCCCACTCGTCGTCGTCCATGTTGGCATCATTGCTGAATTTTATTTCTTTAATGCCCGAGCCGGTATAGATATTGCCGGCGTCCTTGTCGTACGCGCTGGTGATTATGGATACCAGCCCGGATGGGTTGTTGGAATACGCACTGCCATGCTGGGTTTCAAGATTGCTGATAGTAGGGGCTGTTATGTCGTATATTACCTTTACATGGATTGGCGAGGGCGAGATATTACTTGCCGCATCCATCAGACGATAGAGCAGGTTATAGGTTTTTTCTCCTTCGTCAAGAAGCCAGGCTTTTGTTGGTGTGTATACTTCCCAGGCTGCGGATTCCATAAATACCGGTAAATCGCCATCGCCCCAAAACTGCATGCCATAGACACCATTATAGTCATCAACTGCGTCGACCATAATTGTAATATTGTTTGTGTCGACCGCATACACGCCATTAGGCAATGGAATGTCATATCCAGATGGGTAAATGCTTCCTTCTGGTGCTGTACTGTCAATGGCTTCTCCGGTACGGAAGTTCCAGGTATAATTGTTTCCGTAGGAATTACCGGCAACATCGCGGATATCTGGAGATACCGAAACGATGTAATCAGTGTTGGGCTGCAGTTCCAGCTCGGTCAGCTGCAATATTGCATGTTTAATACTACCATCGTCGGTAAATACGAATTTACCAGTCAAGGGATTCCCGCTCTGTAGAACCACAACCGAATCGGCGTTGATGCTGTTTATGTCAATGGAATCATCAAAGCGTACGCTTACAATACTGGTATTATAAGGTATGTTACTAGCATCATCAGCCGGGGTGGTTGGAAACAGCAGGTTGGGGGGCAGTAAGTCATAGCGTATAGTTTGCGAGGCAATGGCCGATTCATTCCCGGCCAGGTCTCTGACTATTGCGAAGTAGGTGAATGTATCGTCATTTTGTATCCCGTCCGGCATCAGTTCTTCGGCAAGCAGCAGCTGACTATCTGGCAAGACCTGCCAATCGGCGGCTGTTTCATCCGTTTCCAGGAAATATCTGTAAAACGCCAGTCCGCTGCCAGCCGTATCGTTTGCTGCAATATATACTGTCATTTCTCGAGTACTGGTGGCAGACCGTCCTTCGTTGATGAAGAAGGTATCGATAGCCGGCGGAACAGTATCCACAGACACTGTGGCACTATAGGCATCAGAAGTGTTTCCGGCCGCGTCTTTTACTGTAACTGCTACCGTTCTGCTTCCTTCGCCTGCGGGAAGAACATGCTCTAGAATCGTTGTGTATGGCAGCCATTCAGAATTATTGATTTTTATGAAAGCAATAGAGCTGGCTTCAGCGGTATCATAATTGTCTGTGGCTGTGATCGCCAATGAAAGGGTTAATGAGTTAATCCATTCTGCGCCGTCATTAATATTTACAGACGATATTTGCGGTGCGGTAGTATCCGGCGCCCGGTTGGTAACAAAAGACCAGGTAAATTCTTCCGCCAAACTTTTGCCGTCAGTGTCCTTCACGCCGGTTGTGATGGTAACGGTGTATTCTTTGTTGAAAATCAGATTTCCGCTGGCAGCAAAAGTTATGGTCTCTGAACTTACCGAAAAGGTTCCGGTAACTTTTGTGCCATCAGCATCTGTTATCAGGATTGTTGATCCAGATACTGTGGCTGAATCGATATATTTGCTGAAGCTTATGGTGAAGGTGTTGGTATTTATTGGAATATCTCTGGCATCCCTGGCCGGATACACCGCGCTCACTTCCGGCAGCGTAACGGCGGCCGCTACTTCTACCTGTACCGCACTCAGCAGGGGGTTACGGCAGCCTTGCATCCAGACTATTGTTGCAAGCACACAAGTTCCGATTAGTATAAGCTTACTGGTAAATCTGTACAGCTGCCGTTTCATGCTATTACTCCTCGCCTTCCCAGAAGGTTTCGCCTTTGTCGCGGGCCGACGCGGCACGCACAATGGACAGGTTGGTGTTTCCGATGTAGCTGTATTTTGCCGCCAGTTCGGGATTCAGCGCTGCCAGTTCGCGATACTCATCTTGGGCCAGCTGGTATTCTTCGCGCTCGTAGCGGGTGCGCGCCAGGCCGGCTATTACAATCTGGTTACCGGGCATCAGGCGGTCTGCCTTTAGATACCACTCCAGCGCGTCATCCATGCGTTCTTCCAGAAAATACAGATTGGCCAGATTGACCATGGCATTGGCAAAGTTACGGTCCATGCGCAGTGCGGTCAGGAATTGCTCTTCGGCTTTCTGGAACAAGCCATAGCGGGCATACAGTATGCCGTAACTGTTGCGCACATTGGCTTTGTCGCCGCCGCTGCGGATTAGTGATTCAAAATTATCTATTCTGGACTGTATTTCCTGGCTTACAAATGCATCAAGGCTGGATTTGTAGCCTTGTATGATTGAGTCGGCCGAAGGGAATAATAAGGACAGCGAGCCCTGGTTAAAGCCGACCGGTTGGTAGGTCTCCCAGGCTGTGTGAATGGGATAAAAACCGTTAGCGTTTTTGTTTACTGCGTCGCGCCATTGTTTTATGCCGGTGCTGAGCGCTTTCATGAATCCGTCCTGAACCAGTGTAATTTCGATCGGTACCCAGGCTTTGTCGTCAATATATATGAAGTTGTCGGCGCTGCTGAAATTACGGCGGGTTTCGGCCTCGCTTGTTCCCAGCGAGAAAGCCATAAAAATATGGCCGGGGATGGTGATGAAGGCTGTCTCGATACCCACAGATTCCAGCAGGGCTGCATACAGGATGGACATATCGTCACAGTCGCCAGCCCGGTATACCAGGGTCTGCGAGGGAAACTGCAGGTAGTCCAGGAAGAACTGGTCCTGTGATGCTTCTATAAAAGATGATTGCGGATCGATTACGTAGTTGAGTCCGTACAGGCGCAGGGCCTCAAAGATGCCCATAGCAATGCGGAAGTTCAGGTTAAGCGGATTATTGCCCTGGTCGCGTACCAAACCGGCTGTATTTTTCGAAAAGATCAGCACTGTCGGATCGCGCGGTGTAACAAAGGAGGCTGCCTTGCGGTCGTCGTCCCAGGTCATGCTGTTGCGGTCTAGCACGGTAAGGGTAAGCGGTTGTGTATAGGTAAAGCGCTTGCCCAGATAGCTGTATTCGATGCGCACTTCGGAAGACACCTTGGTGCTTTCTGTTATATTAAGTAAACGGCTGGTAAAAAGGGCGGTGAGCGGCGCTTCTACAGACTGGTTGCGCTGCAGGCTTGGGTAGGTTGCCGTTAAAACCGGCTGTTCCATGTATTCACTGATGAAAAAATAAACGTCCACATTGGTAATGGAACTGTTTTCGTGATTCTGTACTAATACTCTACCAAACGGGGTGTTCTGATAATGGCCGAAGAAAACCGGGAAAAGGGGTTCGGTTTTTACTGTCTCGACCAGCAGTTTTTGGCGGCCGGATTGAGGCTGCACGCGAAAAATGGTGCCGGCCCAGACGTTAACTCCCTGATACAGGTCGGTATAAGCCGCATTGGCCGCATCCCAGCCCAGATGATAACTGTAGGTACTTCCCAGCGACAGTGCAAAACCGGGACTCAGGTCAAAGGTAACGCCCAGATTCGCTCCGGCATAGGGATTGCCTGCCGGTTCGGCATCGCCGAAAAAGCCCAGTGTTCCGCCTCCCTGTATGCCGAACTGCAGGCTTACCCGATCTAGCAGACGGAGGTCATAGCCGATTCCCATGCCGGCCGAACCCAAGGTAAGCATGTTCTGAGCCTGGGTCGGATGCAGCCCGACCTGGAGAATACCTTCCAGAAAAAGATCTTCCAGCCACGGAAGGTTGTATTGGCCGACCAGTCCGGTAGAACCGCCCAGCTTGTACGGAGCATCTTCAGTGGTCAATGAGCTCTTGGGTCCAACTGGTATGTCGGCTCCGGGGCGTAGATGAAAAGAAAGACTGCCGTTTCCTTGGGCAGCCAGCAATGGTACAACCGAAATAAGCATTATAAAAGAAAATAATTTGCGGAACATACAGGTACCTCCTGGAGATCTAATTTTATCGATCGTGCTAGTTAAACTTCCGGAGTATCTGTCGCGCCGACCAGCCGCTCCGGCCAGAAAGCATTTAATTATTATTTATAGATAGCTTGGTGTGAAGCACTTGATGATACTATATATAGTAGTTCATTTCCTCAAAAAAACAATGTGTGATCAGATTTTTTACAGAGAATTCACTAATTTTATTGTTGATAATTAAGCCACCGCCTACTAAATTGGAGTTTTTATTACTCCCTAAAAAGCTATTTTTATCCAAACCATGAGTATAGCAATAGGGGGGTGGACGGAGCTGCCAGAGCTGTTTTCGTCCGGCCTGCCCCGGCAGGGTCTTCATCTATTACCGGGACAGGCCGGAATTATAGTTTTGGTATAGCACGCCTGGCCCGGTTCAGGCCCCGCCAGGTTTTATGGTTTGCAAGATCCACCAGAGCTTCCGCGAAGTCATGGTTAAGGCTGCCTCCGGACATGCTGGCCAGCTTCGAAAGCGGCATGTCTTTTATCATTTCCAGCATCATGCGGTGATTGGGGCCGCCTTTATCCGCTCCGAAACTTTTAAGAAACTTGCTGGTTACCAATTTAAGTATTGCCCTGACGGCGACCGAGTCTTCGGCCATATCACCCATCGCCGAGTCTATGTGGTAAGGATAGCGGGGCTGAGGTGTGGGCAGGGCGCGGCCGCAGTGCTGAATGAAATCCGCCTCACTCAGCGATGCAAGGCCTTCGTCCAGCCTGCGTCGGGGCAGTCCGCTCAGTTCAGCGGGTGCTTGCCTGCCGCCAGAAATATGCAAGCTGTACGACAATGGCAAATCCGCCGAGGATGGGCCGGCCTGCAACAGGATTTCGCCATTCTCGATTTCGAATCGCCCGGCGCTTTCGTTCCAGTACCGTAAAGCGAGTGCAGAAAGTGTAACATCCACTTCCGTTGTCTGACCCGGTTCGATACCGGTTTTTTCAAAACCGGCCAGGGCCAGCTTTGGACGTTCCAGTGCGGACTGCGGGTGCTTGGCATACAGCTGTACGATTTCACGGCCGGCTCTCGTGCCGGTATTAGTAACCGTAACCCGGGCACGTAAAGTTTCTTGCTCCAGCGCCGCAGCAAGCTCTGCTGCCGACAATGTGTCAAGCTCGGCCGTGCCAGCAAACAGCTTCAGTTTGTCATAACGGAAACTGGTGTAGGAAAGCCCGTAGCCGAAGGGGAAGCGCACTGGTTTGCCGGCCGTGGCATAATAGCGGTAGCCGACGAACATGCCTTCTTTGTACAGAACCTGTGAATGCCCGCCCGGAAAGTTGTCGTAGCTGGGGTTGTCTTCCAGTCGCAGCGGCCAGCTTTCGGCCAACTTGCCGCAGGGATTGGCCAGTCCGAAAACCAGTCTTGCCAGTGCTTCTCCCGAAGCCTGTCCGCCAAGATATCCGGCCAGCAGGGCAGCTACCGAGTCCAGCCAGGGTGTTTCTACCGGTGCTCCGCCGCTGAATACCACCGCAATACGGGTATCGGCCGCTGTAAGTCTGTTCAGCAGGGCCAGCTGGTTGGCCGGCAGCCGCATGTGTTCACGGTCAAAACCTTCGGACTCGTAGCTGTCGGTAAGCCCAAGGTAATAAATTATTTTTCTGCCATCGGCCTTTGCTTTCCGGGCAAGCTCGACCGCCCTGTCTTCCATTTTTCGGTCGGGGACGTCGCGGCTGCAGTCGTAACCGTCGGCGAATTCGTAGCTTACCCCGAGCTTTTCCAGGCCGTCCAGGAACGAACTTACCTTGGCCGGTGCCAGATACGAACTGCCGGCTCCCTGATAGCGCGGCCGTCTGGCCAGGCTGCCGATTACCACCACCGGGTTTTTCGGGTCCAGCGGCAGCAGCTGCCGGTTTTTCAGCAGAACACTGGATTCCTCGGCAATGCGCAAAGCCAGCTGGTGGTTTGCCTGGAGCAGCGCTAAGGGTTGGCTGGCCGCATCCGCCTGGCGTTCTTGCGCTGTCATACACTGCAGCCCTTGTTCTGCCGCCTGTAATGTAAAAGTAAGCAGGCGGTCGATGCTCCGGTCCAGCACCATTTCGGCCAGGCGGCCATCCTGCACCGCCTGCAGCAGGCTTTGCTGAACATCCGGTGCGGTTTCCGGCATGGCCAGGTCGACGCCGGCCTGTAAACCCACCACGCGGTTGTGTGATGCCCCCCAGTCGGTGACTACAAAACCCCGGAAGCCCCACTGGTCACGCAGTACTGTATTTAAAAGGTAATCATGTTCGGAGCAGAGCACACCATTTATTTTATTGTACGCACACATTACCGATGCGGGCTGGCCTTTGCGCACCGCTTCTTCGAAGCTGGCCAGATACAGTTCGTGCAAGGCGCGCGGATCCACCACCGCGTCGATGCTCATGCGGCGTTTTTCCTGATTGTTTACCGCGTAATGTTTCAGCGAAGCACCGACTCCGGCTTGCTGCAGACCTTCTATCCAGGCCCGGGCCATTGCGCCGGACAAGAGCGGGTCTTCGGAAAAATACTCGAAATTCCGGCCGCACAGGGGCGAGCGTTTGATATTCGCACCCGGGCCCAGCAGCAGTGCAATCGAATGTACACGGCATTCTTCGGCCAGAGCGGCCCCCATCGCCTGCAGCAAACTCCGGTCGAAACTGCAGGCGCTTAAGGATGCGGTGGGAAAAGCGGTAGTGGGCATCAGGTTGGCGAAGGTGTTTTGTCCTTTCACATTGCTCATTTTACGCAACCCGTGCGGTCCGTCGGTCATTTCTATAGCGGCAACACCCATTCGCTGGAATGCTTTGGTAGTCCAGAAGCCGTCGCCGGTAATAAACCCGGCTTTTTCCTCCAGGCTCATGGCCTGGATCAGTGCTTGGTTTTTCATGCAGTTCTCCGCGTAGAGTATACTCTGTTTTATGGGCTTTGGTCATGATTTGACGCTACCATGATTTGACGCTACCATGATTTGACGCTACCATGATTTGACGCCGCCGGTAATCCGGCTTAATATATCTGAAGAATCAGCCTCGTAAGGAGTAATCATGTCCAGCAAAAAACACGGTTCGGCGGAAAAATTCCGCTATGCCTTTGACAATTTTATGTCGCGCGGCGGTTTTTCAGTTTTTATGGCTCTGCTGCTCTTGTTTGCCGCCGCCT
>JAHIWF010000213.1 GCA_018815555.1 Spirochaetota bacterium | reverse complement strand
TTCTGGTCTTCGATACGGTGGGTGGCCGGCCCAGTCATGTGGGCATTTATATCGGCGATGACCGCTTTATTCACGCCGCCTCGGCCGGCATCCAGACCGGGGTAATAATAAGTTCAGTGTATGACCGCTACTGGCAGCCTCGCATGATCAGTGTGCGCCGGCTGCTGCCGGCAGCGAGTGCCGTTGCTGTGGCTCCGGCAACCTCAGTGCCGCCGACAAGCCCCTCAACCGGCACCGCGACGGCAGCAAATCCCGCGCCGGCTACCCTGGTTGCGCCTCCCGCCACCGCAACAGCGCCGCCCGCAGCCTCGGCCGAACCGCCGGCTGGTGCAACTGTCGCCCCCAGCGACTCAGGCGACTCAGGCGGCCAGGCGGCCATCAGCGCAGCAGCCTCGCTTGCTGCCGCCGAGCCGGTGATTGCCGAGATCGGCTTCGAGATTCCGGCCGAGCGGACAGTCTATGCCGATCCGATCCCTACCAGTATAGGCACCGAGCTGGCCTTTACCGTCAGCAATCAGTCCGGTGGGGCCGGCCGCTTTGTGGTGATTTTCTATAAACTGGAGCAGGATCTCGGCCGGAGCCGGGAGCTGCACCGCGAACTGGTGAATCTGGCGGCCGGCGCTGCCTATTCGCTGCCAGCATACCGCTTTATCGAGGCTGGCCGCTACCGGCTGATAGTAAAAGATAACTGGAACAACCAGCTGCTGGAGCGCAGCTTCCGTGTACAGGAATAAGTAACTGTTTGCAAAACATTATGAAGCATGAGGTATGATACATGGATCATTGTAATAGAAAAACCGGGGCAGTTCTGGCATCAACCGCCCTGCTGAAGCGCTTGATGCTGGCGACTGGTGCAGTATTGCTGCTGTTCGGTCTGCTCTATTCCTGCGCCACCCGGCAGCAATCCCTTACTCTGGAAGACCTGAAGCAGCTGCCGGAACGCCAGTTGGCGCAGTACATCGAGCCGTTTGCGCTGGCTGGTGCCTTCCCTCCGGCCGTAGCCGACCGCTTTGTGGAAGCGCCGGCGCAGGCCCTGGATTATATGCGCAGAATGGATGATACCGACCGATACTTTTCGCGCAGCCCGACTACCGGTGAAGTATCCCTGTTTATGCAATATTACCGGCAGCTGCCGGGGCAGTTTCGCTCGGTGTTCGAGGAGCGGGTGGCCGCCATCTACCTGATCGAAGGCTTCATGGGTGGCGGCATGACTGATTTTGTCTTTGACGACAATGGTGAAATGTTTTTGATTCTGTATCTTAATCCGACAATATTCGAAAGCACCCTGCAGCAGTGGCTGGAATACCGCGACAACAGCAGCTTTGCCGCTGTTGAAAACACTGCCGCAAATGCCGCCGTAGGGGTTGCCACTCCGACAGCCCTGTCCCTCAAGGTCAGCTGTGCGGCTTCGGATGGCCGCCAATATCAAGGCCTGCTGCATACGCTGGTACACGAAAGCGTGCACGTGTATGATTATATAACTTTACAGACACCCTTTATCGAGCAGCTGTTCTCCGACGGCAGCCGCAGCGCAGCATCAACGGCTTTTACCGCCACTGTATGGGCGAAATTGCGTGAACCGCTGCCTGAATGGGATTTTGCCGGCCGCAAGGAAATATCAGCGTACGGACTTGGTCCGGCCCTGCCTATGGAGCAGGCTGCTGCTATGTATACTGCCCTGCAGACCAGGCCATTCGCCTCGCTTTATGGCACCTTAAGCTGGTCGGAGGATTACGCCGAAGCCTTTACCTGGTTCTGGCTTAAACAGCGCTACGGCATAGACTACCAGGTGCAAGTACTCGAAGGATCGGAGCTGCTTGCCGAATACAGCCCGACGCAGAATCCACTCCTGCAAAAGCGTTGGGAAGCGTTCATTATATATACAGATTGACCAGCGGCCGTTGCCGGCCGAATGCTTGCCGTCGCCTTAATATGGAGCCAGCAAGGCCAATTCTTCCGCAGTCAGCAGCCGCCATTCGCCCGCCGCCAGGCCCAGGGTGTCCAGTGTAAGCCCGCCGATGGCACTGCGGCAGAGGCCGGCGCAATGGTTGCCGGCTGCCGCGATCATGCGCTTTACCTGGTGGTATTTACCCTGGTCGATGCACAGCTCCAGCTCCAGTTCGCCGGTCTGAGCACAGCTGAGTGCCCTTATCGGCGCGTCTTCGTCGATCAGCTGTACGCCTTCCAGCAGGGCTTGTACCAGTTCTGGAGTACAGGGACGGGCCAGCGTGGCCTGGTAGGTTTTAGGCAGATGCTTCTTGGGCGAACTCTGGGCATGTATAAATTTCCCGTCATCGGACAGCAGCAGTAGGCCGGTTGTATCATGGTCTAGCCGTCCTACCGGCTGCACGTCGCGGTTTATGAATTCTTCCGGCAGCAGGCTGAGCACACTGCGGTGGTGGCTCGGCTTGCGTGAACACTCACAGGCTTCCGGCTTGTTCATTACAATGTACAGTTTGGCGTGGAATTGCCACTCGCGCCCGTCGATGCTGAAACGCAGTTCTTCAGTTTCAAAACAAAGTGACCAGTCCAGCACCGGGTCACCCTTGATGCTTACCAGGCCGTCGGCAATTACAGCGCGGCAGTATTTGCGCGAGCCGATGCCCTGCGACTGCAGTATTTTATCCAGACTTAGTGTACTCATGCCGGGCAGTGTAACAGGCCTCGCGCATCCTGCCAAGACTTGCCTTTGCCGACCGTACTGCGTTATGCTCTCTGGTATGAGGATTTTCAAACTGCTCTCAGTGCTGGCGCTATTGTTTACGGTCATGACGGGGTCGGCAATGGCGGCGGACTGGAAAGTGTCCGTCGATAAAGACGGTATCCGGGTGTATACCCGACCGCATCCGGATTCGGCTTTTAACGAGGCCAAGGTAGAAACCAGGGTGCGTGCCAGCCTGTCCTCGATTATGGCCGTAATGCAGAATATTCCGGAGTTTCCGCTATGGATGGACAGTTGCGAATTTACAGAGCAACTGGCTGAGATTGACGAGTCCAACGGCTATGCCTACATGGTTATCTCGGTACCCTGGCCTTTTCAGCGCCGCGATGTCGTGTACCGATACGCGGCCGTACAGGATCCGCAGAGCAAAGTTGTAAGCGTTACTATTTCCGATGTAAAAGACTATCTGCCGGAGCAGAAAAACAAGGTGCGCCTGCCGCGCTTTAGCGGCTCCTGGCAGCTGGTTCCGGCTGGCGATGGTTATGTTGATATAACCTATCAGATACACTTCGAGACCGGCGGCATGGTGCCGGCGGCCGCCGCAAATCTGGTTCTGGTAAACGCGCCGCTCATTTCTATCCGCAATCTGTTGGAGCTTCTTAAAGAGCCGCGCTATCGCGATGCCGTACTGCCCCAGCTTATAGAACCTTAACTTGAATGGATTGTCAGCTTTTTGCCTGTGCCTTGCCGGTCAGGGCCATCCGACGCAGTGCCCGGGGCTGAACCGTAAAATTGCGAGCCTGCGAGCGGGACAGGCGGATGCGCCGGTTCATGGCCATTCCGGAGGCTTCCAATAGAGGTGCCAGGTCGCGCGCCGCCAGTTTGGACAGTGCCGAAATAAGCACCGGCAGTAAAACCACCATCAACAGACTGCCCAGCGTGATCAGCAGCGATGAAGCACTCATTTCCGAGAAAGTCTTGCTGATAAAGGCGAAGGAAGAACCGAGTGCGGCGACGGCTATGCTGCCGCCGGCCAGCAGCCCGCCAAGCGCGCCGGAGTTAAGCGCGCCGGCCGAACGGCCGGCTGTGCCGCGCCGGTTCGCCGGCTGGCTGCCGGCTCCGCCGCCTGCCGATACAAGTGCCTGTGCGGTAGCGGCTGCCGGCGCAGCGCTTGGTGCGGCCTCGGTCGGATTTTGCTGCAGCGACAGATCCTTGCTCAGGGCGGCTTCGGCCCGTTCGGCGGTGCTGCGGGCCAGTTTTTCCTCGGCATTGCGGCTGATTTCGTCTATTTTGCCGGCCAGCGCTTTATAGGCCTTGCGGAAGGGCATGCCCAGAGTTTCGCCTACACTGATCGGGTTTTCCAGAATGTCGATGATGCGGGCACTGCGTTCAGTCCCGTCCGGTTCACGAAACAGTCCGTACTTGCCCTTGTATAAATGCCCCTGCGACCCGCTGGTCACCGGTACGGCCGCCTTATACGAAGGCTGCCCGCTTACCAAAACCTCCAGATACAGCACATACATGCGCGAATAGTTGGCCGACAGCTTGTGCGCGGCAAGATCCTTTACCCGTACCGAAAAGGCGAAGCGCCGGCCGTCGGCAATAAAGGTCCCGGCCTCAAAGGCTGCCGGATGCGCCGGGTCATACAGATAGGGAAATACCACAAAATTGTTCAGAAAGGGCACAAGCAGCTGTTTATATAGCAAAATACGCTCAACCTGCGCCAGGTCATCGGCTGCCAGGGCGGCTGAACCTTTTTCGGCAACCAGGGCCCGGGCTGCCTCGACCAGCCTGCTGCTGCTGAGTTCGCGCAGGTAATCGACCGGCAGGGCGGCTAGCTGCTTGCCGGCTTCGGCGGCCAGCCAGCTGCGGTAGGGCTCCAGCCGCAGATCGGCGGCCAGAAAATCGTCGAAGCTCAAGCTGGCCGAGCTGGTCTTCCTGGCCGGCCGGGGGGCTAATCCCAGCAGGGACTCGGCAATTTCCAGACAGCGCGCCAGTGTTTTGTGCATGAGCGGATTTCTGATTTCGGCCAGGCGCAAGAGCCCGTCGCCATGTACTTTCGCCAGCGGAGCCTGCTGCAGGGCGGCCTGACTGGCGCTCTGCAGGCTGGCTCCTTCCAGACTGCCGGCCTTGCGGAAGGCAGACAGTGCCAAGGTCGCCGCTTCTTTGCCGATTTCCGTATCGAGGGCGGCCGCCGCATCCAGTTCAAAAAAAGCCTGCAGCCGGGCCTTGCCGCGCTCCCAGTCGGCCAGCGCGGCAGCTGTGTCTGCCCCCAGCGGCAGTATTGCCGGATTATTTGCCGGTTCGGCCAGCCAGGCCAGCCGCGCCGCCAGATCATGCATAAATTCGTCAAGTTCAGAAAGATTAACCCCCGGCCGGCCGCTTGGATGCGGCACCCCGCCTACGGTTTGTATTACCGTCTCCAGAAATGCCTGCAACGCCGGATTTCCCGGCACCTGGGGCAGCAACACGCCTTCCTGGCTGACTGTCTGCTCCTTCAGTATCGTGCGGCAGTAGTCCAGCGCTGCCATATCCAGGCTGCTGCTGCCGTCAACTTCCACACAAGTGCCCAGCTGACTGCAGGCTCCCAGAGTGGAAACAATGCGTTCCGCCGACTGGCGCAGGGCCCGTCCGTCGGCTGTATCGCTGCGCAGCTCATCCAGCCGCAGGGCGGAACTGCCGTTAAACGCCAGCCCCGGATCGCGCAGGCAGGCTGCCAGCCACTGAATGGCCTGACGTACTTCGCCGCAGAGAATGCGGCCGTTATGGTCACTGTCCAGCCAGCTTAGAAAGCGCCGGTCGAAAGCCAAGCCTTCGATATCCACACCAGTTGCCGTCCACAGGGCGTCATCCAACTCCAGTACCGCCAGCATACGTTGACTGCTGTTAATCTCGGCATGAGTAGACAAGCCGTTATGGCGCTGTAGTTCCCGGAAAAGTGTTCGCTGTTTCATACCGCTAATAGTAATGCAGAATGGCGTTCGGGCCAATCCTGATACTGATTTTACTTTCAAAGCGGCCCAAGATGGTGTATGATTTGCCCTGTCGGGAGGAGTTTGTATGAAAAAAAACCGATTTTTCCTTGTTTTTCTGCGACTGGCCGCTGCCACTGCTACACTTTTCCTGGTGCTTTCCATAATTTCCTGCCAAAAAAGCCGAAATTCAACGCTTTCCAGCCGGCCGGACTTTGCCTCCTCTTCCATCAGTGCCGCTGTTCTCTGGGAGCACATTAATCAGGGTGACCAGTTCAAGCGCTGGCCGGCCTGGCCGGATTACGAGGGCCTGCGTCCCGGACAATCGCCGCACGGTCGCTTTCACCGCATCTATATCAGTCAGCCGCTGGCCGACGCCCTGCCGGTGGCAACAAACGTTGCGCCGCCCGGATCAATTATCATAAAAGAAAACTATGATCCGGACCGCAAGGTTGCCGGGTATACCATCATGGCCAAAGTCGCCGGCTACAATCCTGATGCCGGCGACTGGTTCTGGGCCGCCTACGGCCCGGACGGCGCTGTAATGGCCGAAGGAAAGCCGGAAATGTGCATCAGCTGCCACGCCGCTTCGGCGTCGGACTTTGTGCTGCTGCAGCGGCTGGATTTCGGCGGAGGGATAGGTCAGTAATGAAAAAGTCACTGCAGTTAAAAGTAATCGCCCTGATCGTGCTGCTTATGCTGGCGGTAATGGCCACTATCATTCCCATCAGTGTAAACCGCCAGAAGAACGACCTTCTGGAAGCGGCCCGCAGCACCCTGAGTGTAACCACCGACATGCTGAATCTGGTAATAAAAAATATCATGCTTTCCGGCGAAGCGCCGATTGCGGTGGATACCCTTACCAGCCTGCAGCAGATAGGCGAGTTTAAAGCCATAAACCTGTACCGCGATACTGGCGACCGCGCCTTCCAGGATTTTCGGACCCTGGATTTCGTGAACAATTACCAGAATTACGTGATGTTCGAGCGAACCGACCGGGTAGAGCAGGCCATGGTAGAAAACCCGGCCTTTCAGCAGGTGGTAAGTACCGGCCGGCCGATTACCCGCGAGCTGGTTGCCGAGCGCGAGATGGAATATTTCTTTCCATTACGCAACGAACAGTCCTGCTGGGCCTGCCATGGCACCGTGGCGGTATCCGGGCCGATCCGCGGCATAGCCCACTTTAAAATTTCGCTTGCCGGTATCTACCGCCAGATAAACAACGCCTTTCTGTTCCTTTCCGTCTTCCTTCCCGGTGCTGTAATCGTTTTTGCCATACTGCTGATCATCGCCATCCGACGGCTGGTGTTGCGGCCGCTGCTGCACATCGGCCGCACCGTAAGCCTGTTCGGCGCCGGACAGCTGGACAGCACCGTGGTCATCAAGAGCAAGGACGAACTGGGCGAGCTGGCCAAGCGCATTAATGAAATGTTTGCCAGCGTGCAGGAACGCCTGCGCCTGAGCAAGTATGTGTCGCGTTCCACCGATGCCATGATACGGCGCAATATCGCCGGTAGCGGCGGCCAGAAAAACCAGCTGGTGGTGCTGTTCTCCGACGTGCGCGGTTTTACCCGTTTTGCCGACCAGGCCGACCCGCAGCTGGTAATCGACCACCTGAACCAGCTATTGGACGTGCAGTCCGGCGTGGTGGAGAAATACCAGGGCGACATCGACAAGTTTATGGGTGATGCCGTAATGGCCCAGTTTGCCGATCCACTGTCGGCTGTGCGCGCCGGTATGGAAATGGTGCGCAGCGTGCACCGGCTTACCAAAAACTGGGACTACCCCCTGCATATCGGTGTGGGTATCAATTACGGCGAAGTGGTGGCCGGAAATATCGGCAGCCAGAGCCGCATGGAGTTTGCCGTAATCGGCGATACCGTAAACCTGGCCAGCCGGCTCTGCGGCGTGGCTCCGCCTAACGCCGTGCTCATTTCCGCCGCATTGTACCAGGCCCTGGCCGACCGGTTGGAAGTAAAAGCTGTGGAAAACCAGACCATAAAAGGCAAAGCCGAACCGGTCACCTATTACGCCGTAAAAAAAATCGTGGAGAGCGCCGATGCTTGAACCGGAATATCCGTCGCCGCCGGGAGAAGCGCAGGCGGCGGGCTCGACATCCAGCCGCGCGGATACTGCAGCCGGAGCAAATCAGGCAGCTGCCGGCGAAACGCCGGCCGGGGAGGAAGTCGTCGCCGGTGGGGAATCCGCCGGTAAAGGTCCGACAGCCGATACAGCCGGAGAGGAAACTGCAGCCGGAAACCAGCCCGGCCGGCCGGTGCGCAAGCTTCCCGGTTGGCCCTTCCTGCTGAGTGTGCTGCTCCTGCTGCTGCCCGGCCTGCCGACCGCCCTCGCGGCCCTGCCCTTCGGTTGGAGTAGCGCTTTTCTGGCCTCAACGGCTTTTAATGCAGCCCAGTTGGCAAGCTGGGCCGCCGCCGCCCTGTTGATGCTGGCCTGGCCTTGGCTGCCGGTCGGCCGGGTGCGCTGGACCCGTTACCTGGCCCTGCATTTCCCCTTATTATTCATGTTGCTGTTTACCCTGCTGTCGCTGCGCTACGACCAGCGCTTCGAACTGGCCCTGCGCGAGGGGCAGACCCTGGAACTGCAGCCGCAGTTTCTGGAGGCCGGCTTTCCGTTGATGCAGCCGGCCAGCCTGGAACTGGTCCGCTTCGAGCATGCCCCCGGCAGTATCGAAGACAACAAGCAGAGCTTTACCTCCCTGCTGCGGCTGAACGGCGCGGATGTCGCCGTCGGCGTAAACAAACCGCTAAGCCTGGAACTGTTTCAGCTGTACCAGATGGACTGGCGCCTGTTCGTCCGCTCCGTCTGGTTCGACACCGGTGAGGGCGACGCCCTGGTAGCACTGGAAACGCTGGCTAAAACCGGTCAGCAGCTGGCTGACGGCAGCCGTTTTTACGCCATCCCCGAAAAAGTTCTGGACGACGGCGTGCGTTATTACTGGCTGCAGGAGAATGCCGCCGGCGACATGCTGGCCCAGGGCTATTTTAGCAGCAGCGAAGCCCGCAATACCGTACGGCCCGAGCTGGCCGGCAGTAGCGGCTTCTGGCTGCGCCTGCTGGAAGAAGACTTCGGCTATACCAGCATCCTGCAGGCTGTCTGGAAGCCCTTCCGCCTGCCGCTGTTCTTAAGCGGCCTCTTGTTTCTGTTCGGTCAGGCCCTGGTCTTCGTGCCCAAAGCCTGGCGGGCCCTGCGCCGGGAGGCCATATGAGCATCTGGCTTGAACAAGTCTGCCTGCTGGCCGCTGCCGCCGCTGTTATCTGGGGAATGCTGGCTGCATGGACTATAAAACCCACTGGTCAAACTGTGGCGAAGTCGTTGGACGGAGCCGTACCTCCGGCGTTGGCCGCTACCCCACTGTACCCCCGCCTGCTGGCCCTGGTCGCCGCTGTCGGCTGGATAGCCCTGCGCGGCATACTGCGCCGCCATGCCCCTTTTGCCAACATGTACGAGTCGCTGTCCTTTTTCGGCCTTTTGTATGTGCTTAAATGCTTCTGGGGCCAGCGCCGCTGCCCCTGGTGGCTGTATCTGCCCGGACTGGTCATGTTGACCATAGCCCTGCTGCTGCCCTGGCCGCAAAAGCTGCCCGGCGTGGTACCGGCCGCCCTGCAGTCCTTCTGGATCTTTATCCATGTGCCGGCCTACTTTATCGGCTACGTGTCGCTGACCATGGCCGCCGTGTACGCCCTACTGCCGCTGCTCCGCCGGGAGCGGGGCCGGCCGGCCGGCAACTGGTCACTATGGAACCAGCAGCTGCAGCGCGAGCTGGAAATTGCCTGGTTTTTCTGCTCGGTGGGCCTGATAACCGGCGCAATCTGGGCCGACATCAGCTGGGGGCGTTTCTGGTCCTGGGACCCCAAGGAGAGCTGGGCGCTGGTAACCTGGCTGCTGACTGCCGCAGCTTTGCATACCGGCAGATGGCCGCGCGCCAGGCAAATTCTGGCCCTGATCGCCTTTCTGGCCATGCTGTATACCTACTTTGGGGTGGCTTTTTTTGCCAGCGGGCTGCATTCGTATGTTTGAAGGGTGGTCGGCCGGGATTTTGGGATAATATAGAAGACTTTTGATGGGGCAGGACCTCGTCTTGTGGCGGTTTTTGGCCGACAATCTGTGTAATTCGCCGGATTTTGGTGTATTATACAAGAGGGTCGGTCTTTTTTT
>JAHIWF010000212.1 GCA_018815555.1 Spirochaetota bacterium | reverse complement strand
GCGCGTAATGTTCAGCGACATGTTGGCCTTGGCCATCGAAATGGTTACATCGTGCGGATCAATGGCTTCCGGATTGACCATCATAGTTTCGATGGCATTGGCGCTGTCCAGCTGCATGGCGTTTACGCCGTCCAGAGCTTTGAGCATGGCATCCTCGAAACTGGGGCTGGCTGCAGGCTCCAGCGAACCGGTACTGCCGTCCGCGCCAAAGTGCAAAGGCGAAGTACGCTTAAGATCGATGATATGCCCGTTGGCCACGATGCTCTGGTTCTGCAGCTGTGTCTTGTTCTGTATGCCCAGCGCCTGGTTAACCAGACTGATGCTGTCTATGGACGAAATGGTTGACATTTACCTACCTCCCGATTTCCAGAGCCTTCATGAACATCTCTTTGGAACCGTTCACAATGGCAGCATTGGCTTCATAAGCCCGGCTGGCCGCGATAAGGTCGACCATTTCAGTTACGATATTCACATTAGGCATTTCTACATAACCGGCTTTTGGACCAGCCTGCAAGGCATCCGGATGGGTCGGATCGTACACCCAGCGGGTTTCGCTGCTCATATCCTTCTGGATCTCCGAAACCGTAACACCCTTGCCGGCACCGTTGTCCCATTCTTTTGGCAGAAACGGCAGACGAAAATACGGAGTATCGGTTTTCGGCTTTAAAATGACTCTGCTGCGCCGGAACACGCCGCCTTCGGGGGTTCGCGTGGTGCCCTGGTTGGCGATATTGTCGGCGATGACATCCTGACGCAGACGCTCGGCGGTCATGCCGGTGGACGCTATGTTAATGCTGGTAAACAAACCCATATTTTACTCCTACTCCGCCACGCGCTTAACGCAGCACCAGGTTAACCTGGTTAAACTCGAACGATACCGCCTGGGTCATCAGGGTGTACATCAGCTGGTTCTGCATGGCGTCCATGAATTCCTGCTCGGCGTTTACGTTGTTGCCGTTGTTTTTCTCGGTCGAAAGATAATCCAGCACCCGACGGGGTTGAACGGCGCGCCAGTCCACCGTGCGGTCGTTGGTAACATGGCGCGGATCGGTGGTTTGCAGAATCAGGCCCGGCTTGGTGTTTTCGGTAGCGATGGCGTTACTGAGCGCCGCTTCGAAATTGATCTCGGAGCGCTTGTAATTTGGCACATCGGCGTTGGCGATATTATTGGCGATGACATCGCGACGCAACAGACTTACGTCCATTGAACGCTGGAGCATCTCTACATTACGGCCAAAACTGGTACTGTCAAACATCATGTCCTCCTGCCTCTATTCCCTTCGAATATCGGCATTTCCGGCTTTTAGTTAAACAAAGCCGCATTTTTATGCCCGGCCGCTCACAAAATGAACTTGGCCAGGTCCTGGGTTTCGAAAATGCCGTCAAAACGTTGACTGACAAAATCAGTTGTTATACGCACTTTCTGCCCGCTCATATCCGGAGCATCAAAAGAAAGCTCCTCCAACAGACGCTCCATTATGGTGTGCAGACGGCGCGCGCCAATATTCTCGGTGCGGGTATTGGCCTTCTCGCAAATGTCGGCCAGCTGGCGGACCGCCGCGTCGTCAAAAGTCAGCTCCAATTTTTCGGTGGAAAGCAGCTGAATGTACTGGGTTACCAGGGCATTCTCCGGCTCTACCAGGATGCGGTAAAAATCATCGGCGGTCAGAGCATCCAGCTCCACCCGGATAGGGAAACGGCCCTGTAGCTCGGGAATCAGATCGGTCGGCTTGGATACGGTAAAAGCGCCGGCGGCAATAAACAGAATATGGGTAGTGTCGATAACACCATATTTAGTATTGACCTTGGAACCTTCAACGATGGGCAGAATGTCGCGCTGCACGCCTTCGCGTGAAACATCAGCGCCACCGGAGCGCCCCTCGCGTACGGCGATCTTGTCGATTTCGTCGACGAAAATGATGCCGGACTGCTCTACCCGTTCGCGCGCCTGCTCGGTAGCCTTGTCTTTATCCACCAGGCGTTCTGATTCTTCATCAAGCAGCAGGCGGCGGGCCTCAGCTACGGTAACCGAGCGCTTTTTCTGTTTACGCCCGCCGCCGAAGATGCCGGCAATGCCGGAGAAAGCCGATTCCAGGTCTTCCATGGGCTGGCCGGCGAAAATCTCCATCGAGGGCATGCCGCCACCAGAGCTTATTTGCACTTCCACCATGCGGCTGTCCAGACTGCCGGAGCGCAGGAGGCTGCGGAATTTTTCACGAGTACCCAAACCGGCGGCATCGGAAGCTGCATCGGCCGTGCTGCCCGGTGCAGGGCCGGCCAGAATTACTTCTGGCGCGGCTTGCGAGTCGGCATTTGCAGTGGCTTCACCGGTGGACGGCGCAAACCCTGGCGCGGTCGGTTTGGCTGCGCTTGTACTGTTTGCCGGAGCGGCCTTGGTGCCCAGGCCCGGCAGGAGCAGATCCAGTAGTCGTTCTTCCACCCGCTGTTCGGCGGATTCGCGCACTTCTACCGTCATCTCTTCCATTACCTGGCGGAAGCCGGCGGCCATCAGGTCGCGTATCATGGATTCCACGTCGCGGCCGACATAACCCACCTCGGTATATTTGGTAGCCTCAACCTTGATGAAAGGCGCACCGCAAAGTTTGGCCAGCCGTCGGGCGATCTCGGTTTTACCCACACCCGTGGGACCTATCATCAGAATATTTTTTGGGGCAATTTCTTCACGCTGGTTTTCCGGCAGCATTTTGCGGCGCAGCCGATTGCGCAGCGCTATAGCAACCGCGCGCTTGGCCTGATTCTGGCCGACAATGTGCCGGTTCAGTTCTTCGACTATTTTTTTAGGAGTGAACAGTTCAAAATCTTCGCGCATTACAGCTCCTCCACCATGATCCGCTCGTTGGTATAAATACAGATACCGCCAGCGATGGTCAGGCTGCGTTTGGCTATTTCGGCGGCAGACAAATCGGTGCCGTCCAGATAAGCCAATGCAGCCGCATAGGCATACGGGCCGCCCGATCCGATAGCGATGGCGTCCTCAGCCGGCTCGATAACATCGCCGGTACCGGAAAGCAGCAGGATCTTGTCTTTGTCGGCCACCAGCAACAGGGCTTCCAGCTTGCGCAGCATCTTGTCGGTGCGCCAGTCTTTGGCCAGCTCCACCGCCGCCCTGGTAAGGTCACCTGAATATTCCTTTACCTTGCCTTCAAAATGCTCCAGCAGGGTAAAGGCATCGGCGGTGGCTCCGGCAAAGCCGGTTATTATTTTCCCGTCGTAAATGGTGCGAACCTTGCGGGCGTTGCTCTTCATAACGGTATTGCCCATGCTCACCTGGCCGTCACCGGCCATGGCCACTTTGCCGTTGCGGCGCACCGCCAATATAGTTGTAGATCGAATTCTCATCGTTGTTCCTCCAAAAGTTCTTTTCCGGCTTTGCTTGTATGCCCGGCGGCCCGGGCGGCGGGTACCGTCGCCAGTCTGCGTACCCGGTCGGCATGTGGATGAGCCTTGGCGTATACATCGCGCAGGCGCTCGATATTTACATGGGTATAAATCTGCGTGGTGGAAATACTCTCGTGACCAAGCATGGCCTGCACAGTACGGATGTCCGCGCCGTTGCTGACCAGATGGGTGGCAAAGGAGTGCCGGAAGGCGTGCGGGCTCAGGCGTTTTTGCATGCCGCTGCGGGCGGCGTAGCGCTCGATGAGCCAGGCGATGCCGCGCGGACTAATGCCGCTGCCCCGGCTGTTTATAAAGAGACTGTTTTCGGTTTTATCCTTACGCAAACGCGCCGCCCGGTACGGCAGGTAGTCCTGCAGGCCGGCCAGAGCCAGGGCAGAAAAAAAGACCACCCGTTCCTTGGCACCCTTGCCTTTAACCCGGGCTTTTTTGCCTTCGATATCCAGGTCATCAAGCTTCATCGAAGCAATCTCGGATACACGACAGCCAGTGCTGTACATACATTCAAACAAGGCCCGGTCGCGGGCGGCAGTGAAACCGTCATCGGCGGGCAGCGATAAAAAATCGCGCATTTCGTCTTCGAACAGAAACTCCGGCAGTTTACGCGGATTGGGCAGGCTCTCGATATCGCGGGCCGGATTCACCTGGCACAGGCCGAAACGCAAGAGGTAGCGATACAAACCCTTTACCGCCGACAAGGCGCGATTAACCGAGGCATTGGCATAGCCGTTACGCACCAACTCGGCCACAAAAGCGCGCACATCGGCGGCACTGGCTGTTTCCACTTCATTGCCGGCACGGGAGCAGCACTCTGCGTACAGTTTGAGGTCTTCACGGTAAGCACTTACCGTACGTGCCGACAAGGAACGCACGGCATCGGCATAGGCGAGGTATTCCTCAATCCTTACGGACATGCTCGGCTCCCTGAACTGGCGCATCCTGATCGTGCGCGTCTGAAGTATGCAGATAGTCGCAGTCCGGATTGATACAGGCCTTGTGCGAACCCTGTTTTTTGTCAAAGCGTTCCACCAGAAACCAGCCGCATTTCGGACAGTAGGTATTTATCGGTTTATAATAGGTAACAAAATCGCAGTCCGGATAGCGGCTGCAGCCGTAGAACTCGCGGCCCTTACCCTTGCTCTTGCGGCGGGCGACAATTTCGCCGTCGCAGTCCGGCCGGGGGCAGCGCGCCAGCGGTACCGATTTGGTATTGCGGCATTCGGGGAAACCGGAACAGGCCAGAAAAAAGCCGAAGCGGCCGAGTTTTTTTACCATCGGCTTGCCGCACTTCTCGCAGACCTTGTCGGTGGGCTCGTCCAGACTGCCGCGCACCGATTCCAGAGTATCCATCAGACTGTCTACTTTCTGCTTGAACGGGTCGTAGAAGTCCTTGATGATATGCACCCAGTCGCGCTTGCTTTCTTCCACCTCATCCAGCATGGTTTCCATGCCGGCGGTAAAGCCGGTATCAACAACATCGGGGAAGGAGCTTACCAGGATATCGTTGATGATGCGGCCGAGTGTAGTCGGTACCAGCTGCTTGTTTTCGCGGGTCACGTAGTAACGTTCCAAAAGCACCGAAATGATAGGCGCATAGGTTGACGGCCGGCCTATACCTTTTTCCTCCAGCATCTTGATTATGGAGGCGTCGGTAAAGCGGGCCGGACCCTGGGTAAAATGCTGCTCGGGCCGGTAAGCCTGCAGTTTTAGCTCCTCGCCAACCTGCAGCTCCGGTACCGAAACTTCTTTATCTTCTTTGGAGGCAAGCTGCTTGATTACCTTCTGAAAACCCTTCTCCACAATCCGCGAAGAGGAAATGCGGAACAGGGCCTCGCCGGCGGCAACATCCACCGAATTAACCCGGATACGCGAAGGAATCATCTGGCTGGCTACAAAACGTTCCCAGATGATCGAATACAGACGCAGCTGATCCTTGTTCAGATACTGGGCAATCGAGTCCGGAGTATAGGGTATCATGGTAGGCCGGATGGCTTCATGGGCATCTTCGGCTTTTTTGTCGGTTGCATAATGGGTGGCCTGGGTCGGCAGCTCGGCTGGATGATTCTCGCCTATCCATTTGCGGACTTCCTGCAGAGCCAGGTCGGAAATGCGCACCGAGTCGGTACGCATATAGGTTATCAGACCGATACGGGTAGTACCGATATTGATGCCCTCATACAGCTGCTGAGCCAGCTGCATGGTTTTTTTGCTGGTAAAGCCCAGGCGGTTGGCTGCAGTCTGCTGCAAAGTAGAGGTGGTAAACGGCGCTTTAGGTTTATTGCTTTTTTCGCTCTCGCGTACATCGCTGACCAGGCAAGGCTTATCCTGAATGGCTTCGATAATGTGATTTACTTCAGCTCCGTTCTTCATGACGGCTTTGCTGCCCTGCCAGGAAACCAGTTCGCCGCTGAAAGTATAACGGCCTTTTTTGAAGTCGGCAGCCAGCGTCCAGTACTCTTCGGGAATAAAACTTTCTACTTCTTTTTCGCGCTCGCAGATAATACGCAGTGCGACTGACTGCACCCGGCCGGCGGACAGGCCGTTCTTTACTTTCTTCCAGAGCAGCGGCGACAGGGAGTACCCTACCACACGGTCCAATACGCGTCGGGCCTTCTGCGCGTTTACTTTGTCCTCATCCAGTACACCAGGATGCTGAACGGCCTCGCGAATGGCCTGCGGGGTAATTTCGTTGAACACGATGCGTCTTGTCTGCAAATTCTCGATTTTTTGCGAGAGAGCATTGCGGATATGATAGGCAATGGCCTCGCCTTCGCGGTCATTATCAGAGGCCAGCAATACAAGCTCGGCCTTCTTGGCTTCCTTCTGCAGGTCCTTGAGCAATTTGGCCTTGCCTCTGATGGTCAGATACTCAGGGGCAAAGTCATGTTCAACATCAACACCAAGCCGGGATTTTGGAAGATCTATCAGGTGGCCCATCGAGGCCAGCACCGTAAAGCGCGTGCCAAGATACTTCTCGATAGTCTTGGCCTTGGCCGGTGATTCTACAATAACCAGGGTCTTCTTGGCCGATTTTGATTTTTTTGCTGCAGTCTTCTTGGCCGCCGGCTTCTTTGCCGCCGGCATTTTTGACGCAGGCTTCTTCGCAGCGGCTTTTTTTGGTGTTGTCGCTGCTGCCGCCGTCATCTTGGACGCAGACGTTTTTGAAGTCGTCGAGCTGGACGAATTATCAGTTGCCATGTGCATAACTCCTACCGCTAATTGATTGTGTCCCGGCATGCGCGGATACATTAAATGCCGGTGAACTTGCATAGGACATAACGCCCTCCGAAACAAACAGCGGAGAGAAACGCCAATCGTCTGCTATATCCTGAAAAGATTCTATTACTTTTGCCCCATCAGACTCCAGAGCGTCAGAGCCGCGGCTGCGGATGCTGCCGCGCACTGCACCAGCTACATAGACATCACGGCCTTCTTCCAGCGCAAAAGACGATGTAATAAGGGCACCGGAACCTTCGGGAGCTTCTACGACCAGGGTGGAACGGGCCAGACCTGCTATTATGCGGTTTCGTTCCGGGAAAGTCCAGCGGGCCGGATTGACTCCCGGAGCATATTCGGAAACCAGACAGCCACCACCGCCTACCAGGCGGGCGGCCAGGCTTTTGTTGCCCCGGGGATATACCATGTCGATGCCGCAACCAAGCACAGCTACGGTTACGCCTCCGGCAGCCAAAGCGCCACAGTGGGCGGCAGTATCGATGCCTCTGGCCAGACCGGAAATAACCGCGACAGCACAAGTGGCCGCTTCCGCAGCCAAAGTGGCTGCGGCCTGCAAGCCCCGACCGGTAGGAAATCGGGTACCCACCACAGCGAGCGAAGGAAGCTGCAGTGCCGGCAGCCAGCCGCGAACGTAGAGCAGGTAGGGCGGCCGGG
>JAHIWF010000211.1 GCA_018815555.1 Spirochaetota bacterium | reverse complement strand
CTGTTCAGGTGCTAAATGCTTACCTCGCCGGAAATGTTACTGATTCATTGCAGACTGATGCTGACGCCTCGGTGCAGGCGGCCGAATCTGCTGCCGCCTGCGTCCCGGCTGGCCGAACCGCCGCTGAACCCACAATTCCACTGCCAAGCAAATCAACAGCATCGGCTGCTGGCCCGGCAGCCACGCCAAATCCGCCAACTACGCCAAACGGATCTGCTGTCAACCCGGTAAGCGCGGGCCGCGCCGCCCGCGCCGCCCGGACCGATTCGGACTTGCCACCGCAGCCCGGTCTTCCGGCCAGTCCGGCGGCCAGCATCCCATATCAAGGCGCCAGGGAGCTGCCGGCACTATCGCTTGAAGAGTTGCTGCCCTCAATCAACCGACCGGCTTTGCTGCAGAGTCGCTGGCACTATAGTTCTGCCGATTCGTCAGAAGCTGTGCAAGCCTTCCAGCAGAGTCTGCAGACCTTGCAGTCTGCCGGTGCTGTGCAGGCTCGCGGTATCTGCGGTTTTTACCGGGTTGAAAAAGTAGCCGATTCTTTGCGCTTTTTCGATTCCGAAGGCAGCGCCTGCCCGGAGCTGCTGCCGCTGCCCCGTTCGGCTGCCACAAATCTGAGTCTGGCAGATTATTTTGCCGATCAGGATGTTGCCGTACTTTTCGCCCTTACCCTAGGCGGTACTGCGGTAGAGTATCTGCAGGCGCTGCATGCTGCCGGCGATTCCGATGCCTATCTGCGCGGCCATGGTCTGTTGGCTTCGCTGACCGAAGCCGCTGCCGGCCGGTATCACCAGCAGGTAATATCAATGTTACGCAGCTTGGCGGTTTCCTCTGGCGCGGGCACTATGCCGGAAGGAAAGCGTTACTCGTTCGGCTATCCCGGCTGCCCCGGGCTGGAATATAATCAGCTGGTTTTGCGTTTGCTGCAGGCCGACCAGATCGGTTTGTCTTGTACCAGTACCCATCAGCTGACACCGGAGTTCAGTATTACGGCCCTGCTTATACCCCGCTCGGGCCTGCGCTATTTTGATGCATGAAAGGACCTAATGATGACCAAGATTCCTGTTGCCATTCTCGGTGCCACCGGCGCGGTCGGCCAGCGCCTGGTTTCTCTGTTGTTTTCCCATCCCTGGTTCGATCCGGTATTGCTCTGTGCTTCCGAACGTTCTGCCGGCCGGCCCTATGCTGAGGCTGTCCGCTGGGTTCTGGCTGATCCGATGCCGGAACAGGCCGCCAGTATGAAGGTAGCTCCCTGTACTCCGGATTTAAAAGTCCGGCTGGTTTTTTCGGCTTTGGATGCTGATGTTGCCACCAAAGCCGAAGCCGAATGGGCTCGTGCCGGTGTGCTGGTTGTTTCTAATACCCGCTGCTACCGGATGGATAAAACAGTACCCTTGATTATTCCGGAAGTAAACGGAGATCATCTGCAGCTGCTTAAAAGCCAGGACTGGCCTGGAAAAGGCGGCATCGTAACAAATCCTAATTGCTCTACCATCGGCATGGTTCTGGCCTTAAAGCCTTTAGCCGATTCTTTCGGCCTGGACGCAGTGCATGTGGTTACCATGCAGGCTGCCAGCGGAGCCGGCTATCCCGGTGTGCCATCGCTTGATCTTCTGGACAATATGGTGCCCTACATTTCCGGGGAGGAAGACAAGCTGGAAACCGAGCCGCTCAAAATTCTGGGCCACTTTGACGAGGCCGCTGCGGAAAAGGGAATCCAGAGTGCGCGGATCGCTATTTCTGCCAGCTGTAACCGTGTCCCGGTTTCTGACGGCCACAGCATGTCAGTATCGGTACGTCTGCATAAAAAAGTAACTGAGGCGGAAATACTGTCCGTCTGGCGGCAATTCCGCTGCCCGGTATCAGACCGCCAGCTGCCCTCAATGCCTGCCCAGCCTCTGGTGTATCTGGATCTGCCCGACCGTCCGCAGCCGCGGCTGGACCGCAATACCGGTGACGGCATGTCTGTGGTGCTCGGCCGCCTGCGGCCCTGCGCCTTGTTCGGCTGGAAATTTTCTTTGCTCAGCCATAACACGATCCGCGGCGCGGCCGGCGGAACTATCCTGGTTGCGGAGCAGTGTGTACAACGTGGTTTTCTGGATTAGCGGCAAAACGCAGCGTCCGCATGGCTCAATTTTACGACCCGCCCTTATGTGAAAAGAGGCAGCCCGTTTATTCCGGGCTGCCTCACATACATAGAATAATATGCTTGATCTACTGGATGTTGAATATCTTTTCCACCGCTGTCGAAGTACGCTCGAAGACCTGCTCGAAACTTCCCATGCCGTTGATTTTAACCACTCCGTGTAGCTGATTATATTTTTCTATAACCGGAACAGTTTTCTTTTCATGATCGGACAGCCTTTGCACAATGCGTTCGGTTGTAGAATCATAGGGCATGCAGCTGTCGGTACTTCTGCGCTGGTCCAGCCGTTTTATAAGCTCCAGGGTGGGTACTTCTATTTCGATGACCTTCGAGATGAAGGAACCGTGTTTTTTCAGCATGCCGTCCAGAATATACGATTGCACAAGCGTGCGCGGAAAGCCCTTGAAAATGAAGCCCTTTACCCCTTTTGAGTTTTCCAGCTTTTTCTCGATCAGCTGTACTACAATCTCGTCGGAAACCAGCTGTCCGCTTTCGTATAACTGGCGTATCTCCTGATCCATTTCAGGGTTATTTTTGATTTCTTCCTCGAGCATGGCTCCAGTTGAAACATATTCAAGCCCGAATTTTTTTGCCAGAGCCTGGCCCTGCGATCCGCGCCCTGAGCCGGGATAACCAAACATCACGATATTTACCAGATGTTTGCGTAGCTCCTGCTGCACAATTACGTTGATGTCCTTGCTAACCTGCTCAATGCTCTGCAAGCCGTCTACCCGATGATAGATGCCTTTTTCTTTATAGAAATCAAGCACCGGCAAAGTTTTTTCCTGGTATTCTTTTAGGCGGTTGCGTATGACCACTTCATTGTCGTCAGAACGTCCGGAGGTTTTAGCCCGTTCCAGTAAGCGCTTTACCGCTTGCTCCTCTTCCAGCTCAATGCTGATCAGACAGTTCAGCGCAGTATTCAGCTTGATCATCAAGCCTTCCAGAATGTACGACTGAATATAGGTGCGCGGAAAGCCGTCGAACAAAAAGCCGTTGGCTTCCGGATGATCGGTAATGGTTTTTTCGATGATCTGCACGATGATTTCATCAGAAACCAGACCGCCGGCAGCGATAATATCCTGCGCCTCCAGACCCAGCTTGGTCTGATTGTGTATTTCGGTGCGCAGCAGATCGCCGGTCGAAATATAGCAGAGGTTGAATTCCCGTACCAGAAATTCCGATTGGGTTCCTTTGCCTGCGCCGGGCGGTCCGAATAAAGCTATATTAAGCATGCAACAGCTCCTCGTGCGTATGATCTCCGGAGTCAAATCATTCTTGCCCGGAAGTTTGCCGCAGGCCGGAATTTGGATATATTTTTATCCGTCTCCAAAACCTGCGTGCTCCTGTCTTAAATTGTACGATCACGCTTGCTTTAGTCAATACTATTCTCCATTATTTTGGTGTAGTGACCATACTTCGGCTATCTGCCAAGCAAAATTATGCCGGTTTTGCCTTGAAAACAGATACCGGCAGCCCAAAGTTTACGCTCCTTTTGGCAGGCAAACACCGCTCTGTGCTCTCAGGCGTTGTGCAGTCTTCCTCATCCGGTGTACACTCGGCCCATGCCCTTGCTTACCTGCATGCTCGAAGTTCCCGCCGGCCAGGCCTGCCGGATTGATGATTTTCTCGCCTCTGCCCTGCCTGCGGAGTTGGCCGCGTACTGCGACAGCTCACTTGTTTCGCGGACGAAAATCCGTCGACTGCTGCTAAAAGGCATGGTTCAGGTAGCTGGCCGCAGCGAAGTTATCCCCGGCCGTCGCGTGCGTCCCGGGCAGACCGTGCTTGTGCGCATTGATCTGCAGTCTTTTCTGCATGAGCGCCAGCCGGACGATACGGTTTTTACCGCCGGCCCTGATAGCATTATTTTTGAAGATGAAGATCTGCTGGTGGTAAACAAACCGGCGGGACTGCCGGTGGATCGCACCATGAAAGCCGACAGAGTCAACCTGTATGCCGAAATGCGCCTTTATCTGGAGCAACGCGATACCGGCACATGCAATAAGACAGCCGGAGAATCCCCCGCGGCCGGTTCCGAACCAGCCGCTACAGCCCGTTTCGGGCAGGATGCTCAGGATGGGCAGGAAGGCCAATACCTGGCGCTGCAGCATCGGCTGGATCGCGATACTTCCGGTTTGGTGCTTTTTGTTAAAAATCCTGCAGTAAACAAAAATGTACATGATCTTTTTATGCAGCGCCGGATACACAAGACCTATCTGGCGCTCTGTTCGCCGATTTCCAAGAAAATAGCCGATAATTTTGAGATCATAAACTCACTGGCCCGGATCAGCCCTTCCGGTTCGGCTGCAAAATGGGCGAGTGTGGATGCCGGCGGCCAGTCGGCCCATACCGCTTTCCAGATAAAGCGGCGTTTTTCTTTAGGTTTTTTGATTCAGGCTCAACCTTTTACCGGCCGCACCCATCAGATCCGGGTACACCTGTCGGAAGCCGGGCTGCCAATATATGGAGACACTTTGTATGGAGGTTCAGCGCGCATAGCTACATGGAGCGTTCCCCGCTGTCTGCTGCATGCGGCCCGATTGGACTTTCCGCATCCACGGGATGGACGAAAAATAAGCCTGTTTGCGCCGAATCCGGTCGATTTCGATGAGGCAATCCGGAAAATGCAGTAATATTTCCTGTTTTGTCTACTTGCGTATTATGAAAAATGCACGTATTATTTAACAGGCGTCGGACCGGTATTCGGACGGCTGCAGGATAATGCGAAGGAACAGATCAGGCATCATACGGGTATGCTCTGCGCCTGTTCCGGGCTAACAAAGCGCAGCAGATCCCCGGCGGTTAAAAATATCGGCAATGCTGTAAATCACAGGAAAATTCGAAAGGATATTGAATGGCAACTACCAAAAAAAGCGCTGCAAAAACTGAAAGCAGCCCGGCAAAAACAGTAGAAAAAAAAGCAGCCGCTCCGGTTAAGGCCGGTGCCAAAAAAGAAACTGCAGCTAAAACTGCAGCTCCGAAGGCAGCCGCTCCGAAAGCTGCAAAAGCTCCGGCTGCTAAGAAAACTGAACCAAAGGCAGCTCCGGCTAAGAAAGCCGCAGCTCCCGCACTCCCGGCAAAATATACCCTCACCACCATGTCTACCTATCTGGCCGATCTTAAGGGTATCAGCCGCAAGGATGCCCGTGAAATGCTGGACTCGGTATTCGGTCTTATCGAAGCCGGTGTCATGCAGGGCGAGCGGGTTACTGTTGGTAATCTCGGAAAAGTACATGTAAAGATCAAGCCGGCAACCAAGGCACGCATGGGCCGGAATCCGCTTACCGGCGAAGCCATAAAAATCGCCGCCAAAAAAGCCACTAAAGTTCCCAGGTTCACTTTCAGCAAAAACTTCAAGGAAGCTGTGCTTAAAGCCAAGACCCCCAAATAAACATACTCAAGCACATCCAGCTGAGCTGGAGAGTTTTTACCTTCGGATCCGATCGCCTCTGGCGCACGGGCTCCGAAGGTTTTTTTATCTTCCTGTCCGCCTTGATTTCGCGCACCGGCCTGCCTACAATTTGAGCAACAGCTGGTCGTTAAATAGCTGGTTAAGGATTATCTGCAGTCAAGGAGCATGTATGTATGGTTTGCGGGTTCGTGCTGGTTTAACGCTCAGTTTTATTACGCTGTGTGCTGCCTATGGAATGCAGCTTTTTATGGGGATTTTTTATCAGCGTGATATAGCTTTTACCTTTAGTCGTCTTAGTCTTTTCAATATTATAGTAGCAAGCTTGGTGCTTACAGCAAATATACTGCTCTGGCTGGCACTTACGCCGCTAGAGTCCGTGCTGGCTGCGCTTAAAAACGGCTCGGCTGTGCCGGATGAGAACAAACGCCTGGCTCGCAAGGCCGGTTATCGATCAACCCTGGTTATCCAGTTTACGGTTTTGATCGGTTTTTTCATCGGTCCGATTGCCGGCATAGCCGGAAATATGGCGGCCGGAATCGCTGACTATACACTGGCCGAAGCGCTGCTTATCATGGCGGTCAATACCAGCATAGGCGCTATGGCTGGTGCACACTGCATCATCGCGGTGGAAAATCTGCTGCGCCGACCCATGGAATCGTTAGGGCTGCATCAGCTGGAAAAAAACGACCGCTACGTATCCATGCGCGGCCGCATTTTATTTCCGGCGGTATCTTCACTGGTATTTGCATTGACGCTTTTAATATGCGCCGCTTACGGTTATCTGAAGGCCGCGATGTTGCAGGGGATAGATCCAGCCCTGTTCCGCAGCTTTTTTATAGAAATTTCACTGGCCTCGCTGGCTATCCTATTATGGGGAGTCTGGCTCAGTTATTCGGTAGCCAGTGATTTAAGCCGTCGCTTAAAAGTGCTTGGAACCCGTATCGAGCAGCTATCCGAAGGTCATGGCGACCTGCGTCTGCGGGCGGATATTGCCCGCAATGACGATATCGGCCGCATGGCTTCGGCCTTCAATGGCTTTTTGGTGGTTATGGGCAATCTGGTACATAAAATCCGCGGACAGGCCGAACAGGCCGGGCAATCCGGTCAGCGTCTGGCCGAACAGGTGAACAGTGCCGAAAAGAGTTTCGTGCAACTGAACCAGTCACTGGCCACAGTTGGTGATTCCGCCGGCGCTCAGAATAGGGTAATCAACGAGGCCAAGAACCGGATCGATGACATTGCCGCCTCAATATCAGTGGTTGCCGACATGGTGGCCAATCAGGCCGGCTTTGTAGAACAGAGTTCCGCTTCGATCAGCGAAATGGTCGCCAACATCGCCAGTGTTACCAAAACAGCCGCCCGGGCCGATGAACTGGCTGAAAACCTTACCCGGCTTTCGGTTGAGGGCGGCGAGGCTCTGAAAACCTCGGTAGCCTCCATCCGTGAGCTGGAAGATGTCTCGCGCTCAGTCGGAGCTATCGTGTCGTCAATATCCAAAATAGCCGCCCAGACCAATCTGCTGGCCATGAATGCCGCCATCGAGGCTGCCCATGCCGGTTCAGCCGGCGCCGGTTTCGCGGTAGTGGCCGACGAAGTACGTACACTGGCGGAATCGGCTTCCAGCAGTGCCCGCGAGATTGTGGTTCTGATTAAAAACATGACGCAACGCATTTCCAGTGGCGTTACATTGGCGGACAAGGCCGGCGCGAGCTTTAACCGTATTAATGACGGCGTGTTCGAAACCACTGAACTGGTACGGACCATCGCGGCTAGTATGAGCGAGCAGAAACTGGGAGCAGAAGAAATTTTGAACAGTGTCAGCCATCTGACCGAAGCCACCCAGGCTATCCAGGATCAGAGTGAAACCCAGCGGCGAAAGTCGGATGAAATGCGCATGGCCATGGACGAAATCGTGCAGGCCTCTACCAGAATCAGCCAGGCCATGCAGGCAGAGTTGCAGAGTGCTGCCGATCTGTCAGCTGTTGTGCGCCGGGTTCAGGATGAAACCGGCAACAATCTCAGCGGTACAGCCAATCTGCTGACCGCTGTAAGCAACTTCAAGGATACATAAGACCGTCCGGGCCTGTTTGCTGCGCCGGGCGGCCGCCGGCACACCCCGCCACCGGCACAGCGCTCGGTCAAGCGCAGCAGTTTTTGAATTTTTTGCCGCTGCCGCAGGGGCAGGGATCGTTGCGGCCAACCTTTGGCGTAGCCCGGACCACTGTTTCGGTTTTTATGCTGCCCGACTCGTACAGCCAGCACTGGTCTTTTTGCACAAAATTAGCTGTTTCGTGGTGCTCTTCCTTCATGCCGTCCATGATGTAGCTGGCCACGAATTCAACAAGGCCGCTGCTGTCGCCGGGCTGACCTTTTTCGGTGCGCAGAATTTTCAGTCCCTGCCAGTCGGCTTTTTTGCTCCAGTCAGTGGTAGCCTGTTCGTCAATGGAGTCGTCCTGAACGCAGCTGGTCATTATGTGGCTTATTGCACCGGTTGCGTAAGCGCTATAACGGCTGCGCATCAGAGCTTCGGCTGTCAGCGCCTTGGTCTGTCCGTTAATTATGGGCTCGCAGCACTGGGCAAAGCTTTTGCCGCTGCCGCAGGGGCATGTTTTGGTCATTGAATCCTCCGGATAGTGGGGCAAACCGTTTGCCCCGTTTTACTGGTATGTCAGAAGCTGGTTCGTGAAAGTGGCTTCCCTATATAGACACCTTCGCCGCCCAGATATTCCCGGGTCTGGCCTTCGATATGGAAGAACACATCCTTTACGGTTGGAAACTCGGTGGCGGTAAAGATAATCTGCTTAAGCTGGCCGGCATAGCCTTCAATGCCGTAGCGGTTGTACATAAATTCTTCGCTAAAATTCAGATACGCGGTGGATCCGCGCACTTGAGCGGAGATAAGCCTGGTTCCGGCTGGTATCAAGGTAACCAGATTCTGGTTCAGTTCCTCGGCGGAGGGGCCTTTCAGCAGGGCCTGCAGTGCGTCGGTCATGGGGGAGTCGGAACTGCTTACCGTACGCTTAACTTCCCGCCGGTTGATGCTGCCGTCATCGTCTACTTTGATAAAATACAATGAGGCCAACCTGGTTTGCCTGATTAACTCGATCGGATTGGTCGGAGCGGTCGGGGTAGTAGTCGGGGTCGGTGTAGTGCTGCCGGTCGTTTCGGTAGAAGATGCCGGATTGGGCGGGGCCGGGGTGTAGGGCTTGTCGGTAGCAGCGTCGGTCTGCTGGGTGTTGCCCGCCGCAGTGTTGTTACCGGCTGTCGGCGCGCTGCCGTCACCGCTGCCGGCCGGTTCTGCTACTACCGGAAGCGGATCAGGGCTGGCCGGTGGGGGCTGGTCATTCTTGCTGCTGCTGATTGCCTCAAAAAAGCTGGTGTCCTTCAATGTCTGCTGGATCGTATCCCAGTTCAGCACAAAGAGGATCAGGGTTATCAGAAATAAAACCAGCCAGATAAGACAACCGGTGGCCGGCATTTTTTTCTGGGCAGCTTTGCTGTTTTTTGCGGTACTGTTTCTACGAGTGTTCTGTCGGATGGCCATATCAGTCTGATACTAGTCCCGGATGGCAGTGGCGGTCAAGGCAGGGGGTAAAAAAAGAACGGTATGCCTGGACGTCGAATAGCATACCGTTCCGGTGAGCTCCCTCACAGTATGAGTATCGACAGGCAGGTACCGCGGCTTTAGCAGTAATTATGCACATGTTCTTCCATGATTTTTTTATGCCAGACGGCACTGTCATGTATGGTCCGGTAGATGTCGGCGGTTTTTTGGATGCTTTCGGCCAGGCTCTGTGAGCGTGCTCCGACTTGTTCTGCCAGATCCGGATACAGAAAGCCGGCAACATCCTTGGCCTTGCTCTGCAGTACTTCCCGGTCTATTGCGTCCAGCCGCTCCAGCTGCTGCTGAATGGTCTGCTGCGCGGCCAGAGCGGCTGCTGGACGAGTAGTAGCGGGAGTAGTAGCGGGAGTAGTATCAATCAGGTTGACCAGTTTGGTGCTCAGCTGCACTGCTTCGGCGGCCAGGCCTTCGATTTCGCTTAATTCGTTCAGCAAGCTGCGGTAGGCACTCTCGAAGCGTTCCCCGTCGGTACTGCTGCGCAGCTGCGCATACGCTGTATCATGCGCCTGCGTAATGGCCTGGTCAATCTGCGGCCGCCGGCTTTTCAGGCTGAACAACGACTCGAGTGTGCAGGCCGGCATCCCGGCAATAGCCAGTCCGCGGCCGGAAAGGTTCCAGGTAGGCAGTTCAGGGTATTTTGCCAGCGTGCGGGTGTACCACCAGGCATACAGCGAGAGCCGCTTGTCGGTAATTACGCTGCTGCCGTCATTGGCGGTATCGCGGTAGGGCTGGCCACCCAGGGCTGCCTGAAACAGTGCCGAAGCTGCCGGTTTCAGGCGCTGGCCGGCATTAAGGGCTTTTTGTTCGAACAGGCTGGCCTGGGCATGGGTGCGGCCGCCGGGAAAGGAGAGGTCGAGGCCGGCCATGTATAGGGTAGTGCAGCCCAAAAGGCGGGCAAAATCCCAGGCTGTTGTAGCCACCGAACCGCCGGCTCCCAGTTTGCCTTTGTACAGGCCGGAGCGTTCTTCCAGCACTTTGCCCAGGGGGTACATGGAGCTGCAGAGGTAGATACCGCGGTAAGCGGCGCGCAGTACTGCGGGCCAGACAGCTGCTTCGCTAATGAGTATGCTGGAGCCGGCAGTGCAAAACTGCAGGTGCCAGCTGTTGTACAGCTGCGGATCCACTACGATCAGGAAGTCCGGTTCGATGCCGAAGCGGAGCAGGCTGCGTAAGGCGGTATCCACGGCAATAATTACGCAGCTCTCGCGCAATTTAGCGATGTGCGGCAGTATTTCGTCCAGGCTGGGGCCGGCAGCCAGTATCAGGGCCGGCAGGCCGTTGCAGCAGCCTTCCAGGCTGGCTACACCGGGTGTGTCGGCAAAATATCCGGCATTTCGGATGGTATTTCGCACCCACAGCCGTCCGAAGCGTTTAAGGGTATTTACATTGATGCGTTCTTTGTTCTGATATTGCTGTAAGGCGTTGCGGTACGAAAGTGTGGTTTCGGGGAACAGGACGGCAAACAGCGGGTTTTCACTGACGGCGATGCGGCCGGGCTGCAATTCATGCAGTACCGACAGCAGGGCATCGCCGTCCGGGCACAGCGCTATAGCCAGTCGGCTGTCCTGCAGCAGCTGCGGCAGGGGCCGGGCCGCCAAACAGCTGCGCAGCCAGAGCGCATTGTGCTCGATAACCAGTACCTTTGTCCCTTCAGCCAGGCAGGCTTCCGGCAGGTAGCCCAGCCCGAAGCCCAGGCAGACCATCAGGTCCTGGCCGGCCTGCAAGGCCTCCTGGGCAACCCGGCGGGCTTCTGCCTCAGGATCATAGCGGGAGTGCAGCCAGCCGGCACTGCAGCGGGCCGTTAGTCCGCCACTGCGGGACGGCAGCAGCTGTAAGGCCGGCAAGGCCGTGGAAGGCGCTGACCTTTCAGGGGGCTGGCAGGTTTCGGTCTCCACCAGGGAGTCCGCAAGACAGGCTGCCAGTTCGGGGGCGCGGCCGCGCAGTGCGGCCAGGTTGCTTTCCAGGACGCTCATCGCAGCTTCAGGGTAACGCTCATTCCGGCGCTGATTTCGGTTCCCGGAGCCGGATCCTGGCTGTACACATAGCCGTCGCCCTGAATTTCCACAATCAGATCGTCACGCAGCAAAAGCGGGGTCAACAGGCGTTTCGGTACTCCGGTCAGATCGGGCATAAGCGCTCCGATTGTTATGTCGGCCGCAAAAGGCAGCCGGATTGTACCGCTATGACTTACTACCGGGGTGGTTCCGCGCGGTGTTCCGTACAAGTCGGCAATAATCAGCGCGGCTTCGCGTATAAGCGGCGCGGCGATGCGTCCGCCATAGATGGAACTACCGCGGGGTTTAATGATTGCCGCATACACAATGTATTCCGGATCTTCTGTAGGAAAGAGGGCCAGGGTGCTGGCAATAAAATCAGTATCGGAGTAGCGTCTGGTTTCCGGATCTATCATCTGGGCGGTACCGGTTTTAACCGACATGCGCAGATCGTCAATTCGGGCCCGCCGGCCGGTACCGCTGTCCAGGGTTACCGCTTCCATGGCATCCAGAATGATGCGCGCGTCGTGGGCATCCATCAGCTGCCGGACTTCGATAACCGGGGCGGTCTGCAGCAAGCTGCCGTCATGCGAGTAGACTGCTTCCAGCGTTCTGGGGCGCAGCAGCATGCCATCATTGGCCAGCACTGTTGCCGCCGCTGCCATCTGCATGGCAGTTACCAGAATTTCCTGTCCCATAGCCACGGTCGGCTTGGTGCGGGCCGACCATTGCGCCGGCTGGGCAAAAAGCCCGGAGCTTTCGCTCGGCCGGTCTGCGCCGGGGCGTTCGCCGAAGCCGAAGTCGCGCAGGCGGGCGTAGAAATCCATGGTGGACACGGTTTCGGAGGCGGCGGCCGCTCCGGCATTACAGGAGTATTCCAGTATTTTGGTCAGGTCCACCCTGCCGTGTACACCCAGGCATTTGATGACGATCCGCTCGCCCGAGTTCATTTCCTGCTCGTACGAGCCATCGCAGATAAAACCGGAATGTTCATTAATACCACCCAGGCTCAGTAGCGAGGCCAGGCTGAATACCTTGAATACCGAGCCGGGTTCAAAAGCATAGATTGACACACGGTCCAGCCAGCTGTCGCGGTCGGCTTCCAGGAAGCGATTGGGGTCATAATCCGGCAGTGAAACATAAGATAGCACCCGGCCGGTTTTAGCTTCCATTGCCACCATCACTACGGCTTCGGCCAGATTTTCTTCCTGCACGCTGCTGCAGAGCTGTTCCAGCCGGTATTGTATGTCGGCATCTATGGTCAGAAAAACCGAATTGCCATAGGCAAAGCCGGCTTCCGCCAGTGCCGGATCGGCGCGTAAATCCTGTTCGAAGGAGGCTTCGGCTCCGGCCAGTCCACTGTTTTCATTGCCGACAAAGCCGATCAATTGGGCGGCCAGATCGCCTTCCGGATACAGACGGCCGGAAATACGTTCGATGTTGATGCCGTCAATAGCATATTCTTCTATTGCCGCCCGCAGGCTGTTGGCTGTTTCTCCGTCTATCCGCCGTTTCAGATACATGAAATCAGCGCTGCTGTCACGCAGCTTTCCCATTATTTCCAGAGCGTCGATGCCGAGTATAGCTGCCAATTGGCGGATGTCCTCATTCAGGCTGCTTTGGCGCATGGCTGGCTTCCACAGTGATACATCATATAAATCGGTATCCACTGCCAGAATCCGGCCGTTACGGTCATGGATGCTGCCGCGTATGCTTACGACGCGCGGGATAACAGCGCCGCCTGAAGTACCTTCCAGAGCCAGTTTGCCGTAACGCCATAACAAAGCGACAGCCAGCAGGCCGAACACAGTGAGTATTGATAGCATGCGTATCCTGGACTGTCTGCTCGTCATGGTAGCGTTTCTGCTCCTGCCTGGCCGGTGGCGGCCGGGTCTCTGTTTGTTCGTGGCGACGGCAGAAGCAGCCGGCCCCGGATGTGTTCTACACTGATGGATCCGTAATGCCGCGAATCCAGCGATACCGCCAAATTGTCCCCGGCTACAAAAATGCGGTCGGGCGGCACATACAGATTCCGTACAGCACGCAGCGGTGAATCGGTCTCCAGCGTCAGACTGCCGCCTCGACCCTGTAGCCGGCCGGCCTGGCTGGACAGATAAGCCGGGCCTACTTCGAACACCCGTTTTATCGAGCCGTTTCCCGCTGCATCGCGCTCGTCCAGAACTACTATATCATCGACTGCCGGCAAACTCCAGCGGAATAGGTAGCTGCCGCTTGAGAAGGGCAGCCGCAGCCCATACGAACAGCGCAGAACCAAGGCCAGGCTATCTGCCCGCAAAGTCGGCAGCATGGAATTGCCGCGGATTATAACCACATCGAAAACAAAGGCCCAGGCAAGAAAGGCGATGAACACGGCCAGCCCTATAATACGTGCGGCAGAAAGCTGCACTTTTGGGCGACGAGGGGGCGGATTGCCGGTTTTCCTGTGGTTTTGCTGTATTGCTGGCCTCAAGCTGCTTCCTTTTTCTCCGATAGTATAATATATGGAAATGGATAGTGTCATCGCCGGACAGCGCATCAATAATCGCCGAAAACGAGCCAGGGCTGATAAAGCGCTGCACTCTTTTATATATGCGCCAGAGAATCATCTGCATCGCCGAAAGCATGCCGGATCTGCGTCAGCAGATCAGTCTAATCATTTTGTGTCCGGCTTCTTGTCGTTTGTACGGACCCCTGCACCGGCAGCCCGTCCGGCTGCAGGCAGCGCAGCGCTCACGGCTGATACGGATACTAGTTTTCTGCGGGCGGCCAGCCGGCGCAGCCTGCCGGGCTCTGTCGGCCGGAAGCTAAAGCCGCCGAAGCAGCCATCTGCGGAAAAGCAGCGATCGTCAGCCAAGTCCCTGTCTTTCGTAACCGGAGCAAAACCGCGGTTACGCTTGCATTTTATTCCGCAGACCGAGGCCGGCCGCCGCATCACCCTGCAGCTTTTGCTGGGCCTCAGTCTTTTGGTCACCCTGGGCAGTGCCTT
>JAHIWF010000210.1 GCA_018815555.1 Spirochaetota bacterium | reverse complement strand
GGAGCTGGTCACCTCGTCGACCACCCGCGACCTGCGCTTCTACATGCTTACCTGGTTCGAGAAACAGGTTGGCCCAATTGCCGTTTCGGCCGACAATAACTGGAAAGTAATCCCCGAGGACTGGGCGGCCGCCGGCCGCGCTAATAGCTTCCCGCTGGTGTATCCTGCCCGCTAATTAGTTTTTGAAGTAAGAGAAAAGGCAGCCCTGCAGTGGGGCTGCCTTTTTTTATTGGTGCTCTAAGGTTATTGTGTTTAACAATTATTGTTCTTGACAACTGTTGGCAAATGCAAGTATTATTGGTATATGAGTACAATCGATGAAAGCATTATAAGTACAGCTGACATCCGCACGTTTCGGGCCGCCCTGCGCCGGCTTGAACGTAATGTTGCGGCCACCCTGCAATCGCAGGCTAGTTGCTGTGGTGTTTCGGTGGCGCAGTGCCATGTTTTGTTGGAACTGGATGCAGCGGCTGAATCAGACGGCAGTGAACCTGCGGCTGAAAGCATCAGCGGCGAACTTGCAAGGGCTCCGCGACTCGGCGGACTCGCGCAGGATTCGGGGTCGGGTGAACTTGCTGTTGGCGATCTGGCTGACAGGCTGGCTTTGGATATCAGTACGCTCAGCCGCACGGTGGAGCAGCTGGTGCAAGCCGGATTAGCGACGCGTCAGGCGGATCCGCTTAATCGCCGCCGGCAGCTGGTACGGCTGACAGAGCTTGGCGCGCTGCGTGTACAGTATATTCATACCCAATGTGACCAGCAGTACCAGCAGCTGCTGTCGGGCTTGCCTGCCGCACAGCGGCAACTGGCAGTGCAACTGCTGCCTCGGCTGGCCGATATCATGAGCGCTCAGATTTCTGAGCTTGACTGCGGAGGCTCGTCATGCTGCTGACTCCTGTATCGGCGGTAAAACCGCCCCTGGCCGGTTATCGAAAACTGAGCCAATTGCAAAAACCTTACATTAACGGCTACCTCATCCGCGGTTTGCGGCAGATACCCTGTATGGTAAGCACAGTAAAGTTCAGGGATCGGTTGGAGCATGTGGGGGTGCAGTGGGGTATCAGGCGCAATTCTTATATGGTCTTGCCTGGTTTGTACGCCGCCGGCAGCCCCGGCCGGCAGAGTCCGGTGCTGGTAACGGCCAATTATAAGCTGAGTTTTGATATGCTGCGGCGTGAACTGGCCGGGCTGGATGTCTGGCTGCTGGTGCTGGATACCACCGGTGTAAATGTCTGGTGCGCCGCCGGCAAGGGCAGTTTTGGTACAGCTGAACTGCTGCGCAAGCTACAACAGACCAGGCTGGACGAGCTGGTGGATCACCGGCAGCTGATTCTGCCGCAGCTTGGCGCGGTAGGTGTTTCCGCCCCGGAGGTTCTGCGGCGCAGTGGCTGGCGGATTGCCTGGGGGCCGGTGCGGGCTGCCGATCTGAAGGCATTTCTGGCTGCCGGCCTGCAAAAAACCGCCGGCATGAGCAGGGTGCGTTTCGGGCTGGGTGACCGGCTGCGGGTGGCGCCGCTAGAGACGGTGCAGGCCTGGCCGCTACCGCTGGCGGCTGTTCTGGCTGCTGCGCTTGCCGCCTGGTTGGGCGGGGGCCGGCCTTGGGATTATGCCTGGAAAACTCTGCTGGCGCTGGGTGCTTTATGGCCTTTGGGTTCCTGGCTTTTCCCTGCCTTGCTGCCTGTTTTGCCGTCACGGGCTTTTAGCGTTAAAGGGGCTGTGCTCGGCTTACTCTGGGCGCTATGCATGATTTTGCTGTTGCAGCCGGGTTTCTGGTTCGCCCTTGCCCTGATTTTGGTTTCCACTTCCGTTACTTCTTTTAAGGCTATGAACTTTACCGGCGCTACAACTTTTACCTCGCAGACCGGAGCTATGCTGGAGGTGGATAAGGCTATTATTCCACAGCTTGCCGGCTTCGCTGCCGCTGTAGTATTCGCAGCAATCGGCTTTTTCGCCGGGTTTGGAGTCTGACTATGGAGCATGCAATGAAGCGCTGGCATTATATCCGCAATGGCAGCAGCCTAAAGCTGGATTCCGAACGCTGTATCGGCTGCAGCGCCTGCCTGCAGGTGTGTCCGCATCAGGTTTTCGGCATGCAGGGGCGTAAGGCACAGATTCTGGACCGGGATGCCTGTATGGAGTGCGGTGCCTGTGCGCGGAACTGTCCGGTGCAGGCTTTGCAGGTGCAGCCCGGGGTTGGCTGTGTGGCCGCTATTCTGATCGGCAAGCTGCGCGGTACTGCGCCGACCTGCGAGTGCGGAGGCAGCAAGGGCGGAGCCTGCTGTTAAGAAGCCGCTGCAGGCCTTTGGCAGAGTCAAACTGAATTTTTCTGTTTTTGACAACTTTCACGGCATGAACTACAGTTTAGGTAGACAGTGCTGTGGAGAGAAGCTTGATGGATGTTTTAACCGAAGCCAGGGGTAATGTTACGGTTAGTGGTCGCCTGGATAGCAAGACCGGTTTGGGTGCAAGGGGTGTCTCGGGCGGCTTTGCCCACGCTATCCGTGCTCTGACCACTGCTTTTGCCGCCTTGCAGAAAAGCTACAAACAATCGCTTGCCAATGATGGCAAGGTAATCGGTACCGAGCGTCTTGAGTTAATAAAACATTGTGACCAGATGATCGAGGCCGCCGCCGCGGCTCTGTACCACGCGTTGCCGCAAACGCAATCCTCCGCTATGGATGCTGCAAGCGTATTAAGTTTCCCGGCTGATCCGAATCATTTCCGCCTGCAGCTCCCCGCTTTATCCTGGGAGCTTAAACTTGTTGTCCGGCCGCTTGTCGAAACCGCAATTGGTGCACTTTTAAGTGCTGTGGCGACTGAAGAACTTACTCCACTGCTTAGATTGCTGCACTCGGCGGCGGCTGACGGTGTTATCAGCGCTGAAGAGCGGCAGGAGCTTGCCCCCCATATTCTTCAGCTTACCGATAGCGTAATATCCCTGCGCTGTCATATCGAGGCGTGTGCATCCAGTGTTTGATCATCCTCTGTCTTTGAACAGGAGGTTGGTACCATGAAATCAATCAGCGCTAAAATTGTAACACTGGCAGCCAGTGCGGTTCTGCTTATCGCCTTTAGTCTGACAACCATTTTCCTGATAGTCTTTGTGAATTCTTCGGAAGCACAGCTTTCCAGTATGGAAGCACTGTTGAACCAGGATTTCGACGTGCTTGTTAAAACCCAGGTGGAGACGGCCGCAAGCATGCTGCAAACGCTGGGGACAGACCGCGATGCCGGGCTGATAAGCGCGGACGAAGCGCTGGAGTCGGCCAAGCGGCTTTTGCGTAATCTGAAATTCGGCGAGGATGGTTATTTCTGGGCGGATACGCCGGATGGCTACAATGTGGTGTATCTTGGCAAGGACTCTGAGGGCAAGAACCGGCTGAACGACAAGGATGCCAACGGCTTCGAGTTGTT
>JAHIWF010000209.1 GCA_018815555.1 Spirochaetota bacterium | reverse complement strand
GCTGTACTCCCGTATGGAACAACTGGTGCTGGCTATCAACAACGGCGACATTCCGCTGGTGTTCACCTTCTTTCATCCCCGCCACCTGCTGGAAAATTTATATTACTCCGACCTGGATCTTTCCATAGTTGATGATAAGCTAATGGACCGGGCTCTTTGTGAATGGGGCTTTATGGCTTATTCGGGCCGGCCGCTGTGCACACTGCGCGAGATCGAAGAAGTTCGGGCCTTCAGGTTCGAGCCGGCCTGGGATGAAACACTGGAACTGATTCTGACGGTGCGCCTTGCCGACGGCACGCTACACGAGTATTCGGCCTTTGTCGATGCCGACAGCTGGCTGCTGTTCGGGGCGGCGGGCTGATATGACCATACCCCGCACCATCGACAGCTTTCTGAAACTGGAGTGGCAGCAGCCGGACGGGCCGCTCATCGAGCCGCCGGTGCTGTCTCCGCTGATAGCCGATCCCAGTTTTCTGTTTCCCGAAGAGAGCCCGGACGGGTTATGGCATTTGTTTGCCCATTCGGCCTGGGGTATCCACTATTACAGTTCGGCAGACGGCCTTAGGTGGCGACAGCTGGGCCGCATACTTGATTGGGGAATGCGCGCTTTTGTGCGCCGCTTTGGCGACAGGTACTTTTTGTATTACGAAGCCTGCCGGCCTTTCGCCATTCCTCTGCTGCTGCTGCCGCGGCGTCCGGCCTGGCGCTCGCGCATCATGTGCCGCCATAGTAGGGACCTTCGGCACTGGAGCAAACCCGAGCTGATTATTGACAATGACGCCGCCTGGGCCGCTGACAGCAGCTGGGGAGCGGCCGTGTCCAACCCCTGTCTGGTCGCGGACGAGCCGGATGCGTCGGCTGAAAACGGCGCTCAGTGGCGGCTGTACTATTCGGCTTCGTTGGTGCACGTGCCGGATTGCGGTTTCGAAGAGCCGCGCTACATAGCCCTGGCCACCCGGTCGCTGGATAAAAATCCGGCTGGCCGTTTTTCCAGTCCGGCAGCGCCCCTGCTGCGACCGGAGCAGGACGGGCTGCCCGGCGTGATCGGTGCCGGCTCCATGAAGGTTCTGCAACTGCAGGATGGCTGGCTGGCATTACAAAATAAAATTTATCGCGACGGGGAAGGGCAATCACGCTCGGCTATTTTTGTGCTGCGATCAGCTGACGGTCTGCACTGGCAGCCTGCCCGTGACGATCCCCTGGTGCGGCCGGATGCTGGCTGGAGAGCCTCGCATGTGTATGCCTGCGACCTGCGCTGGCGTGAGGCCGACCAGAGCTGGTACCTGTATTACAATGCCCGTGATACCTGGGGCAAGAGCAGCGGCCGTGAGCGCATCGGCCGCCTGAGCGCCAAACATTGACTGCCACGCGAAAGGTTGACAGCGCTGGCGCAAACCGGCACTATCTGCATATATGAAAGATTTGACACAAGGCAACGAGACCAAGGTTATCGTCGCGTTTGCCCTGCCTATGCTGCTGGGCAACGTATTTCAGCAGCTGTATACGATGGTCGACAGCATTATTGTCGGCAACTTTGTCGGCACCTATGCCCTTGCTGCGGTTGGTACGGCTTTTCCGGTCATTTTTCTCATGGTTTCACTGATTATGGGTTTGACCATGGGGACCACGGTGCTCGTAGCACAGTATTTCGGAGCCAAGGATTATTTACGAGTGCGGCTGGCAGTGGATACCGGCTACATAATTCTGTTCTGGTCGGGGTTGGCTATGTCCATCATCGGGGTGGCTTCTACTGGAACCATCCTGCGGCTTTTGAACGTCCCTCCCGAAGTGCTGCCCGAGGCGACCACCTACTTGCGTATTATTTTTAGCGGCCTCTTGGCGATGTTCGGCTACAACGCCATTTCCGCTATTCTGCGCGGCCTGGGTGACTCGAAAACGCCACTGTATCTATTAATCGTGGCCAGTCTGGTCAACATCGCGCTGGACCTGCTGTTCGTGCTGGTGTTCGGCTGGGGCGTGGCCGGTGTAGCCTGGGCTACTGTCATATCGCAGGGGCTGTCTTTTGTTGGCGGTATGGTGTATTTGAATACCCGCAACGAACACGTCCGTTTTGACCTTAAAACCCTGCGCTTCGACAAAGAAATTTTTAAACAGAGTGTCCGCATCGGCCTGCCAACCGGCATCCAGCAAACGATGGTGTCGCTGGGCATGATGGCCCTGATGCGCATCGTAAACGGTTTCGGCGCAACCGCCATCGCCGCCTATACCGCGGCCTCGCGGCTGGATAGTTTTGCCGCCATGCCGGCCATGAACCTGAGCCAGGCGATTTCTACTTTTACCGGCCAGAACATGGGGGCCGGCCGAACCGAGCGAGTAAAACGCGGCCATCTTTCGGCCACCTTGATCGGTGGTATTATTTCGGTACTGGTCGGCCTGGTTGCCATCTTCTGGGGCCGGCCGATGATAGGATTGTTTACCCAGGATGCCGCTGTGATGGCCTTGGGCGCCCGTTACCTGCTTATTGTCGGCGCAAGTTATATCTTGTTTTCTACCATGTTCATAAACAACGGTGTGATGCGCGGCGCCGGCGACGCTTTTATTCCGATGATCAATACCCTGCTTGCCCTCTGGCTGGTACGCATACCGGTGGCCCTGCTGCTGTCCGGTCCGCTGGGCCTGGGCACCGACGGCCTGTGGCTGAGTATTCCTGCCGGCTGGATTATGGGCGCAATTTTCTCCACCTGGTACTATCTGGGCGGTCGCTGGAAGCGCAAGGCTGTAGTAAAGCCGGCGGTCGTCCCTACTGGAGGGTGAGCATGTTTGACAACGAGTTCCGTTTATACCAGAAGGGGGACAGTTTTATCTGGACTGACCCCTATATTTCGCAGCAGCTGCTTAAAGCCCATCTTGATCCGGATACCGATGCAGCCAGCCGCCGACCGGCAACGATAGACCGTACGGTAAGCTGGCTGGACAGCTTGTTGGCCCGGGCATCGGATGTACTGGATCTGGGCTGTGGCCCCGGTTTGTATGCTTCACGGCTGCAACGGCTGGGGCACCGGGTTGTCGGAGTGGATATTTCGGCCGGATCGCTTGAGTATGCCCGATCGCAGCGTGCACTGGATGCCGTAGGCCCGGATTACCGGCAAGCCGATTACCTGAACGACCAGCTGGACGGCTGTTACGACCTGGTGTACATGATTTACTGCGATTTCGGTGCGTTGCTGCCTGAACAGCAGGACATAGTACTGGCCAAAGTAAAAATGGTGCTTAAACCAGGCGGCCGTTTCGTATTCGATGTTTTCGGGCCGACCTTTGCCGACGGCAAGGAGGACGGTCGCATTTGGCACAGTTCGGCCGGTGGTGATTTCTGGAGCCAACAGCCGCACCTGATGCTCGAGGAGATCCGCTATTTTCGCGAGCAGGCGGTGTCCGGCGAGCGCCATGTACTGGTGCAGGACGGCAGCATCCGGCAGTTCGTGTTCTGGAACCACTGGTATACCGAGGCCGCCCTGGCCGGGCGGCTGGCCGGGCAGGGCTGGAAACTGACCAGCGTACAGAAGGATCTGGTAGCCGCCAACGACTTTGCACCGAGTGATGTTTTGTTCGCGCTGTGTACGCCGGGCAATACCTGATGTTGCTGTCCAAATCGCGGCTGATGGCTTTCCGGCAGTGCTCCCGGCGCTTGTGGCTGGAACTGTACCGACCGGAACTGCGTTCCGAAGGCGAGACAGCCGCGTCCAGCTCCGGACGCAGCGTCGGTGAATTTGCGCGCGGCCTGTATGACGATGGCCGGGCGGAACTGGTCGATATGGACGCTGAAGGCTTTCCTGCTGTTTTTGAGCATACCAAGCGGCTAATGGCCGAACGCCGCACGATCTTCGAGGCGGCACTGAGTGATGGCCGGGCTTTGGCCTTGGCTGATGTGCTGCTGCCGCTGCCGGAGGGCGGTTGGAAACTGGTTGAAGTAAAATCTTCCGGCAGCGTAAAAGCCTACCAGCAGGACGATCTGGCCATTCAGGCGCACATCGCCTGGTC
>JAHIWF010000208.1 GCA_018815555.1 Spirochaetota bacterium | reverse complement strand
GCGGCCATGATGCGAACCTGCCGATTCAGGAAACCGTCAGCACTAAAGTACAGGTCCAGCAGATGCTTTTTCCGCTCCAGCCGCACTTCGGTCAGCTCGCGCAGAAAATTACGGCTGTCGGTCTTTGCGCCGGTAAACGCGTAAAAATTGCGGATGCCGGTAAAAAGCTCTCCGGCCTGCTGCATGGCTTTTTCATCCAGGGGGCTGGATACATGCCAGGCTTTTTTACCGGGATGGGGATCGGCCACCGGTCCATCATGCAGACGGTAGGCATAGGTTTTGCCCAGAGCACGATAACGGGCATGAAAGTTCGGCACTGCTTCGCGGATGGCTGAACAGCCGATATCGGCGGGCAAAGCCGCCTTAATCCTGGTGCCGAGCTCGTCCAGGCTCTGGTCACTCTTTGTGCGGAAATTCACTGCCTGGCCTTCGGCATGCACGCCGGCATCGGTACGGCCGGCACCAATTACATTTATATCTTCGCCCAGGAGACTGGTCAGACACTTTTCCAGCGTTTCCTGCACGGTACGTTCCCGTCCGGGAAGACGCTGCCAGCCGGCAAAACCAGCACCATTATATGAGACGACGAGTAAAATATTCCGGTCTTCATTCATGCACTGATGATAACGTCAGACGCCGGCAGTGTCGAGCGGGGTTAAGCCGTATTATCACCCTGAAACAGACGAAAAGCTTGAAAATACAAAAGACTGAATCTATGCTTAATCTGTGAGCAAAAAGTCGATTCAGATCTCGGTATATTTTCTCAAGGCTACCCTGCTGATTGGCATCGGAGCCATCATGTTGCTTACCATTCTATGGATATTTATCGAATATACAGATTTTACAGTACAGATTGAGCGTGAACGCGAAGCCTATATCTCTGAAAAAAAAGCCTGGCTTAAAAATATTGTCGAAAGCACCGCAGCTTATATCCATGTCGAATATGTACAAAGTGGCGCCATTACGCGGAGCGAGGTTCAATCGAGGGTACAGGAAGCAACAGGGATAGCAGCACACTTGCTGGACCATTTTGGAACACAGACCGAAAGAGAACAGCTTGAGGCACTAATACGGGAAGCCTTACGGCCGATACGGTTCTTTAGCGGTCGGGGTTATTTTTTTGCTATTAATATTGACGGTACTGAAGAATTATATGCCGACAAGCCTGAACTGGAAGGCCTGAACTTGAGTTACATGATAGATGACCAGGGTAGACAGGTTGTACCCGAAATGCTGGAACTGGCCCGCAACCAGCAGGAAGGATTTTATGAGTATAACTGGACCAAACCTGGCTCGGACAGGAACAACCATCCGAAAATTGCCTACCTGAAACTGATACCCGGCCTGGATTGGGTTATTGGTGCAGGAGAATATCTTGAGGATGTGGAGCGCGACCAGCAGCAGAAAACCCTTACCTATCTTTCTACCCTGACGATCGAAGAAAATGGCTACATTTTCGGCGGAACCATGGATGGCATCAGCCTGCTCGGCCCGATGGTCGGCCAGAACATGCTCGAAACCAGGGATGTTAACGGTGTTTATATTGTTAAAGAACTGATACGTCTGGCTAGCGCTGGCGGCGGCTTTATGGAATACGTTGTGCCGCCTTTCCCGGATGTTCAGGCGCTTCCAAAACTCAGCTACGTCAGCTCCATTCCTGAGTGGAGCTGGTATATCGGCTATGGTGTGTATATCGACGAAATAAGCACCCAGATTGCGCAGCTGCGAGAAGAACTGAACCGGCAGATACTAACCCGGGTTTTGTATATTTTACTCCTGACCGCTATTCTGGTAGTAGGTATCATGCTTACCGGAAAGAGCCTGCAAAAGCATTTCAAGGCCGACTATACGGTGTTCATGAATTATTTTGCACAAGCCGCGTTTGAAGGCCTCAGCATCAATATTTCATCACTAAAAATGGAAGAATACCGGGGTATCGCGACTCCATTGAACGCTATGGTAGAAAAGAAAAACCAGCTGGACAGCGACCTGAAACTAAGCCTGGAGGAACAATCAGCCTTATTGCGCGAAGTACACCATCGTGTTAAGAATAACTTCCAGACAGTTGCAAGCCTGCTCACCATGCAGAGTTACCAATGTGAAGAGATAGCGGCCAGGCAGGCTTTACAGACGGCGCACGACCGTATTTATTCAATGGCAGCGGTTCATAATCTTTTTTACCAGAGCGATACTTTTTCGCACATCAATATTCGGGATTTTATAGCAGAAATTACCGCCAATGTTCAAAATAGCCAAATCCGCAGTTCCTGCGACATTTCCATGGAAACCGATATTGAACCTTTTGATATTACACTTGAACGCGCGATTCCCCTGGGTTTGATTCTTAACGAATTAATAACTAATTCATACAAACATGCCTTTACAGACAGAACCACCGGAAAAATCAGTATTGTAATACATACAGAAAACGGAAACTGCCAGTGTTTGTTCCAGGACAACGGTTCAGGTAAAGCCGAAGAAAACAGTTCAGCGGAAGCCGCGCAGGGTCTAGGGTTGGAGCTGATCAGGGTGCTGACGACTCAATTACAAGGCCACATACGTTGCAAAACCGCCAATGGCTACCGCTGCAATCTGAGCTTTCCTTTATAACTGCCTGCGAAAACCTGCATTCTTCATTCAGCCACTGCCAGAAAATGGGGCGAAGCATCAGCAGCCGCTTCGAGAGTGTACCCCGCATATAAGGCAACCGAGCCGAAGCCGCTTTGCCAGAGCAAATTTTTCAGCTCGTTGGCTGTTACGGGATATAAACTGGTTGCCGCAGTCTTGTCGGTGCCGTCAGCCTTGTCGAAGATGCGGATGGTAAAGCTAAGGCTTTCCGGGCTGATCTCGGTATAGCTTCGCTCAAAGCGTATCTCTTCGGTTTCCACTACCGGAAAATGGTGTATGCTTTTTCCTAAAACTCTGGCAAAATTAATTATTTGCAGTACCAGCCGGCCGCCGGGCTTAAGCGCTTGTCGGGCCTTTTGCAAAAACTGCAGAATCCGGCCGGCGTTTTGCAGATGCGGCAGGGTATTGCCCATGCAATAGATCTGGTCATAGGCGGCCTGAGACTCTAGATCCAGCATACCTTTCTGCTCGAACAGCAGCCTGGTTTGCTGCCCGGGCGGCAGCTCGGTACGCAGGCCGCGGGCTTTGGCCAACAGCTGGCTGTCCGGTTCCCAGCCTGTTACCTGAAAACCAGCAGCACACAGCGCCAAGGCAAACTCGCCGGTAGCACAGCCTATATCCAATATAGCAACTCCACCATCACTCTGCATCTTGTCTGCCGCCTTTTTACCAGCAGACAAGCTGTCGGCTGGCCCTTCGTCGGCTAGCCGTCTGGCAAAATCCACCCGAGCCGGATCGGAAGGAAATAGTTTTTCGTAGTCTCGGCTAATAATCTCGTACATGGTTCAGATTTTCTTGGTTTCGGACATGGTGCGCGGATTCGGCGCTTTTACCACAAAAAATTCCAGTGTCTCGCTGCCCTGATTCTGTATAATCATCTTCAGGTTAAACGGCACCGCCACAACACTGCCGGCCGGATGATGGTTAAACTCACCGTCTTCCAGGCTCAGGCTTAGCGTACCGCGCACCACAATCTGGTGTACCCAGGAGTTGGAAACATGGGTCGGCACAGCCTCGCCGGGAGCAACCACAATGTGGTTAATGTTCACATACTCAGCGTCGATAATTTTTTCCATAACAAAGGCGTCAGTTCTACTGTACGTGTATTCAGTCTCCAGCATTGGTCTCCATATCCTTTCTATTATATTTTTTCCACAAAACCCCGGGCATAAGCGCTGATGGCTTCGATACTGCTGCTGTCAGGCGACCACAGGGCTTTTAGTCCGTCATCAACTACCGTAAAACCGGCCTCGCCGAGCGCTTTGGTCAGCAAGGGTACTGATTCACCGGACCAGCCGTAGGTACCGAAAGCCGCGGCCTTTTTGTTGCGGAACTTCAGTCCTTTGGCTTCTTCCAGTATGGCGGCCACCGCGGTCAGTATACCTTTGTTTACCGTAGGCGAGCCAAGCAGCACGGCCTTGGAGCGGAACACGTCGGTAAGCGCGTCGTTCTTGTCAAACTTGGACAGGCAATGCGCCACTACGGTAGTTTCCGGCGAGGCTTCATTGATGCTGCGGGCCAGGGTTTCGGCCATGATTCTGGTGCCTTCCCACATGGTGTCGTAAAGGATGGTTATGCGGTCTTCCTGGTAGTCTTTAGCCCACTCCAGATATTTGTGCACGATCTGCGCCGGATTGTCGCGCCAGATAACACCGTGGCTGGTGGCTATCATGGAAAGCGGCAGATTAAACGACAACACTTCCTCGATCTTTTTTATAACCAGCGGCGAGAAGGGTGTAAGAATATTCGCGTAATATTTTATGCACTCATGGAACAGCTCGTTCTGGTCCACCAGGTCGTTGAACAGTTTTTCGGTAGCCAGATGCTGGCCGAAAGCGTCATTGGAAAACAGGATGGCGTCGCCAGTCAGGTAACTGAACATGCTGTCCGGCCAGTGCAGCATTGGTGCTTCCACGAAGACCAGTTTTTTACTGTTGCCCAGATCATACTCGTCGCCGGTTTTTACTACCTGAAAATTCCAATCGGCATGATACTGGCCTTTCAGCGATTTTACGCCGTTGGCGGTGCAGTATACCGGCAGGTCGGGACGTCGGCGCAGCAATTCGGGTAGAGCGCCGGAATGGTCAATTTCGCCGTGCTGGGCAATAACCGCGTCCAGCTTGGAAAGCAAGCCTTCGGCTTCCAGGTTGTCCACAAATTCTTTGGCAAAGGGTTTCCAGACGGTGTCGATCAGGACGGTTTTGCCTTCTTCGACCACATAACTGTTGTAGGTAGAGCCCTTATGCGTCGAGTACTCGTCGCCATGGAATCGTTCCAGTTCCCAGTCTACCTTGCCAACCCAGGATACAGTTGCGCTGATTGTCTTTTTCACGGTTCACTCCTTTAGTTGCAGGAGGAATACCTGCAGGCCCCATGCCTGCCCTACTCTTCCTGCCGACATCCTAAGTATACTACTGCTTTTTTATTTCGTCAATATGGTATTTGAATACTCTTTTACTTTTATATACCTAGTGACCCAATATTGCCGGCCAAGGCAGACAAGCTCCGGCAGGCAGCATAAGTTCGCAAGGTCAGGAATCAGCGTTTACCAATCCAGCAGACGGCGCTGTCCCTCAAGAGCCCGAATATCAGTTACGTTCTGGCTGATTTCCAGAGTACCCAGATAGCTTCCGGCGTCGTCATAGATGGCCTTGTAGCTGATCAGGATAAACTGGCCGTTCATCTGAATCCAGAAATCGGCACTGTCCTTCTCTTTCTTCTTAAAGGCCTCGAGGATTTTTTCCACCACAGCAACACTTTTGTGCGGATGGCAATTCTGCACCGAGCGGCCGATAATGCCCGGGCTGCGCGGAAACACCCGGTGCGGCGAGTCGGAATAATACATAACTTTGTCGTCGGCATCTACGAACGAAACATCCACCGGCAGGGCTTTAAGGATGCGGTCGAGGTAATCCAGCGGCAGGCTGCCAACCGAAAGCGGAATTGGAGTGGCCGCACTCGGCACAGCACTACTGCTGCTGCCCGCTTGATCCGTACTGCCATCCGCGGCGTTTATGGCCGTATTAAAATTGGCATACATGCCCTGCCCCTGGTTTGCAGCCAGAGCCGGGTCCCAGCTAGCACCAGGCTTTACCCAGGCAAAGCCGATCGCATCCTCGCCGCGCCGTACCGCCACCCAGTCTTTTTCGGACAAACGCTTGAGCGCGTTGGGGAACAGTATCTTTTCTTCCATAAAGATCATCATGCGGATGCGTTTTACCAGGTCGCGGGCCAATTTGCGTGTTGTCTTGGAGTCGTCCATTGCGCAGGCAGCTTCCAGATCACGGAACACGCCGCGAATCTCGTCATGCTTGCCCCACATAACCTTGGAAGGGCCGGTAAAACCGCTTCTTTCGAGGAAGGGAAACAGTTGATTCTCTTTCCGCTCGTAATGTACGATTATACTCTTTAGGTCCAGAACTTTTTGGCGGATGGCAGCAGCTGAGCCGAACCAGACCAAGGAGGCGAGGGCGGCAGCTTTTTTGCGGGCCACCTGGTTTTCGGCCAGGTAGGTATGAACCGGATGCCCCGGCATACGCTGTGGCTGCTCGCCTTTCTCCAACCCGGCCCGGAACAGATCGGCATGCACGTCGCAGAGTTTTTGCACCTCCTCCACCGGGGTACCGGTTTCGATCAGCGCTTGCTCCAGGCAGCAACTTCCACCGCATCGGCGCTTTTGATGAGCTGGTGGAAATCTTTTTTCACTGATGAAATACTGGCACCACCGGCCAAAGCTTCGACAATCGATTTTAGTTTTTGCTGGCGTTCGGCGGAAACCGCTTCTTTCTCAAAAAACTCACTCATTGCGTACTCCTTTTTTAAACAGTATAGTTATTACTATAGCATATTGCAAAATTGCAACTTTTATTATTCATCGGGTTAAGCATTTTGATCCGGTGCAAAGAAAATTAGCGATCAGGCAGGAGCAGCAAACTATGGCAGAATTTCTTCAGAACAGCGAAACCCGGGCGCAGGTTTTCCGCAGCCTGCTGGATGCCATGCTAGCCGGTAGCGGTACAGTAGAGCTGGTGCGTAGGCAACAGCGCTGGCTGGATGACAGCACCCCAACCGATCTGGTGCAGGTGGTCGATGCGGCGGTAGCGGACAATATTGCTTTCGAGCAGCTAAAACCGGCGGTCGCAAAATTGATCAACCTGATGCATACAGCCTTGCTGCGCCACCGTCATACACCGGCGGCCGATGATCTGTTTTTTGCCGCCCTGATGGCCGAAAACGAGGGATTAAGTCGCATATTGACCAGGGGAAAATTTCTGGCCGCGGCCGTCAACTCCGGCGGTCTGAACAGCGAGACTATACAGCAGCTATCCGAATTCAGCAGCGAACTGTCCGCACTAGAAATTCACCTGTGCAAGAAAGAAAATATCCTGTTTCCCTGTTTCGAAAAACTGTATCCGGAATACCGCTGTGTTCGCCTGATGTGGGATATCCACGACGACATCCGCCAGGGCTTACGGCAGCTAAACCTGCTACTGGATGAAGCTGAAACTGCCGGAGGCGTGCCTGTATTCGAGGATCGTGGCAGTGAGAACCTGGTCAAACTGAACAAAGTTCTGGGCAAGTTATATTTCGACCTGAACACCAACCTGTTCCGCGAAGAACATGCGCTGTTTCCGGTTATGGCACCGCTGCTTAGTACAGCGGTAAACCACGAGCTGTTCGAAGAAGCACTGGGCCTTGGCTGGGCTTTCGCCAATGAGGCTGCAGTCGCCGCGCTGACCGGAGCACAACGTCAGCAAAAAACTGCAAGTGAAATATTAACCACGCAGGGAAGTCAGGAGCGGCCTGCCGCTGCCTTCAGTGAAAGAACCGGCAACCTGCCCCACCCGGTACTTTCGGCCTTGTTAAAAACTATTCACATAGACATGACCTGGGTGGACGAGTACGACAAGGTCCGCTGGTTCTCCGATTCCCCCAAACGCATTTTCCCGCGCAGCCCGGCAATCATCGGCCGCGACGTGCGTAATTGCCATCCGGGCAGCAGTGTAGACAGGGTTGTATCCATACTGGAGGCTTTCCGCAACGGCCGCAAAGACCATGAGGACTTCTGGCTGAACATGGGGCCGCGTTTTATACACATCGAATACTTTGCGCTGCGCGATGGCGACGGCAAATACCTGGGCACACTGGAAGTCAGTGAAGACCTGAGCCATAAGCGTAGCCTACAGGGAGAAAAACGCCTTGCCGATTGACATGGAGCCACAGCAATTCAGGCATGCTGCGTCTAACCCGGCCGCGCTTTTCATGCGCTACGCCCGTACCACACTCATCTTTCTGGCGGTTGTATCGCTTGTCGGACTGCTGCTTTTTCAGGGAGCTTTAAGCCTCGGGCGCAATGACAGTTACCTGATAAACAAGGCCGGCCGTCAGCGCATGCTGAGCCAGCAATTGGTTAAAGACGCGCTGCTGCTGACTCAACAAGAACGTCCGGCAGATTACCAGAGGGTTCATCAGCGGCTGACTGAAAACCATGAGGAATGGATACAGTCGCAGGAAATATTACAGCATCCAGAATCCGCGCTGCAGTTAGCCGGCAGAAATCCTCTGGCAATTGCGACGGCGTTTACCCGCCTCGATCCGTACTTCGTGACCCTGGCCGATACCCTGCAGCAAGTACTTGATCTGTGCGCACAGTCGCTTCCCGAGCAATCCAGGCCAATAGATAGTGAACAGGCGAAAATACTGCGCCAAAGTATTTTGCAGAACGAAGCCCCCTATCTGAGCGGCATGAATCATATTACCTATTTATACGAACAGGAAAGCAGCAAAAGGCTGTCTTTGTTCAGCTTCCTGCAGTTTATGATTTTCGCGCTTTCTGGCGGCAGTCTGCTTATTGTCTACCGCACCCTGTTCCGGCCGTTTGCCAGGCAGTTATCTGATTATTACCATCAGACCGAACGGACCATGCAGATCCTGGCCGACGAGGCGGCAACCGATCCGCTTACCGGATTATACAACAAACGCAGCGGTATGCTGCTGTTAAATTCGATGTACGAGCAAGCCAAGCGCGGCAGTAACGATTTTTCACTTATTTTTATGGATCTTGATGGCCTTAAAGTGGTGAATGATTCCCGGGGCCACGAAGCCGGAGACAACATGATTCGACAGTTTGCCACTGCCCTTAAAGCCGCCATCAGGGCGCAGGACGCAGCACTGCGTTTCGGCGGTGATGAATTCGTCATACTCCTGCCTTCTGGCAGAAAGGCGGCCGACATCGTGCTTAAGCGCTTGGGCAAGCTTCTAGACTGCACCAAGCACAACTGTGAGGATGAGGAAAGTACCATCGTTTTTTCCTATGGTTTAGCAATTCTTTCGGAAAACCGCGGGCATACAGCGCTGAAGTTGCTCAAGACTGCCGACCAGCTGATGTACAAACAGAAAAACAGTAAAAAAGCAGCACGGCAGGGAACGGATCGGTGATAAAAAACAGAAGTACAGGCGATATTCCACGATATGGTGTCGGGCGGTATCACCATGAAAAAGCCGCCGCCCCGGAATAGGGACAGCGGCTTTTACTTTCAATTACTTTCCCGATCAGCCGACCAGCTGGGCAATGTCGTCTTCGACAGTGCCAATACCGGCAATACCGAAGTTCTTAACCAGAACATCCACCACCGCCGGCGACAGGAAGGCCGGAATGGTTGGCCCCAGATGGATATTCTTGAAGCCGAGCGACAGCAGGGCCAGCAACACCAGCACCGCCTTCTGCTCGTACCAGGCAAGATTAAAGGCAATCGGCAGTTCGTTTACGTCGGTCAGGCCGAAAGCCTCTTTAAGCATAAGGGCAGTTACCGCCAGGCTGTAGGAGTCATTGCACTGACCAGCATCCAGTACGCGCGGTATACCGCCGATGTCGCCCAGATCCAGCTTGTTGTAGCGATACTTGGCACAGCCGGCGGTAAGAATAACAGTATCCTGCGGCAAAGCTTTGGCAAAATCGCTAAAGTAATCGCGTCCCTTCTGGCGGCCGTCACAGCCGGCCATCACCACAAACTTGCGGATCGAGCCGTTCTTTATGGCTTCGGAAACCGGACCAGCCAGCGCAGCTACCTGGTCGTGGGCAAAACCGCCGGTGATGCTGCCGGTTTCGATTTCTACCGGTGGCTTACAGGTCTTGGCCTGAGCTATGAGCTTGCTGAAGTCTTTATAACCCTTGGCGTCGGCCTCGATGTGCGTAACACCAGGATACCCGGCTACTCCCGTGGTGTAGATGCGTTCGGCGTAAGACTTGTCGACCGGCACGATACAGTTGGTGGTCATCAGTATTACACCGTTGAACTTTTCAAACTCATCGCGCTGTTTCCACCAGGCATTGCCGTAATTGCCGAAGAAATTTTGGTATTTTTTGAAGGCCGGATAATAGTGAGCCGGCAGCATTTCGGAGTGGGTATATATATCCACACCACTGTCTTTGCTCTGCTCCAGCAGCATTTCCAGGTCTTTAAGATCATGGCCGGAAACCAGAATACCGGGGCGGCTGCCCACACCGATATTTACTTTGGTTATTTCCGGTTTGCCATAGGCTCCAGTATTGGCAGAATCGAGAGCGGCCATTACCGCAACGCCTACCGAACCACACTCCAGAACCAGGGCGGTTAGCTGTCCGGCATCCAGACTATCGTCAAGGGTGCTCATGAGAGCCTTGTGCATGAAAGCAAAAACTGTATCGTCACGGACACCTAAAACGGCGGCATGATGTGCATAGGCGGCCATACCCTTCAGCCCGTATATAAGCAGCTCGCGCAACGAGCGCACGTCTTCGTTTTCGGTGGCCAGAACACCCACTTGGGATGCTTTGGAAGCGTAATCCTGCGGCGCACTGGTCCACAGGGCGGCATCGGTACACAGCAATGTTTTTTCCGAACCGGCACAGGATACGTCTTTAGTATCGCCACGGGCCTGTTTAGCCTTGTCGCGGGTCAGATCGCGGGTACGCAGCGCCTCGCCGACCTTGCGGGTAAAGTATGCATCATCAAAATTGGCATTGGTAATGGTGGCGAACAAGCCGTCCATAACCGCGGCATCGGCTTCGGCAGTCTGTACACCGAGCGCACGCGCTTCGAAAGCCCAGGCTCCGATACCCTTAAGTGTATGAATCAGCAGATCCTGCAGATCGGAAGTCGCCGCCTCTTTGCCGCACATCCCTTTGGCCGCATTGCAGCCCTTGTTTCCCATAGCTTCCTGACACTGATAACAGAACATGACGACTCCTTCTTTTCCGGCAGCGCTGGTTTCAGCGCCGCGTTTTCTATACCGGCATCACAGGCCGGAGAACCGGCTACGCCGGCTTGTTTCCAGTTTCCGAGGCCATAAAACTCTTACAGCCAGTTGAGCGTACCACCCTCAATGCCGACCACCACCGTGGACACCGGAACGGCCGCACCGGCAGCACCAGCCGCTTCGATTGCCTCGTCCAGCATGCGCTTGAGGCCGCTACAACAGGGCACTTCCATGATGGCCAGCGTTATCGAACTGACGCCGGAATCGCGTATCAGCGAAGTCAGCTTGTCGATGTATATCTCCCGGCCGCTGTCCAGTTTCGGACAGGCGATAACCAGCTTTCGGCCGCGCAGCAGGGTCTGGTGGAAGGCACCACAGGCAAAGGCCGTACAATCGGCGGCTATCAGCAGATCGGCACCACGGAAATACGGCGCGCGCGGATTTATCAGGTGCAGCTGCACCGGCCACTGTTCCAGCGTAGAACGCTGGCTGCCACCACCGGCAGAAGCCGCCAACCCGGCGCTTATCCCGCCGATACCACCGCCCGCACTGGCAGTTCCGGGCATGGCTGAAAAAGTACGGCTGGCAGATCCCGGACAGCCGCCGCTGGCGCAGCCGGCGGTCGCTGCAGTTTTTTCGGCAGCGGCTTTCTGATGGGGCAATTCTTCGGTCGGAATATAAAATTTACGTGCTTCCAGGGCTTTCAGCGCTTGCTGGTACCAGCTGTCCTGCCCGTGTGAATACAGGTGGTGCAGATGCGCCATAATGGTAGCCTTCCCCTTGGGTACTATATTGTCAATTACCTTTTCTTCATCATATTCTTCAGCCTCGCGCTGGATCGTGGCAATAGCGCCACGCGGGCAATCGCCGATACAGGCCCCCAGTCCGTCGCACAGACTGTCCCCTACCATGCGGGCCTTGCCGTCAATGATTTGCAAAGCACCCTCCGGGCAACCCTGAGCACAAAGACCGCAACCGTCACACAGGTCTTCATTAATTTCGATAATGGTTCTGCTTGCCATTTCTGACTCCTTTCAGTATCCGCAGCCTATGCTGCAGTCCAGCATATAATCAATATTTAGGTACTTAATTACCACTATAACACAAATAGCACTCGTCGGTACTACACGGCATCCGTTAAACCTGAATATCGGCGATCGTGCGATTACTCAGGTGATCCAGCAGCTGATGGGCATGCTCGGCTATCTCCTGACCAAAAATGCAATTCTCTGGAGAACAATGATCGGTGGCAAAGGGACAAAAGCTCTCAGCCAGCTGGCCATCCACTGCCTCTATCGTTTCCTTAAAACTTATCTCCACTGCCGGCTTGGCCAGGGCAAAGCCGCCGGAAGGACCTTTTACCGAGCGAACTAAGCGCGAACGCACCAGACGCTGCATGACCTTGGCCAGATGATGTTCAGAGGCTCCGATGGCTGAAGCCAATTCCTGGGTTTGCACCAGTCTGCCCGGAGCTGCCGCCAGACTGGCAAGGGCATGAACGGCAATGAGGGCGGCATCGGAAAAATGAATCACACTGTTATTAAGCATTGTGGTATCCTTATACCATATTAAAAAAAACCTGTCAACCATTTTTCAAACTCTTTCAGCCAATTCTGATAAATCTATATAAATATATTTATTGAGCTTTTCTAAACTTCGTTGTATGTTATAGTATAGGAATGGAACAACAGTAATGCAGCGCACCCTTGTTTTCTTCATCTTGTTGATTTTCAATTTTTCTATATCCGCTCAAAATTTGACTATATACACAGAAGAAGACCCACCACTCAATTATCTCGACAGCAATTCCAGGCTTACCGGCCTGTCAGTAGAAATTGTCCGCGAAATACAGCGCAGAGTGGCAAATTCCGATCCGATCCAGCTTGTTCCCTGGGTGCGCGGGCTTAACTGCCTGAATTCCGGTCCTCTGGTCATGCTGTTCTCGATGGGACGAACGGCCGAACGAAACGAAGCGTATCAATGGATAGGTCCGATCTACGAAAATACCTATTTACTATATTCTCTGGCAACAGCTTCCTTCCAGCTTAACAATCTGGATGAAGCCCGGCAGCTCAGGTCCATTGGTGTATACAACAATGATATTCGAGACCAGATATTAAGCACGCTCGGCTTTACCAATCTAAGCCGGCAGGTCAATAATGAAAGCCTTATCCGCATGTTGTTCGCTGGCCGTCTGGATGCAATTGCCGCTTCTAAAGACGGCATAGGCCCCCTGGTCAAAAAAGCCGGACATTCAATCGAAGAGGTTCGCGAACAACTTAGCTTCCTGACCGCCCAGCTGTACATAGGTGTATCTCTGGATACGCCTGAGTCCATCGTGCAAGCCTGGAATGAAGCATTGAATGAAATGCGCTCTGACGCTACCCTGCTAACAATTTTCCAAAAATACCAACTGGAAGACTATTATCCGGGACCGGCTATTACTGCCTTTTGACCGAAACAGTAGCGCTGGCGTGTTCAGATTCTGGTTTACCCGACTTCTCCACTCGACGTGTATACAGCTTTCAGGATAGCATACAGTTGTGAAAGAAATGCAGGATACCGCCGCACCGGCGGAACGCGCCTTGATTATAGGCATACAGGACGAAGACACCCCCGAGCTGGAAGCCCGCAGTCTGATGGCGGAGCTGCAGAGCCTGGCCAAGACCCTGGGCATTGAGTGCTGCGGCACTATGCTGGTCAAACTGCGCGACCGCAACCCGGCCCTTCTGGTAGGCACCGGGAAGGCAGATGAAATTGTTAACACGGCCAAGGCCGCAAATGCCGATTCCATTATTTTTGACCGCACGATGAGTCCCATCCAGCAGCGCAACTTTGAAGAACTGGCCGGCATAAGTGTCTATGACCGTTCCGAACTGATAATCAAGATCTTTGCCAGCCGGGCCCAAACGCGTGAAGCCAGCCTCCAGGTAGAACTGGCACGGCTGCAATACAGTCTGCCGCGGCTTACTCATGCCTACAATGACCTTAACCGTCAGAAGGGCGGCCGCTACGGCACCAAGGACTCAGGCGAAACCAAACTCGAACTGGATCGCCGACAGATCAGCAAGCAGATAAAATTTATTGAGGAAGAATTGGTCGAAGTACGTAAAGTACGGGCTACCCAGCGCAAGCGGCGCGAACGGGTAGGCATACCGCGCGCAGCCATAGTCGGGTACACCAATGCCGGAAAATCCTCCCTGCTCAACCGCATTGCCAACGCCGAGGTTATGGCCGAAGACAAGCTTTTTGCCACTCTTGACCCTACCACGCGGCGCATGAATACCAAAAGCGGCACCGTGCTGCTGACCGATACAGTCGGCTTCATCCGGAATCTGCCCCACCGTCTGGTAGCAGCCTTCAAAGCCAGTCTGGAAGAAGCCGCCGGAGCAGATATTCTGGTGCATGTACTGGATGCCAGCGACCCGGAGCATGAAAAACACTTTAAAACCACCCAGGAAGTGCTGCAGGAGATAGGCATACAGGCGGCCCACTCAATTCTGGTGTACAACAAAATTGACCGGTTGGAAGATCGCAGTCCGCTGGATTTCCTGAAGCGGCGTTATCCGGAGGCAATTTTCATATCGGTACATACGGGAGAAGGTCTGGGCGAACTGATGGCTGCCATCGAAACGGCCCTGACCAGCGGCGAAAAAGAAATGCAGCTGCGTATCCCCGCCAAGGACTATGCCTTTGTTTCGCTTTTATACCGGGAAGCGACCATACTGTCCGAGGATCATGAAGGTGAGGATGTACTGATTCATGCCAGGATACCGCAACGCTTGCTTAGTCGCGCTGAAGCTTATTCCTTGTCTTCCTTGACGTAGAACTGCAGTAGCTGAACCATGTAGTAGATTTTCTTGTAGGTTTCGGTAATGTAATCACGCAGCGGCTTGCCGGACACACTCTCGATTTCGCGCCAGTTTAGTATCATTTCGTGGTGCGGTTTGGACAGATCATCGATCATACTGCGCAGATGGCGTCCAATGGCAATCAGATTAATGGCCGATTTGGATATTATTCCTGCGGCTTTGTCGTTGATATCTTTCAGCATCTGCCGCACATATTTAAGTGCGTCCTTGTCACGGTCGCTTTTATTCAGCGCAACACGCAGCCGGCTGCCCTGGTCCCCGTCTTCCGCCAAGTTTTCATCGAACTGGATTATCAGGTCGGACACTTCCAGCATGGCATGGTAGGCATCGGAGAGCTGCTGTGACTGGATGTTGGTGGCCCACTGGCCGCGTATCAGTAAAATGTCCACCAGCTCGCGGATATCTTTCTTGAAGTAGTCCATCAGATAGGCTTTCAGATAATTGAGGGCGGCAGTCTGGGTAAAACCGCCGAGCATTTTTTTGGCAAACACCATATTGGCTTTTTCGGTATAGTTTTTCATGCGCAGGATTACCGTAGTACCGAAAACAGCCTTGGAAAGTTCTTCTATCTTGCTGCCCCGCCGCTCCTGGGCGATTTTCTGGATCAGCAAGGTAGTCTGGTTTTTAATTTTGTCGATATACGGTTCAACGATACGCTCGCCGGCGGTGCGGGGAGTATACTGCATATAAGGATCCTGCTTGACGTGCCGCACTACCTGCTCCAAAATCTGACTCTTGCGCACTTCATTCAGGGCCGGAATAAGTTTTAACCAGGTATCAATCTGGATCACATCGATATTGCGGTATTCCTTAAGTGCGGCAAAAATACGCTTCCAGTCTGCCTCCAGATTTAGCGCCAGGAATACTTCCAGAAAATCGGCGACATCATCGGCAATATAATCGGCCGAAATCGGTTCAAATCGCGGATTATAGGTAAAAGAGCGTTCGGTAATATTGGCGTCAAACTTTTTAAGCAGAAAATAATAATCAAAATTGGTAAAATTAATAAAGGAAAGCAGCACATTATAGGCGGTATCGATCTGCACACTGCGCTCGGCATCCAGAGCCGAGAAAAAATTGATCATGTCCTGCTTTACCTGCTCCTGCAGGTCTTTGACACTCAGGGTTTTGGCTTTATCCAGAACATAGTCATCCTCCAGGCGCGAAAGCATGGCCTTCTGCTCCTTGCCGAGGAAGCTTTCGATAACAAAAGCCTTAAGGGCACCGCTGGAGGCAGCATTGTTCAGCGTAACCTGGGCCGGCGCGACAGTTTTATACACTTCGTAAAAAAAACGCCCTAAGCCTGGCAGTGCCTCGAAAGTTTTAGGCTTATAAAATTTGAAGCGGGAATGCCCCAGATCTTTGCCCAGCAGCCTGAGCTGTTTTTTACGCTCGGCATCGGCATCACCGGCCGAAAAAAAGATACTGAGCAGACGCTGGAAGATGTTGCTGTCGCCACTTTGGGCTTTATCTGAATTTTTAGCCATACTCAACCAGCTTACTATGGTCTGGAACGCTGGTCAATAAGCAGTCTGGCAATTATGAATGATGCAAATGCAGTTCACCGGAGTACCCGGCATAAACTCCGTCTGCTGTGGTGATGCAAATGGCTCCATCAGCGGCCACTTCCAGCAAAGTGCCGGAAACTACAGCAGCTTCCTCGCCTATTCCCGGGATAAAATCCACTAGTTGCCCCCGCCAGGCCAAATAACGGTTAAGTGCAGTATGCCAGTCCAGCCGGCCGCCCAAATAATTGTCCAGGGTGACCAGCAAGTCCGCCACCACCCTCCCCCGCTCCGGCGCTTGGCCACAGGCCAGCAGCAAAGACGTCGGCTGCCGGCGGTAGGTATCCGGAAAATCGGTCTGGCTCAGGTTCAGCCCGATGCCGCAATACAGGGTATCACCGGCCGCTTCGCACAGAAGTCCGGCCAGCTTCCGCTCCTCATGCAACAGATCGTTTGGCCACTTAATACAAAGGCCGGCAGCCTCCAGAAGTAAAGGCTGCAAGGTGGTTAAAAGGGCCGCTCCGGCCAGCAGCGAAGGCGGCTGCCCCCGAAAAAAAGCCAGCGGCAGCCAGATTGTACATAAAAGACTGGACCCGGCACCTGCCTGCCACTCGCGTCCTGGCAGGCGGCCGCGGCCGGCACTCTGCCAATCCGCCACTACACAGCCGCTACGATGGCCCTGGGCGCGCCAGTGCCTGGCTTCGTCCATGGTGCTGCCGGTGCTGGTAACATGCCTAAAGGCAAACTCCGGCCAGCCAGCCGGCGCGGCCACAAAAATCCGGCTATCTGCATCGGCGGCGGCTGATGCTTCAGGTACGGCCAGAATCACGGCAGGTACTGCTTTTGCAGCAGCAGACTGAACTCGGCGGCCGGTACCGGTTTGGAAAAATAATAGCCCTGAATCTGATCACAGTGCCGCTGCCGTAAAAACTCCAGCTGAATATCGTTTTCACAACCTTCGGCTATCGTTCCCAGGCCGAGGCTCTTGGCCATCTCGATGATGGTATGTACGATACTGTTGCTAGGGCCATCCGTTGCCTGAATATTGCGCACGAAAGACTGGTCAATCTTAAGCCATTGAATAGGCAGTTTCTGCAAATAGTACAATGAAGAATAGCCGGTACCAAAATCATCGAGGCTGAAAGCTATCCCCAGTTGACTGAGCGCGGTCATGATGGCCACCGAACTGTTAACATCGGTCATGGCCAGACTCTCGGTGATTTCCAGCTCCAGACAGCTAAACGGCAGCCCGGCGTTACGCACAGCCGACTCGATGCGCTGCTGCAGGTTTACCTGATGGAATTGCCTGGCTGACAAGTTAACCGATACACTAAAATCCGGGTACTGGCCATGCCAGTGCCGCAGATCTTCCAGCGCCTGCTCCAGAACCTGGTCGCCAATGGGAATAATCAGGCCGTTTTCTTCAGCCAGCGGAATGAACTCGGCTGGAGAAATAATAATGCCGTCCTCGTCAATCCAACGCACTAGAGCCTCGGCACTTTCCAAACGGCCATCAGACGCCAGCACCCGGGGCTGATAAAACACCACAAACGAACGGCTCTCGACAGCCTTGCGCAGGCGGCTTTCCAGCGACATGCGCCTGAGGATGCGGGTATTGAGCGCCGGCGTATACACATGGATACTGCCGGCGCTAGAATCTTTGGCTTTACCGTGCGCGGCATTGGCAGCGGAAATAAGGCTGTCGGCGGTTTCACCGTCCCCTGGATAAAAACTGATGCCGATAGACGCATCAAGATACAGCTCTTGTCCGTCTATGAGCAGCGGCCGGCGCAGATTCTCCATGATATGTTCGGCACTGCGCACCGCCGATTCTTCGCGGTCCAGCTTGGGCAGCAGCACAATAAAATCATCGGCCGAGATGCGCGCAACCGTATCACTGCGCCGCACGCTTTCTACGATACGGTCTGCCACCACCTGCAGCACGTTATCGCCGATGCGATAGCCATAACTGGTATTGATATATTTAAAGCGGTTAATATCTATATACACAAGGGACAGCAAATCCTTTTCACGCTCCGCCTGCCGCAGAGCCAGGGACAGGCGGTCGGCAAAGAGCACCCGGTTGGGCAATGAGGTCAGGGCATCATGAAAAGCCAGCCGGTTGATCGCATCGTCACGATTCTTAATTTCACTTAAATCGCGGAATACTGCTACAAAATGGCTTATTTCTCCCTGCACAGAACTGACAGCCGCAATACGCAGCCATTCCGGATACACCGTTCCATTCTTGCGCCGGTTCCAGACCTCCCCGCTCCAAAGCTTCTGGTTGATGATACTCTGCCACATCTCGGTATAAAAGGAAGGGTAATGCCGGTCTGACTTCAGCACGCGCGGATTCTGGCCAATAGCTTCCTCGGCCGTGTAGCCGGTAATTTCGGTAAAAGCCCGGTTAACCGAAACTATAGTGCCGTTAGCATCGGTAATGCAAATCCCTTCAATAATAGTATCAAAAATATTGGCGGCCAATATCAGCTGCAGCTTAGAAGACTCAGTCTCCACTGAATCTGCAACACCCGATTTACTCGACCGGGATTTGGTTCGCACGGCAGGTATCCGTCCAAAAAGGTTATGAAAAAAAATGTGCTGTTTCATCATACAACCTATTATGCAAAAAAAGTTTGGCACCTTCAATAGTGTTTTTGTCAATTCTATAACAGCTATGGGTTATGATTCCCGGATTCGGCCAACCGTTATCAGCCAACTTGACGCCGGCAGGCGGCTGCGCTACAGTGTTGTCTGCGCATGCTCCAGGCAACAGCGATTGGACCATGCCGGTGCCGTCTTCCGGCAGCCTTAAAAACACACGTTTTGCGGGTTTGCGGCAGGAACACGGACAGAAAGGACAGTATATGTGTGGAATCACCGGTTACACGGGGCCTAGACAGGCCTCGCGCATCCTCGTCGAAGGACTCAAAAGGCTTGAGTACCGCGGCTACGACTCTGCCGGCATCGCCGTGCAGCAGGAAAATCTTGCAAACGACGGCAGCATCGAGCTGACCGTCATAAAGCAAGTCGGCAAGATTGCAGCACTGCGTCAGGCGGTACCCAAAGACCTGGCCGGCCATTGCGGTATCGGCCATACCCGTTGGGCTACCCATGGCGAAGTTACCCAGACTAATGCCCACCCCCACAGCAGCTGCGACGGTCGCATTTCTATCGTGCATAACGGTATCATCGAAAATTATCAGGCACTTAAAGAAATGTTGGAGCACAGCGGCTGCAGCTTCAAAAGCGAAACGGACAGCGAGGTTATCGCCCACCTCATTTCCTACCATTACGACGGAGACCTGGAACTGGCGCTGAAGGCGGCGCTGAAGCACCTTAAAGGAACCTTCGGCATCAGCTGTATCTGCGCTGACGAGCCCGGCCGCATTGTAGGGGCACGCAACGGCAGCCCGCTGGTGGTTGGCGTCGGCGAAGGTGAAATGTTCCTGGCCAGCGATGTAACTGCCATGCTGGCACATACCAAACGGGTGGTCTACCTGAATGACGGCGAAGTAGTTTCGCTGTGGCCACACGAGTTCCGCATCAGTGACAGCGACGACCAGGCGGTGGACCCCAAAATAGACCACGTTACCTGGGAACTGGATGCCATCGAAAAAGAAGGCTTTGCCTGCTACATGGAAAAAGAAATTTTCGAGCAGCCCGATTCTATCGAACGCGCCCTTAAAGGCCGCATGGATTTTGAATACAGCATGGCCAAGCTGGGCGGCCTTAACCTGAGCAAAAAAGAACTGCATGCCAAACAGCGGGTACGCGTAATCGCTGCCGGCACCAGCTGGCATGCCGGTTTGGTTGGTTGCCACCTGATCGAGTCCATAGCCCGCCTGCCGGCGCTGGCCGAACTGGCCAGCGAACTGCGCTACCGCAACCCGGTCGTGGAGCCGGAAACTCTGTACTTAAGCGTGTCCCAGAGCGGCGAAACCGCCGACACCCTGTATGCCATGCGCGAGGTGCAACGCCGTGGCGGCACCGTGTTGGGAATCTGCAATGTGGTCGGCTCGACCATAGCCCGCGAAAGCGACGGCGGCATCTACGTGCACTCCGGCCCGGAAATCGCCGTGGCTAGTACCAAAGCCTTTACCAGCCAGCTGGCCGCCTTTTATCTGCTTACCCTCAGCCTGGCCCGCATGCACGACATGTCGCACCATGAAGGCGCCGTCTTCCTGCAACAGCTGCGCGATATTCCCGGTTTGGTAAAAAAAGCCCTGGAACAGCGCGACCGGATACAGGTGCTGGCCAAAAAATATGCCCATAACCAGGACTTTTTGTTCCTGGGACGCGGACTGCTCTACCCTATCGCCCTGGAAGGCGCGCTTAAGCTGAAAGAGATTTCCTACATCCATGCCGAGGGCTATGCCGCCGGCGAAATTAAGCACGGCCCGATAGCCCTGGTAAGCCCGGAGACACCGAGCGTGTTCCTGGTGCCCAACGACCACCTGCGCGAAAAAACCATAACGAACATGAAGGAAATAAAAGCCCGCGGCGGTCCGGTTATCGCCATAGCCAGCGAAAAGGATACTGAAGTGGCGGCAATCGCCGATGATTTTATTCCGGTGCCGGACTGCGATTCACGCTTCCAGCCGTTTACGATGATCATACCGCTGCAATTGTTCGCTTACTTCTGTGCGCTGGAGCTGGGTAAAGACGTGGACCAGCCGCGTAATTTGGCCAAGAGTGTTACGGTAGAATAAAGCGTTCAAGCAAAAAAGACAAAGCCCGGTCCACCACATGATGGATCGGGCTTTACTGCAGGCTGATACAGCGCAGCAGCTAGTTCAGCTTACCTATATCCGCTGCCGGCGGTACAGCTGACTGTCGGCGGCGGGTCACTATACATCAGGGAATGACGCGGGTGCCTTCGTTGCCGTCCACGGCAGCCTGGGCTTTTTCCAGACTGGTGATTATAACTAGCTTGCCGCCCAGCTTGATAAAGTCGATGGCGGCTTCCACCTTGGGGCCCATCGAACCGGCCGGAAATTGTTTGTCGGCCAGATGCTTTTCAGCTTCGGCAACAGTCATTTTATCCAGCACCTGCATGTCCGGTTTTTTGAAGTTTATGGCAACCTTGTCCACACCGGTAAGGATAAGCAGCTCGTCAGCTTTAATCTGGCTGGCCAGCAGTGCAGAAGCGCGGTCCTTGTCGATAACCGCGTCAACGCCTTCGAGGGTTCCGTCAGCCTCGCGGCATACCGGCACACCACCGCCACCTACCGCGATAACAACTTTACCGCTGTTTAAAAGTTCATGAATGGTTTCTTTTTCTACAACATCTACCGGAATTGGGCTGGCCACAACACGGCGGTAACCGCGGCCCGGATCTTCCTTCATTACCCAGCCTTTTTCCTTGCAGGCTACCAGATCAGCTTCTTTGAAGTAGAGACCAACATACTTGGTCGGGTTCTTCATGGACGGGTCATTCTTGTCCACCACAACCTGGGTAACCACAGTGACCACGTCTTTTTTCACACCGGCTTTAAGCAAGGCGTTGTGCAGCGACTGTTGAATCATGTAACCGATTGACCCCTGGGTATCGGCCACAATTACATTGAGCGGCGAAGGAGCGGCACCGTTGGTGGAGCCTACTTCATTGCGCACCAGATGCACACCGGCCTGCGGGCCATTGCCATGACTGAGCACTACATGATGGCCTTCTTTAATCAGGCCGACGATGGCTGCCATACTCTTGCGGGTATTGGCAAACTGTTCTTCGATGGTACCTTTGGTGCCTTCTTCGATCAGGGCATTGCCGCCCAGGGCAACCACGATGGTCTTTGCTTTCATAAACCTTCCTTTTTTGCGGGTAGGCCGTCCCCAAAAGGGCGGCAAACGCAGACTATTATTATAATGCAGAAGGGCCAAGTACAGCAACTGGCCGAAAAAAATCCCCCCAGTATACTTCTATTTTCATCGACTTTTACCTATAATTAAAACAAGACCGATCAGACAGGATGAGACATGCAGGCAAGTACTGGTGCTGGCTCCTGGAAGCACTCCCGGATACGCTGGATTTTTCCGCTATTGGTACTAGCCTGGACTGTCCTGGTTGCGGCTTTGGCCATGCTGAATCTATACCAGCAAAACCAGTCCATGCTGCGTACCATTCAGGCTGCAGCCGAAGAAAGCTTTAATAAGGATCTGATGTACCGACTGTGGGCTACCGGCCATGGCGGCGTGTATGCTCCGGTTAGTGATACTACCCCACCCAATCCATATCTGGAAGGAACCCCCGAG